>DALYSR010000187.1:0-5630 GCA_031991825.1 Paracoccaceae bacterium
GGCAGCCAATACTATTCGCATGACTGTCAGAAGCCCCTGCGCGACCATGGGGTCAAGGTGTCGACGAGCGGCAAGGGCAACCGCTATGACATCGCCGCCGTCGAGACCTTTTTCAGGACAATCAAGGCCGAGGTGATCTGGCGACACAATTGGGAGACCCGCGGGCAGACCGAAACCGCCATCTTCCAATACATTAACGGCTGCTATAACCCACGCCGTCGCCACGCCGCATCGGGAGGAAAAAGCCCCTTGGCCTTCGAACGCAAGGCGGCCTAAACGAGCATTGGGAATGGCACGAATTCGTGACAGGTCCAAGGCCCCCAAAGCAAAACGCCGCCCCCTTTCAGGAGCGGCGCAGTCATCTTATTGGGATGCGCGCGTATCAGATGTCGCGCGGATCTTGCAGAGCGGCAACCTCGCCTTCGACCTTCGGCTTGCGGGTACGCTTTGCCTTGGGCTTGGGCTCTTCGCCTTCTGCCGCAGCCGGAGCCGCCGCAGCCGCCTGACGCGGTGCGCGTGCCGGTTTTGCCGCCGGCTGAACTGCTTCAACCGCCGCCTCAACCGCAACCGGTTTGGGCGCTTCGACCTTGACCGGCGCTGGCTGAGCCAGTTCGACCTTCACCGGCTCAACAGTGACGGTCTCAACGACAGCCACCGCTTGCGCGGGCTTTTCGTCATAAGTCCGTTCCGCACGGGGCGGACGGGGGCCGCGTTCTTTGCGCTCGTCACGACGCTGATCGTTGCGCTCATCGCGGCGATTGTCCGAACGGTTGTCGCCGCGATCATTGCGATCATTGCGACGCTCGTTCTGGCGCTCATCCGAACGATCATTACGACGGTTCTCATTGCGGTTATCGTTACGATCACCGCGATCATTGCGGCGGTCGTTCGAACGCTCACCCTGACGATCATTCGAACGTTCCGCGCGGTAGTCCTGACGCGGCGCATCTTCGCGGCGCGCCAATTCCGGCGTTTCCACCAGACCGCTTTCTTCGCCACGGCTATCGATCACTTCGGCCAGATCGGGCTGCTCGCCGGACCCCAGATCGGCGCGGTCGTCACGCCAATTGCGGTTGTCGCGGTTTTGATCGCGGTTATAGCCGGACTGCGGCGCGCTTTGCTGGAATTGCTGCTGGCGCGCCTCTTGTTCGGCGGCCATCTCGCGCTGCGCTTCGCTCAGCAAGCGGGTGTAATGTTCTGCGTGTTGCAGGAAGTTCTCGGCGGCAACGCGGTCGTTCGACAATTGCGCATCGCGGGCGAGAAGTTGATACTTCTCAATGATCTGCTGCGGCGTGCCGCGGACCTTACCCTCGGGGCCCGAGCTATCGAAGACCCGGTTGATGATATTGCCAAGCGAACGCGGGCGGTTCTGCTTGGAACGCGAGCGGGACTTGGAAGAGCGCATCTTGTCCTTTGATCCAGAAGTCCGACCGATACCTAAAGTCGTGGTCCCTTCACCGGTCATGCCGTGTGGAACGTGTCAGATAAGGTCGGGTTACAGCGACATTCAGAGGCGGGGGCTGCATGCCCGCCGCGCCAACCGAGCGCCTGTTGCTGAGTAATCACGCCTACACGCCGCACACAAGTGAAATCTGCTTAAAATCCACCAAATCGTCGCGAAAGAAGCGGATTTGCGCGCAATATGCCACCTCGCCGCGAGGGCTGCGCGGGAATCACGCCCTTGCTGCGGCCACCACCCGATCTCGACCGTCGAAATCAGGGATGACGCGCAGATCGACCAGCCCTGCTTTGGCAAAAAACTCTGCAACCGCAGCGCCTTGGGTCGGGCCGATTTCAACCAGCAGGCGACCTTTGGGGGCCAGATGCGCCAAGGCCCCTGCCGCGATATCGCGGTAGGGTTGCAAGCCGTCCCCCCCCGGCGACAGGGCCATATGCGGCTCGTGCAGCAACACGTCCGGCGAGAGCCCCGCCATTTCATCGGCGGCGATATAGGGCGGATTCGAGACGATCAGATCGAATACCCCGTCAACCGGCGCGAACCATGATCCTTCGACAAAGCGCGCGCGGCCATCCACTCCCAAGGCCACGGCATTGGACTGCGCCACGGCCAAAGCGGCCGGCGACAGATCGCTCGCCATGCCGCTGGCCAATGGGCGTTCGGCCAAAAGCGTCAGCAAGATCGCCCCCGATCCGGTGCCAAGATCCAGCACACGGGCGAAGGGGCCTTTCAAAGCCTCAACAATCAGGATTTCGGTTTCCGGCCTGGGATCAAGCACATCGCGGCTGACCTTGAAGCTGCGCCCCCAGAAAAGCCGCTGTCCGGTCAGATGGGATACCGGCTCGCGCGCACACCGCCGTGCGATCAGCGCCTCATAGGCGGCTGCGGCGTCATCGGCCAAGGCATCCTGCAGATGCAGCGTCAGACGATCCGGCGCGATGCCCGCCGCATGGGCCAGCAACAGCCGCGCGTCACGCGGCGCATCTTCCACCCCTGCCGCGCGCAGACGCGCCACCGCAGGGACCAAGGCTTGGGTCAGGCTTGCCATCACATCCCCGCCTCGGCCAAACGTTCGGCTTGATCGGCGGCTTGCAACGCTTCAACAATGGCGCTCAGATCGCCTTGCAGGATCTGGTTCAGCGAATAGAGCGTCAGATTGATCCGGTGATCGGTCATCCGCCCTTGCGGGAAGTTATAGGTGCGGATGCGTTCGGAACGATCGCCCGATCCCACCTGCGCCTTGCGATCCGCCGAACGCTCATTGGCGATCCGGTCCCGTTCGGCTTCGAACAGACGCGCCCGCAGCACCTGCATCGCGATGGCGCGGTTCTGGTGTTGGCTTTTTTCCGAGGATGTCACGATGATACCGGTCGGAATATGGGTGATCCGCACCGCCGAGTCGGTGGTATTGACATGCTGCCCGCCCGCGCCGGAGGCGCGCATGGTATCAATGCGGATATCGGATGCCGGAATGTCGATATCGACCTCTTCGGCCTCGGGCAGCACCGCGACCGTCGCGGCGGAGGTATGAATGCGCCCGCCCGCTTCGGTTTCGGGCACCCGCTGCACGCGGTGGACGCCGCTTTCGAATTTCAGCTGGGCAAAGACGCCCTCGCCCTGCACATGGGCCGTCACCGATTTGATGCCGCCCAGATCGGACAATTGCTGTTCCAAGATATTGAACCGCCAGCCCTTGTTTTCGGCAAAGCGCTGATACATCCGCAACAGATCACCCGCGAAAAGCGATGCCTCATCGCCGCCGGTGCCGGGGCGAATTTCAAGGATCGCCGGACGCGCATCTGCCGCATCCTTGGGCAGAAGCGCTACACGAAGCGCTTGTTCACGTTCGGGAATTTCCGCCTTCAGACGGGGAATTTCTTCCTCCGCCAAGGCCTTCATTTCCGGATCGGCAAGCCAGCCTTCGGCCTCAGTCAGATCGGACAATGCCGTCTGATAGGCGGTGATCTGATCGGTCACCGGCTTCAATTCGGAATATTCACGGCTAAGAGCCGCAATTTCGGCGGGGCTGGCACCAGCATTCAGCTTCGCTTCGAGAAACTCGAAACGCTGCAGGATCTGGGCGAGTTTATCCAATGGAACCATGGGACAAGGGTTTGGCGCGAATGCGCGCAGCGGTCAAGGGGCGGCATGATGCGCCTGCCCCTTGCGCGGTCAGATCACAGGGCTGCGTGGGTCTTGGTGATCGACAAAGCGGCTTGAGCCGCCTCGCGGCCTTTCTTGACGAAATGGTCGAAGAAGATCGCCTTATGGTAATCGCCTTCCTGGAAATGATGCGGGGTCAAAGACACCGACAAGACCGGAACGCCGGTGTCCATGCCCGCTTGCAACAGGCCCGAGACAACGGCTTGTGCCACGAAATCATGACGATAGATGCCGCCATCCACCACCAAAGCGGCGGCTGCGATCGCGCTATACTTTCCGGATTGCGCCAGCTTCTTGGCCAGCAGCGGCATTTCGAACGCGCCGGGCACATCGAAAACATCGATCTGATCGGCGGGGATCAGCTCTTGGAAGCCTTTCAGCGCTTGATCGACGACATCGCTATGCCAATTGGCCTTGATAAAAGCGTAACGGGTGTGTGCCATAAAAGATCTCCTGCGATTGACACGTCACCCAAGGCGATCACATGCGCCACTGCCCCGAAAACGGAGTGATGGCGCATGTTCTCCTGCATCCGGACTTTCACCGTCGGTTCAGGAATTACACCTGATCTGCTGACCTAAGCCCTTAGCAATCAAGGGCAAAGCGCTCGCGGACTGTAACCGCCGGTGGGGACTTTCACCCCGCCCTGAGAACGGGGAATTGGTCGCAGATTGCACCCCGCCTGCCAAGCGCTATTTCACCCAAATCAGCCGAAAAGCTTGTGTTTACGCTAACTTGGAAAATGCTTATCGTTTATTGCGTGCCCAGTGGAACAAACAGATCAATTCATGGGCCACATGCGCAGCTGCGACAGCCGTGATATTGCCATGATCAAACGGCGGCGAGACTTCGACCACATCGCCGCCCACCATATTGATCCCCGCCAGATCGCGCAAAGCCGCCGCCGCCTGCCATGAATGCAAGCCACCCCAGACCGGAGTCCCTGTCCCCGGTGCCGCCGACGGATCAAGGCAATCGATGTCGAAGGTCACATAGGTCGGGCGGTCGCCAACGATTTCCTTGGCCCGCGCCACCGCAAAGCCCACGCCCTTTTCATGCACCGTGCGCGCATCGATATATTCGACACCCAGATAATCGTCGCAGCTGGTGCGAATACCGATCTGAACGCTCGCCTTGGGGTCGATCAGACCTTGCTTGACGGCCTTGTAGAAGAAGGTGCCGTGATCGATCCGCTCCATATCGTCATCCGCCCAAAGGTCGGAATGGGCATCGAAATGGATCACCGCCATCGGCCCGTATTTTTCGGCATAAGCCCGCAGGATCGGCAGCGTGATGAAGTGATCGCCGCCCAAAGTGATCGTGCCCGCACCCGCTTGCAGGATCGTGCGGATATGATCGGTCACACGGCCGGGAAAGCTGGGCGTATGGGCGTAATCGAAGGCCACATCGCCGTAATCGATGATATTCATCTCTTCCAAGGGCGATGTCGGCCAGCCATAGGGCGGATCAAAGGGCTGCAGGCTTGATGCCTCGCGGATCGCCCGCGGCCCGAAGCGCGGGCCAGTGCGGTGGGTCACCGCTTGGTCGAAAGGCACGCCGGTGATCGCCAGATCGACGCCCGTCAGGTCCTTGGTATATTTGCGCCGCAAGAAGCTTGTCGCGCCTGCGAAAGCGTTTTCATAAGCCAGACCGCGCAGGCCCTTGCGGGTGAATGCGCCATCGATGTCGGTTTTTGCGTCTTCTAATGCCATGGGGATAATCGCTCATGTCATGCGGTCGTCATTCGGGTCTTCAAAGACGCGCCGGATCCGGATGGCGGCTAAATTGGCAGCCATCCGGACTTTGTCAAGCAGATCAGCCCTTGGTCAAAGTCAGCCCTTGGTCAAAGGCTGGGCGGTTTCCACCAGACGCGCGAAGAAGCTGGCACCATAGGGGCTGGCTTCGTCGTTGAAATTATAGCCCGCGTGATGCCAGCCTTGGTTTTCACCGATGCCAAGGAACAGATAGGCGCCAGGGCGCGCCTCCAGCATATAGCTGAAATCTTCCG
>DALYSR010000188.1:0-5594 GCA_031991825.1 Paracoccaceae bacterium
CGACCAGCCTCCAGCGTCGGCCTCAGATCGCGCAACTCGTGGCCCTCAAAGTCGTAGAGCTTGATGGCATTCTGACACAAAGCCGAGCCGAAGCCGAACAGCACCGCGATAGAGGTCCGGTTCATCGCGATGCCCTGATAGACATGCATCTCGGCCCCGCCTGGGGCGGAGACCTCGAAGAGATGCAGCGGCGTCAGCGACAGCCCGTTCGAGCTGGCCAGCACCTGCGCCAGATCGAACACCATCACCGAGAGATGCGCGGTGGGGTTGAAGGGGCCGGACAGCGGTTTGCGGTTCACCAGCAGCGCCAGATGCTTGCCATCGGTGGAGAGGGTCGGATGCGCGCCGTAATATTGGCTGCGCGCCTCCCCCGACCCCTCCCAGCCGAACAATCGCAGCGCGCGCACATCCGCTTGGCGGGTCGCGGCCCCGCGCCATGTGATGATCGAGATGCCCTTGCCGCTGTCGGTGCCGACATGATCCGGATCAACCGGCATATAGCCGATCAGGGTGACAGTGCTGCCATCGACCAAGGCCGAGAGATTGCCGCCATGGCCGAGGTTCAATTCCTGCGAGACGGCGACCGCCGCGCCTGCAGAGCCATCGTCTTTGAGCGCAAACTGCACGATGCGGCAGCGCTCATTGGCCTGATTGTTGTCGCCCACAAAGCGCTGGGTGATGAAGACATATTCCACCCCTGCGATCTTGGCATAGGCCACGGCCTGGGCGGCAAAACCGGCACCGAGGTAAATCTCTGCCGGATCGCCCGCCGCAGTCGAGCCGAACACCGGCTCCATCATGAACTTCTGCACGATCTCGGGGCTATGGGCGAGAGAGGCAAGATGGGCAGCGGCACGATCCGCCTCTCCCGTTGCACGGTCGGCCTCTCCCGCCGCGCGATCCGCTTCGCCTGCCGCGCGGTCCGCTTCGCCCTGCGCCCGCAGGGCAGCGGCCTGCGTGCTTTCCAGCATGCCGCCCACAGCTACGCGGTCCTCGGCGGTCTTGGCCGCATCCGCCTTGGCGGAAGCCGCAGCCCCCAAAGCCTGCGCCAGCGCATCGGGCACATTGGGCAGAGGCGCAGGCAGGGTTAGAAGTTCCGACAGGTTGACCGGTCCCGCGCCGGTCAGAGAGATGGTGCCAAGGCGCAGGCTCTCATTGGCGCGGCGCGCGCTGTTGAAATAAACATAGACCACGTCATAGGTGGTGCCCCGTTCGCCTGACTGGGTGCGGAACAGCTGCACGTCGATGCCGCCGTTGAGGATCGGCGCATCCACCGCGCCATGCATCACCACCGCCGCGTTCTGGCGGTCCCAGTTGCTGAGGGTGAACACCAGCTTGCCGCCGCTGGGGGCGAGCGCGCCATCGGGCAAGACCACAGGCCCGACAACGCGGGTGCGCAAAACAGCCATGATGGCCTCCTAGAATTAGCTGACAGTTGCGGCCATTGCCGCTGTGAAGGGGGATGCCGCGCCATAGCCGTTGCGGGCGCGGGCGAAGTAGAAGTGCTCACCGGCAGAAAGGCCGGTATCTGAATGGGCAATACTCACCGAAGCCCCCGCCGCGATTGAGGCGATCAGGGTGGCCGCACTGACCGCGTTGGAGGTGCCGCGCCACAGCTCGATGCTGGTGGCGGCACTGTCCGCGCCTTGGCGCAGACTCAGATCGACCTTGCGGGCGCCCCCCGTGGCCGAGAGGATAACGGGGGTGGCCAGAGTGCCGGACGGCCCTGCGGCGGTGATCTCGGCGCTGGTGAGCCAGTCCGAGCGCCCGTAAAGGCCGGCGGTGCGGATACGAACGCTATAGGCGCTGCCCACCTGCACCGGCGCAATCCAGATGCGCCGCGCCTCAAGGCCGGTGGCACCAAGATCGACCCAAGCACCGGTGCCGATGCGATATTGTAGCTCATAGCCGAGAGCGGAGGCCGAGACGGATGCCGTCCAGTCGATCTGGATGCGCGGTGTGACCGTGCCTGCCGAGTGCAGCGCCGCATCGCTGCCCGATATCAGGGTAACCGCGGAGGGCGGTTGCACTGACGCGGGCGGCGTGACGGGCGGCGCGGGGACTACATCACCTTCCTCGCTTGCCGCATCCCACGCGTAAATATCGCCCGAGACCTCGCGCAGGGTGGCGGGCAGACGGATGGTGATCGCATCCTGGTCATTGACCCCCGCCACCGGTTCGATCCCCTCGACCTCGTAAGTGCCGTTCCATGCATCATAGGGTGCGGGCAGATCGACGCGCGCCCAAGAGCCGGGCACCAGATCGAAGGCGGTGGGCATCAGTTCGGCGCTGATCCCGCGCTGCTGGCGCGCGCGCAGCACCGCGATCTTGGCCACTCGCTGCGCTTGGCGCGCGTCGGTGACAAAATCCAGATCCAATTGCAGCCGATGCGCCAGCCCGCCGTCGTGATCCGCTGCCCCAGAGGCGATCCAGATCGCCGCCTCTGCCGCCTCGTAATGGCGATCAGCGGCGGTATAGGTCGCGGCCCCCTCGGTATAGACCTGATCGGAGGCGCGCCAACGGGTCATCTGGATCGGTTGGCCGTCGCTGACATCGGTGATGGTGTGAATCGCTGGCTGCGGGCAGGCGGGCAAAAACGCCAACCGCCCGCCGACCCGCACGAAGCGCGACGCCCCCGCATTGAGCAGCCCCGCCAACTGATCTTCGATCTCTGCGCCCTCAGACCAGACCAGCACCCCGTCACAGCAATAGCGCGGGATGGTGCCCCCAGATTTGACCGCGACCGGCTGGCCTGCCACATCCGCCCCCCAAGCAAAGCTTTCCAGATGCAGATAATCCTCGGCATAGGGCTTCAAGGGGTTGTTGCGCAGCGCGTCCAGCACGATCAGCGCTTGATTGCTGCTGGCCGATAGGGTGCCGCTGCGGGGATCGAGCACCAGCGACCAATCGCCCTCAATGGTGAGGTTCGGCGGCTTGGCGGGCCAGCGCTCGTGGAATTTATCGTTAGAGCCCGAGCGGAATCGTGCCCAAAGGACGGTGCAGCCGCGCCATGCATCAGTGCTGGCGAAATGCCCCTCTGATCCCGATACCACTGCGGCGGGGCAGGCGGTCTGATCGCCGCGCCCGATCCAATAGCTGGCGTGATCGCCAAATATGTCATTGCTGACCGTGGCCCCTTCCCCCGCCAGATCAAACGGGGTGCCGTAGCTCTCGGCTTCGCGCTTATCCAGCCAAAGCCTATGCGAGGTCAGCGCCGAAGGCCGCGAGTTCAACAGATAGCAGACCCAGAGGATATCGCCTTTGGCCACCCAGTCGACTGGTGTGCCTTGGGTCAAACAGGTGCCATAGGCGAAGCGATAGGGCGGCAGCGAGCTTGGTTGCGAGAGTTCAGCGCGCTGGGTCTCTTGGCGCGGGGCCTTGGCCCCGCCCATCAACTTGGCCGCAATGGTATTGAGGAGGATGCCACCGGCCAGTTTCAGCCCCGCCATGGCGACAGTGAAACCCAAGGTGCCCGCCGCCATGCCGAAGATTGAGGTGACCGCGCCAAAGCCTGCGCCACCGATCAGAAAGGCGGCACCGGCCACCACCGGCCCCGCTTGCGCGTCACTCGGCAGCGTAAACCCGATCAGGGCGGTGGTCAGAAGAAGAAGTTTGCGCATGATGGAAGCCCTGTGCCGCCTGCCGCATAAGCGCGAAGCCGGTTGCTGTTTTGCCCGCCCAAAGATCGGGCTGAATGCAGATCAATAAGGTTTTGCGATCACGGCTGATCGCGATGCCGCCCGAGGCATGGCCCGCGCGCAGACCCGCCGTGGCGGCGTAATGGTGGAGCAGCCCCTCCAACCCGCCCCGCGCGCGTAGCAGGCGAGCCGCAGCGCGCTTGCCTGCGTAGTGGGGCCGCTCCATTCCCATGAGAGCATCCGCCCCATGCAGCCGCGCAAACACGTCCCAGACGGCGAGGCAGCAGTCTGACTGCCCCCAGTGGAACGGGCGCGACATCACCTGATCGACCGCCGCGAAGACCTGTGCGGGGGTTATTCCGGCCATCGGGTCTTCTCGGCGCGGGTCTGGGCTTGGATCAGTTTTTTGCCCGCTGTATCGCCCGGATATTTGCGGCTTTGATCCTCGTGACTGTGATGCGCCGAGACTTCCGCGCGCATGCTGGGGCCGGTGGTGAAGCCGACCGTCAGGTCATAGCTGAGCCGCTCGGGCGCGCTGGTGATACCAAGGTTCAACCCGTCCATGGTGCCGCTGACGATCTCCACCGCGTCGATCAATGCGCCGCTGCCCGCTTCGGTGGTCAGGCCCAGATAGAGCCTGCCCGATCTGCGCCGGATATTGGCACCGGCATAGCTGCCGATCTCCGGCAAAGGGGCCGCAACCCCCACCGAGAAATCCACCGGCACCCCCGACATGCCCTCGCCCTCGGCGCTGAGCGTGCCGAATTCTCCGACGCCGATCCATGTCTGCCCCGCCCATTGGATATCGCCCACGCCGCTATGGGCATGGACGGGATCATCGGGCCAATCGAGATGGGCCAGCACCACCGGATGCAGCACGGGGCGGGCCAGAGCGGCGAGAAAGGCCGGTGAACAGCCGCGGCTCATACGATCCATGGATTGCGCTCCGTAAACCCGCCGACTTCATCGGCAAATACCTCGCGGAAGGACCAGTTGAAGACAAAGTCCTGCCCCACGCTCTGCGGCGCATCGGGGATACTATCGGGCCGGAACACCGCGCTTTCCTGCGCGCCGAGCGTCACGGGGCCGCTGCCAACGGTCGGGGTTAGCACCCGCGCGATAGCCACGCCGTCCGCACTGGCCACCACTTCGTTCACCGCCTGATAGACCGCTGATCCAACCGTGAAGCGCTCGCCGACCTTGATCAGCGGATAATAGGGCAGCAGCCCCTCGATCCGCCACGCAGCAAAGCCCGCCGATGTGGTGGCAGAGGCCGTCGGACTCAGCGACAGCCAGTCGTGGCCCGCGCGCGGGATGGCGTCCAAATGCCAATTGGGCGACCAGCTCGTGAGCCGCACCGCATGCGCGCCGCCCTGCAACAGCCGCCCGAGCATCTCCATATAGCCGCCCGCCCGTCGATGGGCGGTAAGGCCCGACACCTCTAGCGTCACCAGCCGCCGCGCGCGCTGCGAGGACTGGATCACCTCCCTGCCGCTCAGCGCCGAACGGGTGACCGCCACAGGCTCATGGACACGCCACGACCGCCCCCGCGCCAAGACGGGGGGCCATGCATAAACATCAATCGGCATCATCTTACTCCGAAAGCGGATTTGGTCTTTTGGCTCGATTGCGCCGCCAGTCTTGCGCCGTCGCGGGCGATGCTGCCGCGCTCCTGGCGCACCACGCCGCGCGCGACCTCGACGATCACGCCGGGATCACTGCGCACGATAATCTCGGCACCGCCGTTGCCGCCGCCGCCCTTGCTGGCATTGTCGGCCATGCGTTTGGAGATGTCGTTCGGGATCACTTGGGTGCCGCGCGGCAGGTTCATGATCTCGCCGCCGCGCTCGTTCACGCGGGCTAGGCCACCGGGGGCGAAGTTGGTGCCGTTCGAGAAGCCCTAGAGCTTCATGGCCCCGCCTAAGAAGCCGCCGCCGCCTTTGGTTGCCCAAAGGC
>DALYSR010000189.1:0-5570 GCA_031991825.1 Paracoccaceae bacterium
CGGGGGTTGGAAATGGAGGTCGCCGATCGCGATAGCAAAGGGCCGCCCAACCTGTTCTGACATCAAAAACCCGCGAGTCGCCTCGCGGGTTTCGTTTGGGGATCCGGCGGATCAGCCGTTCTTGATTTCGGTGCCCAGATGTTTGGCGACCGCGAAGATATCCTTGTCGCCGCGACCCGACAGGTTGACCACGATGATATGGTCCTTCGGCAGGCTCGGCGCGTATTTGGTGACATGGGCCAAGGCATGGCTCGATTCCAAAGCCGGAATGATACCTTCGGTCGCGCAAAGCAGTTGGAAGGCATCCAACGCCTCTTGATCGGTGACGGATACATATTCCGCGCGACCGATGTCATGCAGCCACGCATGTTCCGGCCCGATGCCCGGATAATCCAGACCCGCCGAAATCGAGAAGCCTTCAAGAATCTGGCCGTCTTCGTCCTGCAGCAGATAGGTGCGGTTGCCGTGCAACACGCCCGGGCGACCACCGGTCAGCGATGCGCAATGCTGCATCCGTTCATCAACGCCCTTGCCGCCTGCTTCAACGCCGATGATTTTCACCGAAGGGTCGTCCAAGAAGGGATGGAACAGGCCCATTGCGTTCGATCCGCCGCCGATAGCCGCGATCACGGTATCGGGCAGACGGCCCTCGCCTTCTTGTTCTTCCAGCTGCCAGCGGGTTTCCTTGCCGATGATCGACTGGAAATCACGCACCATCCCCGGATAGGGATGCGGCCCTGCGACCGTACCGATGCAATAGAATGTATCGCGCACATTGGTCACCCAATCGCGCAAGGCGTCGTTCATCGCGTCTTTCAAGGTGCCACGACCGGAAGTGACCGGCACGACTTCGGCGCCCAGCAGACGCATGCGGAACACGTTAGGGGCCTGACGTTCAACGTCATGCGCGCCCATATAGACCACGCATTTCAAGCCGAATTTCGCACAAACCGTCGCAGTGGCCACGCCGTGCTGGCCTGCGCCGGTTTCGGCGATGATGCGGGTTTTGCCCATGCGGCGCGCCAGAAGGATCTGGCCCAAGACATTGTTGATCTTGTGGCTGCCGGTATGGTTCAGCTCTTCGCGCTTCAGATAGACCTTCGCGCCGCCCAAATGTTCGGTCAGGCGCGATGCGTAATACAACGGGCTGGGGCGGCCGACGTAATATTTCCACAGATATTCCATCTCGGCCCAGAAGGTCGGGTCGGTCTTGGCATGTTCGTAGCAGGCTTCCAGTTCAAGGATCAGCGGCATCAGCGTCTCCGACACGAACCGCCCACCGAAGATGCCGAACCGGCCCTGCTCGTCCGGACCCGTCATGAAGCTGTTTTTTCCGTCCTTGGCCATCACCGCACTCCCGTATTCGCTTGGAAGAAGGGTCTAACGGTTTGCCCGCGCCGAGGGAAGGGCCTTAGCGTAACCTGGGGATGGCCGGTGCCCTTGTCGCCGCGACAAATGCCGCGATCTTGACCGCATCCTTGACGCCAGGCGCGGATTCGACACCCGAGGACACATCCACCTGACGGCAATTGGTCAGACGGATCGCTTCGGCCACATTGTCCGGCGTCAAACCACCCGCCAGCATCCAAGGCTTCAACCAACGCCGCTGCCCCACCAGCCGCCAGTCAAAGGACAACCCATTGCCCCCAGGCAGATCGGCGGTCTTCGGGGGCTTGGCATCGATCAGGATCTGATCGGCCACAAGGCTGTATTCCAGCAGCGGCTCCAGATCACCTTCATCCGCCACACCAATCGCCTTGATCACCGGCAAGCCGTAACGCGCGCGCACTTCGGCCACGCGTTCGGGGGATTCGTGACCGTGAAGCTGCAGCATATCCAAGGGCATGGCTTCGGTGATCGCGTCCAGCAGATCATTATCCGCATTCACCGTCAGCGCCACCTTCGCCAGCCCGACCGGCGCCGCCAAAGCAAGCTCCCTGCCCTGTTCCAAAGTCAGATGGCGCGGGCTCTTGGGGAAAAACACCAGCCCCGCATAGGCAGCCCCTGCCTGCGCCACGGCTTCGACATCGGCAAGCCTGCGCAAGCCACAGATTTTAACTCGGATATCCGCCATGGACTCAGGCCTTTCTTCGATCTTAGGCTTTGCGGCGATTGATCAGTGCCAGCAATTCGGCATCTGATCCTTTTGCAGGCTTGGTGTCACGCATCACGGCCAATTCGCGTTCCAGCTTGGCCAGCTGACGCGACTTTGTCGATGCCTCGGAACGGATGCGATGTTCACGCATCCATTCCCAGACGAAACCGATGAAAACGCCCACGATGATCGCCGCGAAAATGATCAGGAACAGCGGCAGCTCGACCGCATAGCTGACCCCGCCAAAAGCCGCCAGATCATCCGGCAGCGCTTTGATCGGCACCAATTGGCGGTTGGCTATCGCCACCGTCAGCAAGACCACGCCCAAAAGCGCCAAAAGAAGGATTCGCAAAGCACGCAACATCGCCAGCCCCCACCGATGAATTCGGTCTATTGTCCAAAGCGTTATCGCCCCAACATCCGTTCAAGGCAAGAAAAAGCGCGGCCCGATCAAATCAGGCCGCGCTCTATTCCCTGTCCCGAAGGATCAAGCTTTGCCGTTCAACCGGTCACGTAGCAACTTGCCGGTCTTGAAGAAGGGCACCTTCTTGTCATCGACTTGCACCGATTCACCGGTGCGCGGGTTGCGCCCGACACGCGCGTCGCGCGCCTTCACCGAGAAGGCACCGAAGCCACGCAGCTCGACGCGATCACCGCGGGTCAGAGCCTCGATGATTTCATCGAAAACCGTATTCACAATGCGCTCGACATGGCGCTGCGTGAGATGCGGGTTCTCATCGGCAATTTTCTGGATCAATTCCGAACGGATCATACGAATTACATCCCCCCAATGACGCACCACTCTGGGTCGCCACGTTGCTCTATGTCCAAAGACTATATGCAATAACAATTGCTTCTGAAAAATGAAAAGGCAAGGAAAACAGCGAGCCTTAGTGCAAAGAGCCTATCAGGAATGCAAAAAGGCCCCGCAAAGCGGGGCCTTTCCACTGGCTAAAGCCAAGAACCTTAGTTGCCGCCCTTCAGAGCTGCACCCAGGATGTCGCCCAGCGACGCGCCCGAATCGGACGAGCCATACTGTTCAACTGCTTCTTTTTCTTCAGCGATCTCGCGTGCTTTGATCGACAGGCCCAGACGACGGGTCTTCGGGTCGATGTTGGTCACACGAACTTCGATCTTGTCGCCGACGTTGAAACGCTCGGGACGCTGGTCAGCGCGGTCACGCGACAGGTCCGAACGGCGGATGAACGACTTGGCGCCGTTGTATTCGACTTCAACGCCGCCCTCTTCGATCGCGGTCACTTCAACCGAGATCACCGAGCCACGCTTCACGCCGTCAACTGCGTCGGTGAAGGTGTCATCGCCCAGAGCTTTGATCGAGAGCGAGATACGCTCCTTCTCGACGTCAACTTCCGAAACTGCTGCTTTGACGACATCGCCTTTGCGGTAGTTCTGGATAGCTTCTTCGCCGCGCTGGTCCCACGACAGGTCGGACAGGTGAACCATGCCGTCGATGTCATTTTCCAGGCCAACGAACAGACCGAATTCGGTGATGTTCTTGACTTCGCCTTCGATGGTCGAGCCAACCGGGTGGGTCTCAGCGAAGACTTCCCACGGATTGCGTTGGGTCTGCTTGAGGCCCAGCGAAACGCGGCGCTTGGCCGAGTCGATTTCCAGAACCATGACGTCGACTTCTTGCGAGGTCGAAACGATCTTGCCGGGGTGCACGTTCTTCTTGGTCCACGACATTTCCGAAACGTGAACCAGACCTTCAACGCCAGCTTCCAGCTCAACGAATGCGCCGTAATCGGTGATGTTGGTCACGCGGCCCTTGTGGACCGAACCCAGCGGGTAAGCTTTTTCAACTGCATCCCACGGATCGTCTTGCAGCTGTTTCATGCCCAGCGAGATACGGTGGGTTTCTTTGTTGATCTTGATGACCTGGACCTTAACGGTCTCGCCGATCGCCAGGATCTCCGACGGGTGGTTCACACGGCGCCATGCCATGTCGGTGACGTGCAGCAGGCCGTCAACGCCGCCCAGATCAACGAAGGCACCGTATTCGGTGATGTTCTTGACCACGCCGTCAACGGTTTGGCCTTCGGTCAGGTTGCCGATGACTTCAGCACGCTGTTCCGCACGCGACTCTTCGAGGATCGCACGACGCGACACCACGATATTGCCACGGCGACGGTCCATTTTCAGGATTTGGAACGGCTGCTTCATACCCATCAGCGGGCCAGCATCGCGCACCGGACGAACGTCGACTTGCGAACCCGGCAAGAACGCAACAGCGCCGCCCAGATCGACAGTGAAGCCGCCTTTGACACGACCGAAGATCGCGCCTTCGACGCGGGTCTCGGAAGCATATGCTTTTTCCAGACGGTCCCAAGCTTCTTCGCGGCGAGCCTTGTCGCGCGAGATAACTGCTTCGCCGCGTGCGTTTTCGACGCGGTCCAGATAGACCTCAACTTCGTCGCCGATGTTGATCGACGGCGCTTCGCCCGGATTAGCGAATTCTTTCAGGTCAACGCGGCCTTCCATTTTGTAGCCGACGTCGATGATGGCTTGGCCGGCTTCGATCGCGATCACGCGACCTTTGACAACGGTGCCTTCTTCGGGAGTGTCAATCTCAAAGCTCTCTTTCAAGAGGGCTTCGAATTCGTCCATAGTAGCTTTAGCGCACATATGCAGGTGGTCCTTTTTCGAAGTTACTGGCCATGCGGTTGGCTCCGCCGGTCTTTGGTAGCCCCTTAATACCCAGAATCGCGGCGACGGGCGCCACGCTTGACAGGGCAAGGGATGCAAGGCCCATACCCCCCCTTGCCCGCCTTGGCAAGTAAAACCCGCCTTATCCACAAGGGAGAAAGCCGCGCTTAGGCGTCTTTCAGCCGCTTTTCCACAAGTGCCAAAGCCACAGCCACCGCCTCGTCAATCGCCAGATCCGAGGTATCGATCACCACCGCATCCTCGGCAGGCCGCAAGGGCGCATCCGCCCGACCCATGTCACGCGCATCCCGCTCGCGCACTTGCGCAAGCACTTCCGCCGCATCGCCACCGGTTTCCAACCAGCGCCGATGCGCCCGCACTTCGGCAGATGCGGTGACATATAACTTCACCTCGGCCTCCGGCGCGATCACGGTGCCAATGTCGCGGCCATCCAAAACCGCGCCGCCCTCCCGACGGGCAAAATCGCGCTGGAACGCCAACAAAGCCGCCCGCACTTCCGGAATGACCGCCACACGGCTCGCCGCCTGCCCCGCTTCCAGACTGCGCAGGTCACCGCGCTGCATATCCGCAGGCGTCAGCCCCCGCGCCGCGGCGATCGGATCCCCACCCTTGACACCAACCGCGCGATACAAAGCACCGGTATCCAGATGCGCAAAACCGAAATGCTCGGCCACCGCACGCCCAATGGTCCCCTTGCCCGCCGCCGCCGGCCCGTCAATCGCCACGGTAAACCGCATCATTTGCACCTTTTAGAAATACTCCGGGGGCGCGGGGGCTGGCCCCCGCA
>DALYSR010000190.1:0-5511 GCA_031991825.1 Paracoccaceae bacterium
TATTTGACATTCATATCAACTACGTCATCCGGCGAGATTTGTGTATCCAAAAAGAGGTTAGAGGCGCAAGTCTTCTCGTATCTAGCCGAACGACGCCTGCCCCCTACATGCGGCGCCAGCACGATCAGTCACGCGCGGTTGAAATTGTGTCGGGCAACTTCGTTTAATCATTGTGCGGCTTAGTCTTGGATAATAGCCCAAATATAAGCCGCCCGGACAATTTCCATACTGCTATTGTGGCCCTCTAGACGATCTGATTTTGATCACTTTTATGAGTCACAATGACACCTGCCGACCCATGTGCAGAAACTTCTTGACCTTACGTGTATGCGCCCTACAGCTACACTCATTATTAGAAGTTTTTTTCGACTGCTGGAGCAGACATGATTTCGAACCAAACGGTCGTCGTTTTCGGCGGCGCTGGTTTCATCGGTTCGCATCTTCTTAGAAGATTAGCAAAATCCGGTTCAAACCGCCTTTATTCCGTAGATGTCGCCCAACCGCGGATGAAGGTACATGGTGTCACTTACGTCAATCACGACCTTCGCAATCTAGATGGCTTGGACATCCCTGATCAGCCCGATGTCATCTTCAACTTGGCTGCCGTTCATACCACGCCCGGCCATCCCACTCATGAATATTATGAGACCAATATTCGCGGGGCGACCGAGGTTACGGCCTATGCCCGTCGACACGATGTGAAACGCATCATTTTCACGAGCTCGATCTCGGTCTATGGGCCCAGCGAAGAGACCAAATCCGAAGCGACACCCGTTGCACCGGAATCCGCTTACGGTTGGTCAAAATGGCTTGCCGAAGGTGTCCATCGCAGTTGGCAAGAAGAAGACGCGGCAAGGCGATTGGTCATCTGCCGCCCCGCCGTGATTTTCGGCCATAAGGAAGGCGGCAACTTCGTCCGTATGGCAAAGCTTTTGCGCAAAGGATTCTTCGTCTATCCTGGGCGCAAGGATACGATCAAGGCCTGCTTCTATGTCGAAGATCTGATCGACGCCTTGCTCTATGCCGACGAACTCGCCCAGCCTTATATCCTTTTCAACGGGACCTATCCTGATCGATACACCATCGAACAGATTGTGGTGTCCCTTAAGCGTCAGGCATTCCAGGGCGCTAAGGAGTTGATGGTTCCGAAAGCTGTCGTCTTGTGTGCAGCGAACCTCCTACGGCCATTTACCGCGCTGGGGCTCGGGGTGCATCCTGATCGGGTACTCAAGCTGATCCGCTCCACCGATGTGGTACCGGGCTGGCTGGAAGCACAAGGGCGCGCAAAGCCAAACGGCTTGCAGCACGCGCTTGCCGACTGGGAAAAGGATTCCAGCACCCGCTTCGACTAACAGTTTAGATCGGCCAATTTCGGCCAATTTTTTAAAGATTTACAGCATTTTATCTTCTCGAACCTGCGCAATCTTTTCAGCGCATCGGAGACTTTTACATGAAAATTGCCGTCGCAGGCTTAGGCTATGTTGGCCTATCGAATGCCGTCTTGTTGTCTCAGCACCATACCGTCACTGCCGTGGACATCTCGCCCGAGCGGGTGGCACTGGTTAACGCAAGCAAAAGCCCGATCTCCGATCCGGAGATTGAGGATTTCCTCGCCAATCGCGAGCTCGATCTTTCCGCGACGATCAATGCGGATGAAGCCTATAAGGATGCTGATTTCGTCATCATCGCCACGCCAACCAACTACGACCCTGTCAACAATTACTTCGACACCTCGTCAGTCGAAGCGGTGATCAGCAAGGTCATCGCGATCAACCAGACCGCGACCATCGTCATCAAATCCACCATCCCGGTGGGCTATGTTGAATCCGTGCGCGACAAGCTCGGCACCGATCAGGTCCTCTTCAGCCCCGAGTTCCTGCGTGAGGGCAAAGCGCTTTACGACAACCTCCACCCCAGCCGCATCATCGTTGGTGAACGTTCGGCGCGGGCAGAAACCTTCGCGAACTTGTTGCTCGAAAGCGCGCTGAAGAAGGATGTAGAAATCCTCTTCACCGACCCTTCCGAGGCTGAGGCGATCAAGCTTTTCGCCAATACCTATCTCGCCATGCGCGTAGCCTTCTTCAACGAGCTTGATAGCTATGCGTTACTGCGCGGCATGGACAGCCGCCAGATCATTACCGGCATCGGCCTCGATCCGCGGATCGGCCAGCATTACAACAACCCCAGCTTCGGCTATGGCGGTTACTGTCTGCCCAAGGACACTCGCCAGCTCCTCGCGAATTATACTGAGGTGCCGCAGAACATAATCACCGCGATCGTCGATGCGAACCGCACCCGTAAGGACTTCCTTGCGGATCAGATTCTTGCAAAGCAGCCTAAGACGGTTGGCATCTATCGCCTCGTCATGAAGGCCGGTTCGGACAACTTCCGTCAGTCTTCGATCCAAGGGATCATGAAGCGGATCAAGGCGAAGGGCATCGAGGTCGTCGTTTTCGAGCCGAACCTGCCGGATGAAACCTTCTTCGGCTCAACCGTCGAGCGGGATCTTCAGACTTTCAAGGGGCAGGCTGACGTGATCATCACCAACCGCCACTGCCACGATCTGCGGGACGTCTTGGATAAGGTGTTCACCCGCGATCTGTTCGGAGCGGACTGATCGGCCTTGCGATCGCAGCCAAGTTTGCGCGCGATTGCAGTTATGCTGAGCCCCTAGTTCTTCAAATCCTAGATCAAGACAATCTCCCTTAGTCCCTTCACCTGCGCGCGCCTCCTGCTCAAAGGTAGGGGCATCAGGCCAGTGTTCCGCAGCCGCGCCAATTCCGAATAAATGAAGCTCGGAATTGGCCCGCCCGCTCACGGATGGGGAAAATTCAAACGGCAGTTTTGGGAAGGTTACGTCCGGCGCTTACAGGCGCTGGACGCCGAAGCCTGCCAGACCAGCGAGGCCGAAAAGGAGGCCGATATCTGATGGGCTTTTTCCTTCGGCACGCGCCACCTTGCTGGGCAGCTTGGCGCAGATCATGCCATCGCTTCGGGGCCGGGTTGAAGCCTGCCTTTGTCAGTGATGCCATGTCGCCACTCTCCAAGCCCGCATGGGGGCGGATATGGAGGAGGCGGGCAGCGCCGAAGCCAAGATTGCGCTCTGGCAGGAAGAGGTATCCGTGGTCGCCACGCCTGAGACCATTGCCGCCATTGTGGGCGATGATGTGGTCGGCGCGCTCGCTGCCTTTGGGTTAGCGCCGCTACTCTAACAAAAACCCCGCCTCTGTTGGGACGAGGCGGGGTGGATCAGGATAATCTCGTACGAGTGTGGCCCCGTACGCTTTCGGCAGACTCACCCGATCAGAGATAATTTCAGCAAAGCCTCTTTCCCAAATCAACAAAATTGTAACTGGACCTCATCAGGTGCGGTCAATTCTGCGCAAGGAGCCGCGACCTTGAAGACCTTAACCAACTGCATCGCGGGGGCCGGCTTGTGCTGGCCTCAGCTCGGCCTTGCCATTGCCACAGCGTCTGAGGGGGCCTCTGCCATCGTGCCGATCCTTTCGGCGATCTGGCTGCTTACGCAAATCTGTAAGGAATAGAGAAATTTATGAATTTAGCCCCCGATGCAAGCAAAGGAGGCTGAAGTATTAAAAGAGCTTTAACTATGATAGTGTAACCGCCCCCCGACGGCATCGATGTGCCATGGTGGGATCGTCATAATCCATATTGGGAGGCGGTCACGTCGGAGATTACAACAATCGGCCTGGATCTGGCGAAGAATGTGTTTCAGCTTCACGGTGCCGATAGGTCTGGAAAGGCCGTTCTGCGCAAGAAGCTGCGGCGCAATCAGGTTCTGGCCTTCTTATCAACGCTGGCACCTTGTGTTGTCGCCATGGAAGCCTGTGGCGGCGCTCATTTTTGGGGCCGTGAGATAGGCAAGCTGGCCATGAGGTCCGGATGATCCCGCCGGCTTATGTGAAGCCCTTCGTGAAGCGTCAAAAAAACGATGCTGCCGATGCCGAGGCGATCTGTGAAGCAGCTCAGAGGCCGACAATGCGTTTCGTGCAGGTGAAGAGCGAACGGACCCAGGGTTCAGCCATGGTCTTTCGGGTCAGAGAAGTCCTGATGCATCAGCGTACGCAGCTGATCAATGCTTTTCGTGGCCATCTCACGGAATTCGGCGAGGTCGTGCCGCAAGGCACATCCAACGTCTCGAAGTTAATCAAGATCGTCGAAGATCCGGCCTGTGGGCTACCCTCTGAAGCGGTCGCTACCTTACAGATCTTGATCCTGTCGCTCCGCCATTTGGAAGCGGAGATCACCAAGCTTGACGGTGAGATCGCGCGTCGTGCCAAGGAAGATGATCTGGCCAAGCGCCTGATGACGATCCCCGGCATCGGTCCGCTGATCGCGACTGCCTTTGCAACACTGGCTCCCGCGGCGGAGACCTTCCGCAAAGGGCGGGATTTTGCGGCCTGGCTGGGGCTGGTGCCCCGACAACACTCAACGGGCGGCAAACAACGGCTTGGAGCGACAACGAAGATGGGTGAGAGATCGCTGCGGCGGCTGCTCATCATCGGGGCCAACAGCGTGATCATCAAACGGCATGTGCACGCTGGCGCAAAGCCAGGAACGTGGCTGGGTGAAATGCTCGGCCGCAAGCCCACCATGCTGGTGCGGGTCGCACTGGCAAACAAGATGGCGCGGATCGTATGGGCCCTGATGGCCCGCGGTGGCGTCTACAAGGCTCCGGCCATGGCGGCGTAATCCGTCAGGGTCGCGAGAAGTCGGAGCGAAAGAGGGCAAGGAGACGTTTGGCGAAACGGTCGTGAGACAGGGTCAGGAGAACCAGTTGTGCAACACGTGCCACTCGAGCACGCGGCTGTGATTTGGACCTGATTTGCGAACACCATAGTGGCCCGCGGCATGAGATGGCCGCATCAAAGGCCGGATACATGTCAGCACCCGAAAACGCGCCAAAAAGATCCAAATTACCCTCTTGCGCAAGGGGCGGTTATACATGTCGCACTAATTCCATCAGAAATTACGTGACGTCAATACCTTTTTGAGGCCTCGCCATTGTGCGGGGCCTTTTCAATGTGGAGGACCTAATGGCTAAGGCCAATTTTTCGGCATGCCTCGCGCATGTGCTTGCCTCTGAGGGGGGCTATGTCGACCATCCCAAGACCCCGGCGGAGCCACCAATATGGGGATCACGCTTGAAACCCTAAGCCTTTGGCGTGGGCAGCGCGTCAGCAAAAAGGATGTCAAATTTCTTCAGCGCGAAGAAGCGGCTGCCATCTATCGCAAGCACTATGGGGATCAGGTGCGCGGTGACGATCTTCCGGTGGGCCTTGATCTGGTTGCCTTCGACGCGGCGGTGAATTCCGGCGTCTATCGCGGTTGCACGTGGTTGCAACAGGCGATCGGATCCGTACCGGACGGTGTCATTGGCCCGCGTAGCCTTGCTTTGGCAAAGGCAGTTGTCGTCCCTCAGGCGGTCACGCGATCGATCCGCGCCCGCAAGAATTTCCTGCTTTCTCTCTCAACATGGCCGACATTTGG
>DALYSR010000191.1:0-5510 GCA_031991825.1 Paracoccaceae bacterium
CCATGCTAGAGCTTAGCTGAGCGGCAAACTGGTCCAAATTCCCGGACCACCTCTGTCTTCGGTTTTGCCCAAACGCCCCAAGGGCATCGTCTCCAAGGCTTGGGCGATATAACGCTGATTCAAGTCTCCGCTCGCTTGCAACCGTTTCAGCGCACCCGCATCGATCAGGCCCATGGCGATACCATTGGCCCTTATCCCGAAACGACCCTCCTCCTTTGCAACGGTCTTCATAAGCCCTTCCATGGCGTATTTAGCCATCAAAGACAGCCCATCTCGACTGGGCGTTCGCAATTGGGCACAGCTTAGCGCAATGACGAGATTCCCTTTCGTTTCTCGCAGATACGTTAAGGCAGCCTTCACCGCACGAAACAGCCCCATGGCTTCCTGATCGATATGAAAGGCCATTTCGGCGCTTTCAATGCAAGAAATATAGCGCTGCGGAATTGTTGGTCCGGCCAGAAAAACCAAACTGCCCAAAGGGGATTGAGCATTCGCGCCATCACAAGCAAGGCGCAAGCTTTCCGCCTCGGCCAGATCGGTGCGAAAGGCGCAGGCCTTGCGACCCAAAGCACGGATCTGGCACATCAAGGTGTCAACTCTTGCAACGTTTTCATGATAGCCTAGGGCGATATCCCAGCCTGATGACGCAAGTTCAAGACAGCATTGCGCCCCGATATCGCCCGACGCCCCAAGGACCAACGCGGTTTGATTGCGCATTGCCATGAATGCCCCTCTCTCAATGTGATGAAATTTCTGTCGCCCTGTCAGATCGTAAGGTGATTTTTCTTAAGCTCTGGCCGAGCCGAAAATTCAGCCCACTCTCCGTCAAAGACAATCTGTCCGGTATCGACTACGATTATGCGATCCGTCAGTTGCTTGGCAAACCAGAGGTTCTGTTCGGATAATAGCAAGCCAATTTTCTCGCTTTGGCACAGCCCGCGCAGGGTGGCGACCATGTCCTCGACGATGGCTGGCGCGACACCTTCGGTCGGCTCGTCCAGCAAGATCACTTCGGGCGCCGCCATCAAGGCACGCGCAATAGCCAGAACTTGCTGCTGGCCGCCCGACATCTGAAAGCCCAACCGGTCCACTAAGGGCAATAGCATGGGAAAACGCGCAAGGACCTCGTCGATGTCCCGCGCTTTCACACCCTTGGGGACAGCGTGACGTGCCATGCGCAGATTATCCTTCAATGTCATATGATGATAAATGCGCCGATCTTCTGGCACGAGTTGCAAGCCCAATCGGGCACGTCGATAGGCGGGCAAATCGCCCAAATCCTTGCCATGGAAACTTACATGGCCCTCGACCTTGGGGCCTGCATTCATCAAGGATTTGAGAATAGTCGATTTGCCCGCCCCGTTGCGCCCGACGATCGCCACGCGTTCATCGGGCCGCATGGTGAAGGATATGGCGTGCAGGATGTGGCTGCTTCCATACCAAGCGTTCATTTGCGCCACGCGGATCATGTCGGGGACTCCAATGTTTGCTCTTCCTTGCCCAGATAGACCTCTCGAACCAAGGGGTTGTCGCGTATGTCTTGTACCGAGCCCACCGCAATGCGGCGGCCTTGGTTCATCACAAAAATCCGCGAGGCAAGTCCGAAGATGACCGCCATGTCATGTTCGGTCATGATGATCGTCAAAGGGCTTTGCCCCGCAGCAAGGCGTTGGCTTCTGATCTGGCGCAACAACAAAATGACCTCTTCGCGATCGGCAGCCGACATCCCCGCGGTCGGCTCGTCCATCATCAAGACCCGCGGATGGCCCGCCAAGGTCATGGCAAGTTCCAGACGTTTGCGGTCACCATGGGACAATTCATGTCCCTTCATGCGGGCTTTGGCCCCCAGACTGACGGCCTCCAGAAGCTCCATTGCCTCCAGCAGAACCGCCGCGGCGGGGCGCATCTGCCACCAAGGAGCCACCCGCAGGCCCTGGCCACGCAGACGCGCCTCTATCGCGATGATGACATTTTGCAGCGAAGTCAGCGGCAGAAAGACCCGCGCGACCTGAAAGGTGCGCCCAAGTCCCAGCCTTGTGCGCATATGGGGCGGCATGCGGGTGATATCGCGGCCCTCGAAGCTTACCTTGCCCGCCGTGGCAAAGGCCTCGCCTGTCATAGCCTTGAAAAGCGTGGTTTTTCCTGCGCCGTTGGGGCCGATGATGGCAAAAACCTCGCCTTCGTCTATCTGGGCCTCGATGCCGTGCAGCACCTTGATGGGGCCATAACTCATCTCGATGGCATCCAACGTCAAAAGGGCCATTGTCACTTTTCTCCTCTCGCGGCGATCAGGCGGGTGCAGAGCGCGCTCCATCCCCCCGCGATCCCTGAGCGGAACATCAAGATGACCGCCAGCAGGATCGCGCCGGTAATGATTTCCTGAATGCCAATCAGGGTGCGGGTGGCGTAATCGATGATCATAAAGCTAAAGGCGCCGATCACCGGCCCCCAGAAGGAATGGATGCCCCCCAGAAGCGTAAAGAGGATCGGCTGGGTCGATTTCAGCATGCCCGCCAATTCCGGCGTCACGATCTGCGCCCAAGGGGCATAGAGCGCCCCCGCCAAACCAGAGATCGCCCCCGAGATCGCGAAGGTGGCGACGCGGACGGCGAAGGCGTTAATGCCCACAAAGCCCGCGCGATCGATATCATGGCGTGTGGACAGCATGGCGCGCCCAAAAGGCCCATGCGCCAGCCACCAGCACAGCCCGACAATCAGCAGCCCGACAAGGCAGATGAAATAATAGAAGCTATGTCCCGCACCTAGATCGAACGCGACAAAGCCCAGATCGATCCGCGGTCGCATAATGCCCGAGATGCCGTCTTCGCCCCCCAAAAGGCGGGCCTTCATCAAGACGTGGCGCAAAAGTTCAGCCAAGGAAAGGGTCAGGATCGCTAGAAAAATCCCCGAGGTTCGGCGCAAGGCGATCAAGGCGATGCCGCCCGCGATCACCCCGGCAATCAGCCCCGCCGCGATCAGGACCAAAGGATAATAGGCCCCCCAACCGCTGTTCAAGGCAACCGCCGTGACATAGGCGCCGATGGCGAACAGCCCCCCCGCTCCGAACGAGGCCAGCCCCGCCCAGCTGAACAGAAGGTTCCACCCCAAGGCGTAAACCGCCAGGATCAGCGTGGTGCCCAGCAGATACAGCAGCCCGCCATTGACCAAGAAGGGCATCAGCAGGATCGCGGCACAAAGTGCAATCGCCAGCCCGCCATTGAACGTTTTCAAAGTCATATCCGGCTTTCCCCCAAGATGCCGTTCGGCCAGAACAGCAGACAGGCGATCATGCCGACATAGATCAGGACGCCAGGCATTGCGGGCAGAAAATAGGTATTCAGCCCATCGATCACGGCCAAAAGCAGCGCCGCCAGAAAAGCACCGCGAATATTGCCAAGGCCGCCGATCACGATGGTGATGAAGGCCAAGAGCAGGAAAGTATCGCCCAGCGACGGCGATAGCGTCTGGTTGGGCAGCAAAAGACCGCCCGCCAATCCCGCCAGTCCAAAAGCAAGGGCAACGATGACATTGATGCCGAAACCGGCATTCACCCCCATCAACCCCGTCATCCATCCGTCACGCGCAATGGCAATGGCGATTTTTCCGAACCAGGCCCGAAAGATCATCACTTCAAGCAGCACAAAGATCAAGATGCCCGCGCCGATGATGAACAAGGAAAAACTGGGAACAAAAGTGCCAAAGATCATGACGCCGCCCAGCAATTCGGGGGGGGGGGATTGACCATCCGGAACTCAAGGCCCCAGATGGTCTTGATAGCTCCTACGCTCATCAACATCAGCGCATAGGTGGCGATCAGAGAAAAATGTTCATCGACATCCGCCAGCCGTTTCAGGATCAGCTGTTGGATGACCAGTCCCAGTCCCCCTGCCACCATGCCCGAAACCAGCGCTGCCAGGATCAAGCTCCAGATCGAGCCCGGATTGCCCGCCAAAAGCGAAGCGGTCAGATAGGCCCCGAACATGAAGAAGGCGCCATGCGCGAAATTCAGCACCCGCATGATACCGAAGATCAGGGTCAATCCGGTCGCCACCAAAAAGACCGCCATTCCCAGCGTTAGCGAGTTGATCAGCGTAAAGAGCAACATCCATCTGCTCCTTAATAGCTGATCAACGCCTGACCGGGCGTGGCAGGTTCCAAGAAGTCCGCCCCCGGCAATTGCACCGTTTCAAACACGCTCCAGCCTCGGGCCTGACTGTCATCCTTGCCAAAGCGGATATAGGTCAGATCTCCGGCGAAGCTGTGGTCTTGGGTGCGGAAATGCACAGTACCGGTCGCGCCTTGATAGCTGAGCGCCTCGATGGCGGGGACCAGATCCGCCGAGGCGGTCGAACCGGTGGCCTCGACGCCCTTCGCCAAGGTCATGATGCAATCATGGGCGACACCCACATACCAATTGGGATATTCGTCTTGGCGCAGGCCGATATAGGCTTGGTGCAATTGATCCGAAATGGCATTATCTTTCATGCCTTGGGGATACCAGCCTGTCCAACCCCAAAGACTTGGCAGCATGTTTTTGCCCAAAGCCTTGGCAACGGCCAATTCCCCGCCGCTTTCGCAGATCAGTTTGAAGCGCTGATCCAAACCGAAGCTAAGCGATTGGTTGTAATAGCTGATGCCATCCGCCCCTTGCAGGCAGTTGAACAAAGCATCCCCCCCCGCGCTGGCCACACGCGCAATCTGGTTGCGGAAATCGGGCGCGCCATAGGGCACCAGGATCGGCTCTTGCACATCGAGGCTGCGGCCTTCGGCCTGGGCGCGTTTGATCGCCCCCTTGGCAAAGGCATCCGAGATATCCTTCAGCGATTGGACATCCGAACGGATAATCGTCCAGCTACCGATCTGGGGATTGCGCTGGCTCATCAGATCGCCATAGGCGCCAAAGCACATCGGTGCGGAATAACCCAAACGGAACATATGGGGCGTATAGGCCTCATGGGTGATCGCCAGCGAAGAGGTTCCCACCACCAGCATGGTCACATCATTTTCGGCCAGATGGGGCAAAGTGGCCATCACATTGGCCGTAAAGGTGCCTTGGGCGAACAGCTTGATGCCCGCGCCGGTCAGTTCGCGAAACGCAGAAAGCGCGCCATCGGGGCTGTTCTTGTCGTCGCGAACGACCAACTCAATTGGCTGGCCCTTCACGCCGCCCGCGGCATTGATCAATTGGGCCGCCAATTCGCAGCCGTCCTTGATATAATTGCCGTAAACTTGGCCTGGACCGGTCAGCGTGGTGATCACGCCGATACGGATCGGTGCGCTTTGCGCACGCAATACCCTTGGTATGGTGACAACCGCCGTTGCAGCTAAACTTGAACCAAATACAAAGCTACGTCTGTTCAACATATTATCCTCCCAGATATGTTGAGGCGAAACTCCGGCTTCTTGCGAACCGGTAGTCCTTCAGGGCAGGCTTGCCTGAATGATCTCCTTGATCTTAGCGCGCATGATTTGTCCCGTGGCGGGAGTGCGCGGCAATTGATCGAGGGTAA
>DALYSR010000192.1:0-5378 GCA_031991825.1 Paracoccaceae bacterium
CACCAAAACATTCCCGTGCGGCCCGCTTGCGCGCCGCACGGGCTGCGCCTAGATTTAGGACAAAGACCAAAGGAGTCCCCCATGGCCATTACCGCAAGCGACATCGAAACCCTTATCCGTGAAAGCTTCCCGCAAGCCGAGATCTCGGTGCAAGGCAATGATGGCTCGCATTTCGCGGCTGAGGTGGTGGATGCAAGCTTCCGCGGCCTGAACCGTGTGCAGCAACAACGTGCCGTCTATGCGGCGCTGAAGGGCAAGATGGACGGTGCGAACGGCGAATTGCACGCGCTGGCACTGACCACCCGTGCCCCAGAATAATCCAAAGGATACCACCATGAGCGCGCTGGACCAAATCCGCGAGACCATCGAATCCAATGATGTCGTTCTTTTCATGAAGGGCACCAAGATGATGCCGCAATGCGGCTTCTCTAGTCGTGTGGCCGGTGTCCTGAACTATATGGGCGTCGAATTTGCCGATGTGAACGTGCTGGCCGATGCGGAAATCCGCCAAGGCATCAAGGACTTCTCGGAATGGCCGACCATTCCGCAGCTTTACGTCAAAGGCGAATTCATCGGCGGCTGCGATATCGTCACCGAAATGACCCTCTCGGGCGAGCTGGATGGCGTTTTCGAAAAAGCGGGCATCGCTTTCAACAAGGAAGCGGCCGACAAGATCCGCGAAGCCAACCAAGGCTGATCGGGTCTAGCCTTTCGAGACGAAGAAAGCCGCGCAGATCATCCTGCGCGGCTTTTCTGTTTCTAACAACGCTCTTAGTCCTGAGCAGCGGCCTTGGCCTGATCTTCGACCCTTTGGGCCAAAGCTTCGGCACGCGCCGCGATTTCGGCCAAGGTTTCGGCCACTTGCGGCGGCACGACCGGCACTTCGATCCGTTCAGGCTGCGGCGCGGGCCGCGACAGAAGATCGGCGATCTGCGCGCGCAACATGCGGTTTTCGTCTTCGGCAGCGGCGGTCTTGTCGGCCAACATCAGCCCCGTCATCAGCAACAGCTTGGTTTCCGGCAAGCGGCCCATATGCTGCACCAAGGGCTGGGCTTCGGCGTCCAGATAGGCGGCGGCATTCAGCAGCGATTGCTCTTCGCCTGCGGGGCAAGCCATCTGAAACTCGCGGCCGCCGATGTAGATGGTCACATCAGGCATTTTCTGCCCCCTCTTCTTGCACCAAGGCCAAAGGGTCCAAGGCCGCCAGCAATTCGCGCAATTCGACCGCTTCGGCGGCCCGTTCGGCGCGCATCGCTTCCAGTTCCGCCACCATCGAGGCGTTGATCATGTCGACATCAACACTGCCTTGCAGGCTTGCTTCACGCAGATGGCGCAATTCGTTGCGCAAGGCGGTGACCGCAGCTTTCAGGCGGCCCATTTCTACGCTTTGCTGTTCCAGCAAATGCGATTGGCGGGCGATTTCGGTTTCAAACGCGGCCTTTGCCCCCACTTCTTGTTCAAGGGCTGCTTCCTTCTGGCGCGCGGCACGCAGACGGTCATGCAGCTGCGAGACGTTGAAGCGTTCCTCGTCCAAAGCTTCGTTCAGCCGCGCGATTTCAGCTTCCGCCACGCCATCGGCCAAAGTGGCGACCGGCATGGCTTGGGCCTGTTCGGCGGCAGCCGCTTCGGCTGCGGCCTCTGTCGCAAGTTCCACCGCAGCGGCGGCGTCCAGCGCGGCTTCGGCAGCCGCCTGTTCGGCCGCGGCGATCTGCTCTTCGGCTTCGGCCTTGGTATTGGCGACAGCCTGCACCAAGGCACCCAGTTTTGCGTCCTGCGCCGAGGCATAGGCCTCGATGCCACGGTCGATCTTCACCAAAGCCGCCGTAATACGGCGCTCTAGTTCGGCAATGTTATCCATGCCTCCTCTTTCCCGGCGCGGCCGGTGCTTTGTTCTTCTGCCTGCCCCAAAGTGCGAATCACGCGCGGGGCCGTCAAGGCCAATCTTAACCCAATCTGTCGGCAAGAACGCCCCTTAACCGGCAAAGGCTTGTCCGGAATGCTTGATCTTGCCGTAGGGACTGATATTGAACCACTCAAACTCGCGATTTTGCCAGCCAGAGGAGCCCGGCCTTGGATATCCAAACCCTGCGCGACCGTCACCCCGAACATTGGATGCGTGCTGCCGCCATCCGCGCCCTGACGTTGGACGCTGTGGCTGCCGCCAATTCCGGCCACTCCGGCATGCCGATGGGCATGGCCGATGTGGCAACAGTGCTGTTCTCCAAACACCTGAAATTCGACGCGAGCCAACCCCGCTGGGAAGACCGCGACCGCTTCATCCTGTCGGCGGGCCATGGCTCGATGCTGATCTATAGCCTGATGTATCTGACCGGCTATGCGGATGTGACCTTGGACCAGGTCAAAAACTTCCGCCAATGGGGCGCGATCACCGCGGGCCATCCGGAATATGGTCATGTGGCTGGTGTTGAAACCACCACCGGCCCGCTGGGCCAAGGCATTTCCAACGCCGTGGGCTTCGCGATTGCCGAAGAAAACCTGCGCGCGCGTTGGGGCGCCAAGATCCAAGATCACTATACCTATGTGATCGCGGGCGACGGCTGCCTGATGGAAGGCGTCAGCCAAGAAGCGCTTGGTATCGCAGGCCGTCACAAGCTGTCGAAGCTGATCGTGTTGTGGGACAACAACGACATCACCATCGACGGCAAGGTGTCGCTGTCGGATGCCACCGATCAAGTTGCGCGCTTCAAAGCGTCGGGCTGGGATGTGTTTGAAATCGACGGCCATGATCCGGTCGCGATCGACGAGGCCATCACCGCTGCGAAGAAATCGCCCCGTCCCGCGATGATCGCCTGCAAAACCCATATCGCTTTGGGCCATGCGGCACAGGACACCTCGAAAGGCCATGGCGCGCTGACCGACAAGGCGCAAATGGCAGCGGCCAAAGAAGCCTATGGCTGGACCGGCGGCGCATTCGAAGTCCCCGCTGATGTCAAAGCATGGTGGGAACAAGTCGGCGCCCGCGGTGCGGTGGCGCGTGCTGCTTGGGAAGCCAATTTCGCGGCGCTCTCGGGCACCAAGCAGGCGGAATTCAAGCGCCTCTTCGCAGGCGACGCACCGGCCAAGCTGGCAGCGGCGATCCGTGGCGTGAAAAAGCAAGCGGTGGAAGATCTGCCGAAGCTGGCCACCCGCGCCTCGTCGGAAAAAGTGCTGGCGGCCGTCAACCCGATCATGCCGGAAAACATCGGTGGTTCGGCTGACTTGACCGGTTCGAACAACACCAAGACCGCCGATCTGGGCGTCTTCTCGCCGGAAGACCGTAAGGGCCGCTACATCTATTGGGGCATCCGTGAACACGGCATGGCGGCCGCGATGAACGGTATCGCGCTGCACGGCGGTCTGCGTGCCTATGGCGGCACCTTCATGTGCTTCACCGATTATGCGCGTCCCGCGATGCGTCTGTCGGCGCTGATGGGCGTGCCGGTGACTTACGTCATGACCCACGATTCGATCGGTTTGGGCGAAGACGGCCCGACCCATCAGCCGGTGGAACATCTGGCGATCAGCCGCGCGACGCCGAACACCTATGTGATCCGTCCGGCCGATCTGGTGGAAACCGCCGAAGCTTGGGAAATCGCGCTCAGCTCGAAAACCACGCCCACCGTGATGGCGTTGTCGCGTCAGAACCTGCCTGCCGTGCGCAAGACCCACACCAATACCAACATGGTCGCCAAAGGCGCTTATGTTCTGGCCGAAGCCACCGGCAAGCGTCAGGTGATCCTGATCGCAACCGGCTCGGAAGTGGAAATCGCGCTGAAGGCCCGTGACATGCTGGAAGCCGAAGGCATCGGCACCCGCGTAGTCTCGATGCCGTCGATGGAGCTGTTTGCCCAGCAAGACGCTGCATACCGCCGCAAAGTGCTGCCGCCGGGTGCGGTGCGCGTGGCGATCGAAGCAGGCGTGCGCTTCGGTTGGGACCAATGGCTATCGGGTGAAGGCGGCAAGCGCGAGAAGGCTGACTTCGTCGGCATGCCGGGCTTTGGCGCATCGGCTCCGGCGGAACGCCTGTACCAGGAATTCGGCATCACCGCTGAAAACACCGTGGCGAAGGTCAAAGCCCTGCTCTGATCTGTCAGGCATAGATATGAAAAGGCCCGCCAATCCGGCGGGCCTTTTTCTTTGGCGACGGGCCTTCAGGCGGCGGTGGCGATGGTATCCACCATTTCGCCTGCGAATGCGTCGGCATGGGCCTGCGCTTGTGTGGCCCCTTGGGTGCCTAGTTGCGATGTAACCTGCACCGCGATCAGCCGCCCCTTGGCGACAGCGGCGCAATAGCTGTACAGGCTTTTGCCATCGGCCTGCGGCGCGGAAATGCACGACATCACCTCGCCGCCCGATGAGCTGATCTGATGGCGCGCGGTCTTCAGCCCCCGATCCGTCAAGACCTTTTCCACATCCGCGACAGCGGTCTTCAAGGCGCCCGCCTCGTCTTCGATCGGCTGCCCCTGCGGCGCATAGATCAAGACGTCGCTGATCGTGGCCAGATCGGGCGCACGATATTGGGCGCGCAGGCTGTGCTTTTCGGGGGTGGCTTGCGTCTCCAACAGTTGCAGATCCAGCACCCGTCCCGGCAGCATCTCCACGAAATCGCCGGTACGATAGCCCTCGATCAGATCCGGAGCCGCTTCTTCCGCCTGCGCCAAGCCGACAGCCGCAGCCAAGATCAGCGGAACGAACAACAATGCCTTCATACGCCATGCCCTCATTGCGAAATGCCGTGCCCAAGCCAGCTTGAACACGGCATTAACTTAAGCACGCTATTCGCGATTTGCCCTACACAAAGCCGCGAGTTGGACCTTCCCTTAAGCTTTCCAAGTGCGATCCAGCACCGCCAACCAGTTGTTGCAGCAAAGTTTCGCCAATAGCGCGTCATCATAGCCGTGACGCTTCAGCGCATCGATCAGCAGCGGCAGATCGCCCGCATCCTTGATCGGCGCGGGAATCGTGGTGCCATCGAAATCCGAACCAAAGCCCACATGGTCTTCGCCCAGATGGGTGATCAAATGGTCAAGGTGGTGCAGCATCGGATCAAGCGTCATGTCGTTGATGCGCTTGCCGTCGGGACGCAGGAAGATGGTGCCGAAGTTCAGACCGACCATGCCGCGGCTATCACGGATCACCGCCAGCTGCGCATCGGTCAGGTTGCGCGACGACGGCGTGATGGCGCAGGCATTGGAATGGGTCGCCACCAGCGGCGCATCGGAAATCGCCGCCACATCATTGAAGCCCGCCACGTTCAGATGGCTCAGGTCGATCAGGATGCCCAGACGATTGCAATCCCGCACCAATTGCTTGCCCGCATCGGTCAGGCCAGGGCCGATGTCGCCATCCGACGGGAAGCGGAACGGCACGCCATGGGC
>DALYSR010000193.1:0-5368 GCA_031991825.1 Paracoccaceae bacterium
GGCACCCCGCCCGGTGGCGGCGACAACGGCGGCACCCCCCCCGATGGCGGCGACAACGGCGGCACCCCCCCCGATGGCGGCGACAACGGCGGCACCCCGCCCGATGGTGGTGACAACGGCGGCACCCCGCCCGATGGTGGTGACAACGGTGGCACCCCGCCCGATGGCGGCGATAACGGCGGCACCCCGCCCGATGGCGGCGATAACGGCGGCACCCCGCCCGACGGTGGCGATGATGATGACACTCCGGTAAATTCCGGCATCTTGGATGGTGTCCTCTCGGATGACGGCCTTCTGGGCGTTGTGACGGGTAACGAGGGATTGCTTGGCGGGTTGACGGGGTCGAATGGCTTGGTCGGCAACCTTTTGGATCAAACCGGTCTGAATGATCTGCTTGGCGGATTGTTGGGCGCGCCTTTGCTGGGCGACGGTCCTTCGGCAAATCAGGGCCTGTTGGATCCGGTTATCGGTGACAGTGGCCTTCTGGGCGGACTGACCGGAAATAACGGAGTTTTGGGCGGGATCACGGGCTCGGAGGGGCTGCTTGGTGGCTTGGTCGGCAATGACGGTATCTTGGCGCCGGTAACCGGGGCGGGTGGTCTTGTTGGCGGCTTGCTTGGCACCGGCCTGTTGGGCGGCGCTGCAAACGCAGATGCGGATTCCCTGATTGGTGGAGTAACGAGTGTTGTCGGTGATGCCCTTGGTGGCCTGCTCGGTAACGAAGGCGGCCTGCTGAGCGGCATCACCGGCACAGTTTCGAACCTGCTCGGCAGCACGACCGGTGGCTTGCTCGGCGGTGTCTTGGGCGGCGAAGGCAGCCCCTTGACCGCTATCTTGGGTGGCGACGGCGGCCTGGGTGGCATCTTGGGCGGCCTGACCGAGACGGTCAGCGGCCTGGTCGACGGCCTGTTGGGCGGCGTATTGGGCGGCGAAGACGGCTTGCTCGGCGGGCTTCTTGGTGGCGACGATGGCCTGTTGGGTGGGCTCCTTGGCGGCGAGGATGGCCTGCTGGGTGGCGTGACCGATACCGTCGACGATCTGCTTGGCGGTATCCTTGGCGGTGACGGCGGCTTGTTGGGCGGTGTCCTCGGCGGTGAAGGTGGCCTGCTGGGTGGTGTGCTGGGCGGCGAAGGTGGCCTGCTTGGCGGTGTGACCGATACGGTTGACGACCTGCTCGGCGGTGTCCTTGGCGATGACGGCGGCCTGCTGGGTGGTGTCCTTGGTGGAGAAGGTGGCTTGCTGGGCGGTGTGACCGACACGGTGGATGACCTGCTCGGCGGCGTCCTTGGCGGTGACGGCGGCCTGTTGGGCGGCGTCCTTGGCGGTGACGGCGGCCTGTTGGGTGGGGTGACCGACACGGTGGACGACCTGCTCGGCGGCGTCCTTGGCGGTGACGGCAGCTTGTTGGGTGGTGTCCTTGGTGGCGACGGTGGCCTGCTTGGCGGCGTGCTTGGCGGCGAAGGTGGTCTGTTGGGCGGCGTGCTTGGCGGCAACGGTGGTCTGCTCGGCGGTCTGCTGGGCGGAAAATCAGCGCCGATCGACGTGGATGGCGCCTTCGATTCCTCCTTCGCGCCTATGGCTGACGATAGCGACTTCATCGGCTAATTTTCGAATAAGCACCTGTTCTAGATCATAATTTACCAAGAAAAAGCGCCCAGTCGGGCGCTTTTTGCATTGAATTCATCGTTAAAGTCATTGATACATTCAAAAGTATATATCCTTTCGAATGTGTGGCTCGCAATGAAACTCGCCCCTGTCTCGAACATACAAGCTTTCCTGCAAGGTTTTGCGCGCCCCAATAAGATCGTACCGAAAAGCTTCTGCTGCAAAATCTGCGAGGTTTCCGTCGCTGATTTGCGGGTGCATTTGGCGCAAGTGCATGACATGTCGCTCTCTCGCTATCGAAGCCTTGGTCAGGACTACAGCCTGTTGCCTGCATCCTACGCCGCCCGCAGAGCCGCCTATCTGAACAGAAGCTCTGCGCGGTGAAGAGCGCACGCCCCGCCCTGTGACGGCGGCGGCGCGCATATGGGGCTTGATGCACGGCAGCTTGGTTTGCGGTGCTAGGGGGTTTATGTTCGCCCCCGTTACGTAGCGATGCTGGCCTGTCATTTGACCTATGTCGCATAGCCGGACCATCGGCTCAGGTCATGCAGTCCTAGCCAAATTTAAATCGATGATTTGACTCGCTGCGACTGCCCCATTTTGCCAGCAGGAAGACGACCTCTTCCAGTTCTTTTGATCGTGCCCTGCGTGCAGGGCGATTGCCGCCCTTGCCTTACGGCTCGAAGTTCAGGATCGATATGTTGCGCTCGCGGTCGTTGATACGGAGTTTGCGGTTTATCGGGGCATGGGCGCGGGCGGCGCAGTTGGGCCGTTCGCAAAGATAGCAGTTCAGCCCGATATCGACCGGCGCGGTATGTTCAAGATCGATGCCATCGGCATAGATCAGCCGCGGCGCGTAAGACACATCACAGCCCAAGCCCACCGCCAGCCTTTGGGCCGGTGCGTTATGGCTGCCGCCGGCGCGCGCCACGGTCCGCACGATCGAGAAATAGCTGGCGCCTTCCGGCATACGGATGATCTGGGTCTGGACCTGATCGGGGCGTTCGAATGCGGCATGGATGTTCCACAGCGGACAGGTGCCGCCAAAGCGCGAAAACGGGAACCGTCCAGCGCTGAAGCGTTTGGTCATATTTCCGGCGCGGTCCACCCGCACGAAGAAGAAGGGAATGCCGCGCGCGCCGTCGCGCTGCAACGTCGACATCCGATGTGCGGTCTGTTCGAAACTGCTATCGAAGCGATGGCTGAGCAGTTCGATATCATAGCGCGTGCTTTCGCATGCGGCGAGGAAGCGGCCATAGGGCATGACCAATGCGGCGGCGAAATAGTTGGTCAGGCTGACGCGCAACAGCGTTTGCGATGCGATATCTGCGAATCCCGCTTCCGTGACAAGCGCGCCGATTGCTTCTTCCTGCTCCAGCCGCGCGAGTAAAACGCCGATCTGGAAGCGGCGGCTTTCGGGCGCAAGCAGTTCCGACAACATCAGCTCTTTGCGATGAGGATCGAAATGGCGCAGCCGTTCCCCCATCACCTCGGCGGGCAGGATGCGGGCGCGAATACCGCTTTCCATCAGCCGCTGCGACAGCGAGACATGCGGCTCGCGTCGGTGCAAATGCAGCTCTGCCGCCATATCTTCGGCGGCACGGTCCAGAGTATCGACATAATTCTTGCGCTCGTAGAACCAGTTCCTGACCACATCAATGGGACGCGATGTTTCGGCCAATACCTCGGCCTTGTCGCGATCAACCAGCGGGTTATCCTCGGCCATCGGCTTGAGGATGCTTTCGCGGTAGCTGTCGTAAAGGCGGACGAAAGTGCCCACAAGGCGCGGAGATGCCTGTAACACCGCCTCGATCTCGCTGCGTGTCACCCCCGTCGCGCCCAAGGCGGGGTCTTTCAAAGCCGCGCCGAAATCGGCGGCCAGCTGCGCATCCAGACTTGGTGCCAGTTCCGAAACGTTAAGATCGTAGATTTCGGCCAGCTTGACCAAAAAGCGTGCCGATGCAGGGCGTTGGTCGGATTCTATCAAGGTGATATAGCTGGCCGAAACGCCAAGTTCCGCCGCCATCTGCGCCTGCGTCAGGCCCAAGGAATTGCGCAGCACGCGCAGCCTTTGGCCGATGATCAATTTTTCCGGGCGCGTGATCATGTGACAAAATCTTACAATGTGACAAATCAAAGCTGACAAATCATACAGCTTCACCCCTTTATTTCTTATAAATAATGCAAAATCAACGTTACATTACTAACATGACATAATCGCCAAACCTTGGAGAGTTGTCATGCCATTCGATCACGATATTGCCTCCCTGCCCCCTCAGGTCCTGCGGGATGTCCAAGGGGTCGAACGGGTGTTGCCTCCGGAGGCGATGGCCTTCCTTGCCGCGCTGGATCGGGCTTTCGCGCCGCAAATCCAGTCCCTGCTCGCCGCGCGCCAAAACCGCCAGCATGGCTATGATCTTGGTCGCTTGCCCGAGTTTCTGCCCGAAACCGCCGATGTCCGCGATGGCGACTGGCGCGCGGCAGACCTGCCGCAGGCGCTGTTGGACCGCCGTGTCGAAATCACCGGTCCGGTTGATCGCAAGATGATGATTTCCGCGCTGAATTCGGGCGCGAATGTCTTCATGGCCGATTTCGAAGATGCCACCGCCCCCAGCTTCAAGACCATCATCGCCGGTCATGAGAATATGATGGATTACACTGCTGGTCGCCTGACCTTTGAGGATCCGAAAACCGGCAAATTCTACGAAGTCTGTGACAAGCCTGCCCTGCTGATCCTGCGTCCGCGTGGGCTGCATCTGCAAGAAGCCAATGTGATGATCGCCGGACGCCCGATGCCGGCGGCGCTGTTCGACTTCGGTGTCAGCCTGTTCCATTGCGGGGCAGCGCTTGCCGCACAAGGCAAGGGTCCGTTCTACTACCTGCCCAAGCTGGAAAACCACCGCGAAGCACGGCTGTGGAAGGCGATCTTTGCCTGGAGCGAGGCGCAACTGGGGCTGGCCGCGCATAGCATCAAAGCCACGGTCTTGATCGAAACCCTGCGCGCCGCCTTCGAGATGGATGAAATCATCTGGGAATTGCGCGACAATATCGTCGGGCTGAACTGCGGCCGCTGGGATTATATCTTCAGCTATATCAAGACCCTGCGCGCCCATTCCGCCTATGTCTTGCCTGATCGCGCAGCGGTGGGCATGGATCGTGCTTTCCTTGCCGATTATGCGGCGCTGCTGGTCCAGACCTGCCACCGTCGCGGCATTCATGCGATGGGCGGCATGTCGGCGGCCCTGCCGGTGAAGGATGATCCCGCCGCCAATGCCGCTGCCTTTGATCGGCTGCGCGCGGACAAATTGCGCGAGGTGCGCCTTGGTCATGACGGCACTTGGGTGGCCCATCCCGATATGGTCGCCCCCGCGCGCGACATTTTCGACGCCCATATGTCGGGGCCGAACCAGATCGACCGGACAGCGGCTGGCACCCCTGTCGACCCTGCCCGTCTGCTTGCGCCCCATACGGGCGTGGTGAGCGAAGCGGGCGTCACCGGCAATATCGCGACCGCCATCGAATATGTCGCCCAATGGCTGCAAGGTCGTGGCGCAGTGGCGATCAACGGGTTGATGGAAGATGCCGCCACCGCCGAAATCGCGCGTGCCCAGCTTTGGCAATGGCGGCGCCACGGCGTTCAGGTCAGCCTTGAGACGGGCGGAAGCCGCGTACTAGACAAGGAATGGCTGGGCGCTCTGTTCCAAGCCGAAATCGTGGCGATCCTTGGACGCCATGGCGCGCCGCGCTTCCATCAGGGCCGTTA
>DALYSR010000194.1:0-5357 GCA_031991825.1 Paracoccaceae bacterium
ATCGTTGATGCGCACCGCCGTCAAAATGGCCAGCACCTTGGCATTGATTTCGGCGCGGGACAGGCGGGTATGGACGCGCAGCGCCTCGGCCATCTGCATGCCGATGGTCATCACCGGATTGAGCGAGAATTTCGGGTCCTGCATCACCATCGATATCCGCGCGCCGCGGATCGCCCGCATCTGGCGTTCGGATTTGGCCAAGAGCGGCGCGCCGTCGAAATCCAGCCGGTCGGCGCTGACCTGTCCGGGCTTGCGGATCAGGCGCAAGATCGACCGTCCGGTCATCGACTTGCCCGATCCGCTTTCGCCGACAATGCCCAGCCTTTCGCGGCCCAAGGAGAAGGAGATCCCCTTGACGACATCGACCTTGCCCTTGGTGGTGGGGAAGGTCACCCGCAGGTTTTCAACCTGAAGCAGGGGGCGGCTCATTGCTTTTCTCCTTTCGGATCAAGGATGTCGCGCAGCCCGTCGCCCAGGAAGCAAAAGCCCAAGCTGACGATGATGATCGCAAGGCCGGGCATGGTCGAGATCCACCATTGGTTCAGGATCGCATCGCGGCCGGTGGCGATCATCGCGCCCCATTCCGGCAGCGGCGGCTGTGCGCCAAGGCCAAGGAAGCCCAGACCCGCCGCCGTCAGGATGATGCCCGCCATATCCAGCGTGACGCGGATGATCATCGACGAGGTGCACATCGGCAGCACATGGCGCAAGATCACCCGCATATGCGATCCGCCCTGCAAGCGCACCGCCGCGATATATTCGGCATTGCGGAAGGTCAGCGTCTCGGCCCGCGCGATGCGGGCATAGGCGGGCCAGGTGGTGATGGCGATGGCGATGACCGCATTGTTGATGCCCGGCCCCAAGGCCGCCACGAAGGCCAGCGCAAGGATCAGCTTGGGCATCGACAGGAAGATATCGGTGATCCCCATCAAGATACGATCGGTCAACCCGCCGAAATAGCCCGAAATCGCGCCGATCAGCAGCCCCAGCGGTGCTGCGACCACGGCCACGAGGCCGACGATGGTCAAAGTGATGCGCGATCCGTGCACCACGCGCGAGAAGATATCGCGTCCCAGCGCATCGGTGCCCATCCAGTAGTCGGCCGAGGGCGGCATCAGCCGCATCGACAGGTTCTGGCGGGTGGGCGAATAGGGCGCGATCCATGGCGCAAAGATCGCGGTCAGGACCAGCACGGTGATGATCAGCAGCCCCAGCGCCGAGAGCGGATTGCCAAGCAGGCCGCAGATCAGCCGATAGAGCCTGCCGCTATTGGCCTGAAAGCTGGACATCGGCGAATCCGACAGCAGCCAGTCGCGCCACGAGGAAGGAGTGAAGGTGCTCATGCGCGGGCCCTCGGATCAAGGACGCGGTAGAGCACGTCGGACAGTTTGTTGATGCAGATGAAGATCGCGCCGATCACCAAGGTCGCGCCCAGAACGGCGTTCATATCGGCGTTGAACAGCCCCGCCGTCAGGTAATTGCCGATGCCGGGCCAAGAGAAGACCGTCTCGATCATCACCGATCCCTCCAACAGCCCCGCATAGCTCAGGCCGATCACCGTGATCAGCTGGATGCGGATCGGATAGAAGGCATGGCGCCACAGCACCTGCCATTCCGGCACGCCCTTGACGCGGGCGGTGGTGACGAATTCCTGCCCCAGCTGGTCCAGCATGAAGCTGCGGGTCATCCGCGCGATATAGGCCAGCGAGAAGAAGCCCAAGATCGCGGCGGGCAGGATCAGATGCGAAAAGGCATTGGCAAAGACCTGCCAATCGCGCGCCATCAGCGCATCGACAAGCAAAAGGCCGGTAACGCTTGGCACCTGCCCGTCAAGGAAGATGTCCAGCCTGCCCGGCCCGCCGACCCAGCGCAGTTTGGCATAGAACAGCGCCAGCCCCACCAAGCCAAGCCAGAAGGCCGGAATGGAATAGCCCAGCAGCCCGATCACCCGAATGATCTGGTCCAGCAGGCTGCCCTTGTGGGCGGCGGCATAGACGCCAAGCGGCACGCCGATCACCACGCCAAGGAAGATGCCGATGGTGGCCATCTCGAGGGTGGCGGGAAAGACCTTGGCCAGATCCTCGATCACCGGTCGCCCCGTCGAGACCGACATGCCGAAATCGCCGCGCAGCACATCGCCGATATAGCCGATAAATTGCGCGAAGAGCGATCGGTCAAGACCCATCGCCTGTTTGGCGGCGGCATAGACCTCGGGCGAGGCCCGATCGCCCACAACCGCCAGCACCGGATCGATCGGCACCACACGGCCGATGAAGAAGGTGATCGCCATCAGCCCGAGGAAGGTGGCGCAGATGGTGACCACCAACCACATCCCCTCGCCTGCAAGCCTGCCGCCTTTGCGCGTGGATCGGCGGTGCGCGCGGGGGCGCGACAAAAGCACCGCTTCCACCGGTGGAATAGGGGCGTTTTGGCCCTGACCACCGGCCCCGTGCAGGGATTGCCCTGCGGCCCCCAGTCCGTGCGGCGGCGGCGCCTGTTGGCTATTTTGGTTGTCGTTCAAACGCGTTGTCTTTCTTGATGCGGGGTCGGATCGGCCAGTCGGACACCGGTTTTGCCCTTGGGGCAACTTTTTTGCATCCGACGGCAGGTTTCCCTTGGGTTATACATAAAGTTTTGCTTATATCAAAAAAATTTTACTGGAGACCCGCCCTGACGTCCTTTTCCGACGATGCAAATCCCGACGGGGCCACCACCGATGGGGCCACTACCGACGGGTCCGCTGGCAAAACCCGCCCCGAAACACCGGCTTTGCCCCGCATCGGCAGGCTGATCCGCGAAAGGCGCAAAGCCGCGCGCAAGACCCTGCAGGCGCTGTGCGACGATGCCGGACTTTCGGTGGGCTATCTGAGCCAGATCGAACGCGATCAGGCGGTGCCCGCGCTGTCGACCTTGGCCCAGATCGCCCGCAGCCTTGGGGTGGGCGTGGAATATTTCATCACCACCCCCACCGCGCAGGAGGCCCTGAGCCGCGCCGAGGGGCGGCCGCGGTTTCATATCGAAGGCTCGTCGGTGATCTATGAAAAGCTGTCGAGCGAATTTGCTGGCAGCCAAATGAGCGCCTATCTGCTGCAGCTGCCCGCGGGCTATCGCTCGGAAGTCTTCAGCCACGAGGGCGAGGAATTCATCACCATCTTGGAAGGCTGCGTGACCCTGTGGCTCGATGGCGACAAGATGGTGATGGGACCGGGCGACGCGCTGCATTTCCACGGCAGCCGCCAGCATGCCTGGCACAACCATACCGGCGCGCTGACCCGCATGCTGTGGACCGGCAGGCTGAGCCTGTTGCAAACCGGTGCCCTGCCGCGCAGCGATACGGGCGAGCCCCAGAACCAACCCCAGCCCCAGCGCCTGTCGCCCGAGACGGCACAATGTTCAAAACCCGATGCGGAGCCGGACCAGAAGCCTGCCCGCAAATCCAAAGTCCAAAGGAGAGACCCGCTATGAAGATCCTACGTGCGGCGCTGTTGTCCAGCGTGCTCGTTCTGCCGCTGGGCCAGATCGCGGCCTATGCCGCAACCCCCGCCGATACGCTGGTGGTTGCCCAGAACATCGATGACATCGTCGCCATCGATCCGGCGCAGGCCTATGAATTCACCTCCGGCGAATTGGTCAGCAATGTCTATGACCGTCTGGTGCAATATGATGCCGAAGACACCACGGTGCTGGCGGCGGGCCTTGCCAAGGACTGGACGGCCGATGATGCGGCCAAGACCATCACCTTCACCCTGCGCGACGATGCCACCTTCCATTCCGGCAATCCGGTCCGCGCCGCGGATGTCGCTTATTCCTTCAAGCGCACCATCGCGCTCAATCTGGCACCGGCCTTCATTCTGGCGCAGCTGGGCTGGACGGCTGAAAATATCGACAGCATGGTCCTGGCCGAGGGCCAGACTTTGACCGTCAAATACCAGGGCGATTTCTCCTCGGCTTTCGTGCTGAACGTGCTGGCGGCCCGTCCGGCTTCGGTGGTGGATGCCGAAACGGTCAAAGCCAATGAAAAGGACGGCGATTGGGGCAATGGCTGGCTGAATGTCAATTCCGCAGGCTCGGGCGCTTTCGTGCTGAAGGCGTTTCGTCCGGCCGAAATGATCCGCCTTGAGGCCAATCCGGCCTATTACAAGGGCGCGCCGAAAGTGAAGGGCGTGGTGATCCGCCATGTGGCCGAAGCCGCGACCCAGCAGCTGTTGCTGGAAACCGGCGATGTCGACATGGCCCGCAACCTGACCGCCGACCAGATCGCCGCGCTGAAAACCGATGCGCTGAAGGTCGAGGTCTTCCCGCAAGCGGCGGTGCATTTCCTGTCGTTCAACCAGAAGGACGAAGCGCTGACCAATCCCGCTTTGTGGGAGGCCGCCCGTTGGCTGGTCGATTACCAAGGCATGACCGATACCTTCCTGAAGGGACAGATGGAGGTGCATCAGGCCTTCTGGCCCAAGGGCTATCCCGGCGCGCTCAACGAGACGCCCTATTCCTATGATCCGGAAAAAGCCGCCAAGATCCTGGCCGATGCCGGTATCAAGACGCCGGTCGATATCAAGCTGGACGTGATCAACGCGGCCCCCTTCACCGATATCGCCCAATCGCTGCAAGCGGGCTTCTCGGAAGCGGGGATCAATTTCGAGATCATCCCGGGCACCGCGGCGCAGGTGATCACCAAATACCGCGAGCGCAGCCATGCGGGCATGTTGCTCTATTGGGGCCCCGATTTCATGGACCCGCATTCCAACGCCAAGGCTTTTGCCTATAACAGCGATAATGCTGATGGCAGCTATGCCGGAACCACCGCATGGCGCAATGCCTGGGCGGTGCCCGAAGAGATGAACAAGGAAACCATGGCGGCACTGGCCGAGGCCGATCCGGCCAAGCGTCTGGACATGTATGTCGATCTGCAAAAGCAGGTGCAGGAAAGCGCGCCGATCGTGGTGATGTTCCAAGCCAGCTATCAGGTGGCGATGGACAAAGCGGTGAACGGCTATGTCAACGGCGCAAGCTCGGACTATGTCTATTACCGTCTGGTGACCAAAGAATAAGCTGCCACGGCAGCGATCAGGGGCCGTCCGTGCAAGCGGGCGGCCTTTTGCCATCCCCGCCGCCGATCCGCCTGCGCAGAAGCGGGCGGGCCGCCGTAATGTATTGCCCCAGCTTCACCCGAGCAGAACCAGCGGATGATCTGGTTGCCCTCCGCCCGCGCCGGACCATGACAAGCGGACCATGACAGCCGGAACGGGAACGACGCGATCGGCCACGCGGGGGGTGCCGCGAATGGGCGCGCGCGCGCCTCTGACAGAGGCCGCCGGTTTCATTGCCCTGACATCTTCCGATATCGCCCTTTTCGG
>DALYSR010000195.1:0-5350 GCA_031991825.1 Paracoccaceae bacterium
CGGTGAGCTGTCATCAAGAGAAGGCCACGCGGCTCGGAGCGGGCATCACGGGTCCATTCAGCGATCCATTCAATCACATCGGGAAGATGCATCCCCTTGTCGCCAATTTCCGCCGCAAGAATGCCCAGACCTTCGCCCAGCAGGTCGGCCCAGCGGTTGGCAGGCAGGCGGTTAAGCTCTTCGACGAGATCCGGAATGGTCAAGACCAGCTTGCCTGAAGCCTTCAGACCGGCGATCAGGTTTTGCGTTTCGCGCAGACGCCACAGGCTCGGCAGGCTCTCATTGGCCATAGTGACCGGGATGCCCAGACTTTCGGCATAGGCACGCACCGGCTCTAGGCTCCGCCAGTCACGCGAGATAATGGCAGTGCCGATCCAGCTCCAGTCCGGATCAAGCCGCGACAAGCGCTGCAGCTCATCCACTGCCGCGACAGCCTGCGACATGGGCCCTGGCGGCACGCGAAGAACCTGCACCCGGCCTTGGGCGACCGGGTCAAGCGCGCCCAAGACCCCACCGGGCATGTCCTTTGCTCGGGCCTGATTGACCGTAATGTCGTGGCCCAGTTTCATCCGGTCCACCGCGCCTGCGATGACCTCATTGGCGCTGGTGACGATGTTCCGGGTTGAGCGGTAGTTTTCGACCAGAAATTCAGGTTTTGCGCGGTAATCCTCTTCAAACTGCCGGATGTAACGGATCGAGGCACCGGCGAAGGCATAGATATTCTGATCATCATCGCCGACTGCGAACAGGCTCAGACGCAGGTCCGGATCGTCAAGCGAGCGACCCGCGATTGCGGCGATGAGCGCATATTCTTCCGGGCCGATATCCTGATATTCATCGACCAGAATCCAGCGGTAGCCTTCGATCAGGACATCCCGCTGTGCTTCAGCCTCGGCTTTGCCGAGGCCTTCGCCGTGAAGCAGATTGACGGCCTGCATGAGCACTTTGTCGAAATCACGTGTCTCGGTCGGCGCATTGGCGAAGCTGACGCCAACCAGACGCATGGCCATCGAGTGGCAAGTGGATATCACTACGCCAAAGGCTTCATCTCCAATCAGATGGCGCAAGCGCACCCGGATTTCGGCCGCCGCATGGCGGTTGTAGGTCAGGACCAGAATGCCGCGGGGATCTTCGCGCTTCACGCGGATCAGATAGGCAATGCGGTGCACCAGAACCCGGGTCTTGCCCGATCCCGGCCCCGCCAGCACCAAAACGTTGGTTGCCTCACGATCATCGCTGACGATCTTCTGCTGCACCGGATTGTTCAGCGCCTCGACAATGGCCCGCCAGGATGTGCCGGTGGTCTGGCGGCGGATTTCCGCGCCGCGTCCCGGCATCCAGCGTTTCATGAAGGCGTCTTTTTCAAGAACGAAGTAGTCCTCAGACAGGCGCTGCGCCTGATCGATCGCGGCCAAGCCCTTTTCCGCATAGGCGGCCATCACATGGGTCTGAACTGTCTGTTCGCTGTAATGCTCTTCGAGCGGCTGAAAATGTTCGCGGGTAAAGCCACCTGAGCCGGGGCGCAGTTGCAGCGTCATGGCCGGACGGAAAACCGTCAGACCTTTGCCAAGAACCATAACCTCCTGCTCATGCAGCCACAGAAGTGCACGCTGAAGGAGCTTGTTCAGATCCCTCACCTGCGCCTTCAGAAGCGCATCGCCATTGAGAACGGCACAAAGATCGCCAACCGTGGTCTCGACCTGCAGATCCTTCCCGCGTGTGCCGCGCGACACCTTCGCCACCAGGCCAGCCAGCAAAAGCTCGGCGGCCTGACGCCGAAGATCGGCCGTTTTGTCCAGAGTTTGCCACGAACGCTGCAGGGTGACCGCAGTCGCGCTGCGCGAGAGCTTTCGCAATCGCATGTTTCCGCGGCCACCCTCCATATCTTCGCCATCGCGGCACATACCGTGCAGCAACTTCTCTACAAGATCAGGGCGGACATGCGCATGCCCTTTGTCCCGAAGCCGTTGAGTCGTTTCGGCAAGGTTCAGCGGCTGCGCCATGTCGACATCAGCATCCGGCGCCTCTTCACGCATCAGCGCGATCAGATCCTGCTCAAGACTTCCCGCCTCTTTAAACCGGGCAAGTGATGCGCCTTCGATCCCGACGTGAACGAAAACGGTGACCGCAATATCGTTCTTTGCCAGCCCCAACGCTTCCAGATCCGCCATGGCTTTGTTCAGTTGCGGACCCATCAGCCCGCTGGCCGCGGCCAGATCGTCGGTTGAGATACCGATATCCGGCGGTGCATTCATCAGATGGCGCAGAATATCCAAAAGTTGCTTTCGGCGCGCCCCGCTAATCGCCGCTTTGTCCAGCACAGGCTCAGCCTCCGCCAGCGCGCGGATGCGCAGGGACGAAGGGAAGACCTGAACCCTGTTTTCTTCGCGGTTCAGAAGGCTCGCTTCCTCCAGCCAGGAAACTGCAGTTTTAACCCGCGTGTCATCCGTGGTGCTGTCGCGGCCGAAATCCTGGTCGAGTTCAGCCCGCACAATCTCGCCTGAGGTGGCGACGACGATACCCGTCTTCTTGCTACGCTCATCCAGGCGGCGCACGGCTTTCAGGATCGCGCCGATCTCATGCCGCGCCAGACGCGAGCGGGCTGAGAGGTTGAACTGGCGCTCCACATCCTCGGGCGTGAACAGCAGCACGCAATTGGCATGTTGGCGGTCACGACCGGCACGACCCGCCTCCTGCAGGTAATTTTCAAGCGAGCCGGGAATGTCGCCATGAACCACAAGCCGGATATCGGGCTTATCGATCCCCATCCCGAAGGCGTTGGTCGCGGCGATCACCCGCAATTCCCCAACCCGGAAACGCTCCTGTACATCGCGCTTTTGTTCGGGTGTCATCCCTGCATGGAAGTGCTCAGCCGTCAGCCCCTGCAGCTTCAGGAATTCTGCAACCCGCTCCGTCTCCCCCCTAGTCGAGCAATAAACGACCGCGCCGGACCGTCCTTCCTGCGGCAGCTTCTCCTGAATAACCGCCAGAATATCGGCCAGTTTGGTGGCCTTTTGCGTCTCGCGCACCTCATAGCTGAGGTTGGTTCGAGATGCTCCTCCGTCGAGCAGCATCAGATTGCAGCCGAGCCGGGACTGGAAGTGATCACGAATGTCGCGAACAACCTCGGGCTTTGCCGTCGCGGTCAGGGCGATAACCGGGGCGACCTCAACATCCCCAGTGAATTCCCGAATGAAGCGAGAGACATAGCGGTAGTCGGGGCGGAAATCATGGCCCCATTTTGAAACGCAGTGCGCCTCATCCAGCACCCAAAGACCAACTTCGCGTTGCTTTAGAACAGACCGTACCGAGATGCTGCGCAGCTGCTCTGGCGAGATCAACAAAAGCGCAGCTACCCCCAAACGCACGCGGTCCAGCGCATCCTGCCGTTCCGGCATCGACAGCATGCCGTTGATGGTCACAGCCGAGGAGATGCCTGATCGCGCCATCCCCTGCACCTGGTCCTGCATCAGAGCGACCAGCGGCGAGATCACCACAGTCAGGGCGCCGGTCTTATCGAACTTCGATAGTGCCGGTATTTGATAGCACACAGATTTTCCGGTGCCTGTCGGCAGAATGCCCAGAAGGCTTGCGCCATGCATGCCTTCATCCACGATACGCTCCTGCAGCGGGCGTCCCATCTCGTCCACCGGCTCCGGGCGGTAGCTGTCAAAACCGAACCACCGCGACAGAGCTTTGATCGGATCATTCTGTTCGCGGCACCAGGCGCAGGCGAGATCATCGCACTGGCTGTCGCGCAGGTCGCGCACGATCTGCGCGGCCTCAGTAAAGCAGGCCCGCACCCAGGGCGGCATCACGGAATCTCCGCCCGCAACCGAGATCCAGGAAAGCGCATATGCCGTTGCCCACCCAAGGCGCGGGTTATTAAGACCAGCGGTCAGCCGAGCCGCCGCCGCCCCGCAGGCATTCCCGTTGAGGAAATTTGCGACCAGCTCTCTGGCCTGTGCCACGTCAGGCGCGGTGGCACCGCCCCGAACAAGGGTGAAAATACTGTCATAACCAGCAGCCACCTCATCCAATGTGCTCAGGTAATGATAGATGGCCAGAAGGTCAGGAGCCTTCTGATGAAAATCACGGAAGGCTTCGAGCTGATGTCTCAGAACCGTGAAAACCAGCCGCGCATCCTGCTCCGGATCATTCACATGACCCGCCTGAAGGCGGCCGTCATGATAATGCTTCACCAGATGATGGTAGGGGTTTCGCGGGAATGCCAGCGGGTTCAACCATAGGGTATCAATATGAGAGGTCGCCGCCCGAGCGAAGCTCTTCCGATGGGCCGCAAGATGCGGAAGGTCGTGACCACGGATATTGTGGCCGATGATAAAATCGAAATCGTTCAGAGCCCTATCCAGGCTATCGAACCCTTCCTCCAGGCGCCCCTTCGGCATCAAAAGCGCTGGAGTAGTTTTGTCAGAGGTCACCGCCGCAAACGCAAAGATGCGTGCAGTTTTTGGATCAACCTCCAGATCGACCGACAGGCATCTTGATAGGAAATCTTCGATAAGTTTCGTCATAACCAACGTATTTCAACAATTTCATAAATAGTTAACACAATTGAAGAATTAACAAAGAGATTGATGAACGGTATGGCAACTCGTCAACGGTAGGCGTGCGTCAGAGATCCAAGGCCGTGAGGTTGTCCTGCCGCCATCCGTTACCTTGCTTGACTTGGCCAGTTGCTGTGTCACAGAGTGTACCATCATTATGTCCCATCATCCCGAGCGCGACAGGTTTTTCCGCAATAAATCAAATACTTGAGATTTGCTCCAAAATGGCTCCGCCCCCTACCGCCGGAGCCAAAATCATCTAACATTTTGATGAATTTGGTATTTTCGCGCAAATAGCGCGAAAACCATGTGAGTGTGATACGTATCACACTAGGAAGAGATGCCGATAATCAGATTTGCCCTGTCCATTAAGGGTATCCTATGGCTTTCCAATCGCATCTCTACCGCCGTGGCGCCTCCTATGTCTGGCGCCGCCGAACCCCTGCCCGCGCGGGTGGTAGGCCGAGAAGCCGATTGAAGGCAATGCGGCAGCGCAACCGCAGCGAAACCAGAGAGATGGCCGTTTGGGCCGACCGCAGCGAGAATACTGTCAGCCCATCCACGACCTGACGCCGCACGCCCTTAATCTGGGCTTAGGTGACACAGCTTTTCCTCATCGGAATATCCTCCCTCATTTTGCAGAGAAAATTCTGCTTCCGCCGCCCTCAACCTTGGAGAGGATTATCCTTCCATTTCAAAAGAAATCGGCTAATCTCCGGTAATCATCCCCAAAATTAGCGGGGTCCGAACGTAGAATTTTCTCGTAGCGTTGATCGAGGAGA
>DALYSR010000196.1:0-5283 GCA_031991825.1 Paracoccaceae bacterium
AGCCAAGCGAACAATGGTCTTTATGTCCTTTATCGCCGATGAAAACGGTATTCCCAACGCTGCCTCTATCAAGATGATCAGCTTCAAAGACGGCTCCAAAACCGACGCAAAACAAGCTTATGAAGCCGCTCGGCGCGCCATTATCATATGCGGTGCCACCGGGTTCCAAAGCTGGGCGGGCCACGAGGTAGAACTAAGTTTCAGCCGCTTCGGCATATTCGAGATTATCCCTCCACGTCCCTCAGAAAACTAACCCGCAACCGCAGCGAATACAGCTTCCTTGAGACCTTCCGCATCAACGAGATGACCCATGGCGGCATTGCGGCAGTCGAGACCTCGCTGACCTTCAACACGCAAAACGGAAGAGATTTTGTGATCGCCACCAACGCGGGCGAAGGCACGATAGGCACCGAGCGGTTGCGCATCAAAAACGACAGCAGCGCGCTCTGGGCGGGACAAGACAATGTGCAGGCCCTTGGCGTGGCCTCGCAGCGCTGGACGCAGGTTTACGCCGCCGCCAACACCATCAACACCTCGGATGCGCGCGAGAAGGAGCAGATTGCGGAATTCTCTGACGCCGAGCGCCGCGTGGCTTCCGCCGCCAATGGGCGGCTGCGGAAGTTCAAATGGCGCGATGCTGTCACGAAGCAAGGCGCAAGCGTGCGGATACATTTCGGGATCATCGCGCAAGATCTGCAGGAGGCCTTTGAGGCCGAAGGATTGGACCCCTTCGCCTATGGCGTGTTGTGCCATGACGACTGGCCGGAACAAGCCGAAGAACGCGACGGAGATGGAAATATCATCAGCCCTGCGCAGCCAGCGGGGGATCGCATGGTTGGGAGTGTCTGAAACTCTGTGTATCTGATCGGGGCCACGCGGTTATCAGATGCGGTTAGGGGTCGAAACGCCCAGCGAACATTATGGCCAGCTGATTGCGGGCCGCAATCCATTCCCGAACCGCGCGGCAGCCCTTTTCGAAGCTGCGGATAGCCAAGAAGATCAGCTTCGTGGCGGCCTCCTCGGTCGGGAAAGAGCTCTTGGTCTTCAGCGTTTTCCGCAGCACAGGGTTCAGCGATTCCACGGCATTTGTGGTGTAGATGATCTTCCGGATCGCCGCGCTGAAGGCGTAGAACGGAGTGACCTCGGCCCAGGCCCGACGCCAGGCCGGGGCGATGGGTGGGTATTTCCCGGCTCATTTTTTCTCGAAGGCGTCCAGCTGGCGCGTAGCCTCCTAAGCGGTCGGGGCCTCGTAAATGGGGCGCAGGTCGGCGGCCATAGCCTTGCGATCCTTCCAGCTTCAGAAGTTCATCGAATGCCGGATCAGATGCACGATGCAGGTCTGGACCATGGTCTCTGAGAAGGCCGCGGTGATCGCCTCGGGAAAGCCCTTCAGCCCGTCCACGACGGCAATCAGGATGTCCTGAACGCCCCGATTGCGCAGCTCGCTCATCACCGACAGCCAGAACTTCGCGCCCTCATTGTCGGCAATCCAGAGGCCCAGAACCTCGCGTTCGCCGTCCCGGGTGACGCCCAAGGCGATGTAGACGGCCTTGTTTTTGACCATCCGGCTGTCGGCGTCGCGGATCTCCACGCGCAAGGCGTCGAAAATCACGATCGGATACATCCGGTCCAACGCCCGATGCTGCCATTGCCGGACCTCGTCCAGCACGGCATCGGTGACACGGCTGATCAGGTCGGGCGAGACCCGCAGACCGTTAATATCCTCCAGATGAGCCTGGATGTCGCGCACCGACAGCCCGGCAGCGTAGAGCCCGATGATCTTGCCGTCGACGCCATCGATCCGAGTCTGGCCTTTCTTCACAAGTTCCGGTTCAAAGCTGCCCTCCCAGTCGCGCGGCACCGAAAGCTTCACCTCACCGTCCGAGCCTTTCACTCGCTTCGTCGCCACCCCGTTGCGCCTGTTGGTCAGTTCCCTCGGCGGCTCGGATCCCGCCTCATAGCCCAGATGCGCGGTCAGCTCGGCCCCGAGCATTCGTTCCATCACGCGGATCTTCAGCTCCTTCATAAGCCCTGCATCACCAAGCAGATCTTCAGGCAGCTTGCAGTCCGTCAGCAACTCGTCCAGCAGTTCGTGGATATCTTCATCGTCCTTGCTCCTCTCAGGAAGCAGGGACCCAATCAGCCATATAAAGAAGACCTGACACTCTTCTATGGGGTGCGGTACGAAGAGCTTTTGGCCTTCATCCTCGCCGCGCTCTGACGCCCCAACACACACCGACCCCGCCGCCGCTTGCGGGAGTTCTTATATCTTGCGCTAGGAGCCGCGCCCTTGAAAATCCTGACAAATTGTGTCGCGGGGTTGGCCCCAGCTCGCCCCCGCCATCGCCACCGCCTCGGAGAGGGCCTCTGCCATCGTACCGATCCTCTCGGCGATCTGGCTCATCACCCAAATCTGGAAGGCGTGGCGGCAGTCTTAGCTGGCCAACACCATCAATCCCAGCATGAAGGATACAACAAGCGCCAAGAACAGAAATGGCCTGTTGTAAATTGGGGTCGGTGCCAAGCACCGGCTACAGCGCGACGCATTAAAGCGGACTTTATGGCCACAATCGCAGCTCACAATTCTAATGGGCTTCATAGCTAAATACCTGAATAAAGATACAATCTTAACGTGTATCTCCGACAAAGATACTGCTCAAAAGCATATAAATCCCGCCATCGAGCGTTTTTTTTATTTGAAGACACCATGAAACTGATACTCGCTGCTGCCGCGCTTTTTTCGCCAGTGCGGGGCATAAGGAAACGCATTGGTTTGGATAACAAGGAGCAACGTCCTCCCGATCAGCCATGATCTTCTGCGATATCTTCCAGATAAAAATTGACCCCCAACGCGGAAAGCGATGAGGGTCGGCTGAAATTTAAATAGGTAATAAAATTAAGGCTTATTCAACTTCAGCGCGAACCAAAAGCAACCCCTAAAATGAGGTTTTTTCACCCTCGCCCTACTTTTGCGGGTTTTTTTATCAAGTGATCAAAAAATGAGCAAAGCCAACTTCTCAGCATGCCTTGCGCATGTCCTTGCCAACGAAGACGGGTATGTGGGCCACCTGAAAGACTCGAGTGGAGCGACAAATAGGGGTCGCTTTCGCCACTTTGCAGGCGAGGCGCGGCAAGCCTGTCATCAAGGCCAATGTGCGCGCCCTCACCCGCGATGAATGGGCTGCAATCTACCGCGCGAATTACTGGAACAAGGTCAAAGGCGACACTCTGCCCGCTTGGCACTAGCCCTGTGGTGTGAGTGGCGTAGCTTATAAGATTTGCATCAAATAGTGTACGCCACTTGATGCATCGCACGATGATTTCATGGATGAGCAGACCGCAAACAGTGCCCAATAGGATGCCAAGTAGATCTGCTGACCAATCCTGAATTTCCTGAACTGCCCCAACGTAGGGTTTGGTGAGTTGAAGAGCACCGCCAAACATCACCACTATAGGAAGGAACCACCATAGCCGATAAGGCCTGAGAGCCATCATCGGCATCGTTAGTGCAAAGAAGGCAATTATGTTGCCCAGATTATCTGGATCTGACAGCGCGGCCTCTTGGCCTGCTTTGCTCAAGGCAAAGTAGGCTATAAGAGCCGCCAGAGTCCCAGTTAGGATGAGTACAACTCTCGATAAAACTTTCATAGCAGTCTCAGGGTGAAATGTAGCTGCACTTAACAATCTTAGATTGTTAAAATGACCACGCAAGTGCTGTTGAAAGCCTGAAGACCCCTCCTATTCGTATGGAGTGCTGCCATAGCTTCACCAATATCAAAGAAACATCACACCCAAAATACATGTCCTTACCCCGCCATCGTGCGGGGCTTTTTCATTTTCAGGAGATCACAAATGGCCAAGGCCAATTTCTCAGCATGCCTTGCGCATGTCCTCGCCTCTGAAGGCGGATATGTGGATCATACCAAAGACCCGGGCGGTGCCACCAACATGGGCATCACGCTTGCTACCCTGCAGGAATGGCGGGGCAGGCCGATTGCCAAGACTGATGTCCGTGACCTGACCCGTGATGAGGCCGCCGCGATCTACCGTGCCAAATACTGGAACAAGGTCAAAGGAGATGATCTGCCCGCTGGTCTTGATCTTGATGGCTTTCGATGCGGCGGTGAATTCCGGCACCTATCGCGCCGCCAAATGGCTCCAGAGCGCCGCAGGAGCCGCACCAGACGGCCTCATCGGCCCCAATACTATCGCGCTTGCCAAAAAGCCTAACAGCGCCCTAGCGGCGCGCAGAGCGCTACAGGCGCGCAAGAACTTTCTGCTCGCCCTGTCCACGTGGTCAGGCTTCGGCAAATGCTGGTCCAAGCGCTTGAACAGCGTCGAGGCCGCTGCCCTCAAAATGGCAAAAGGAGCCTGACATTATGAAAGACCTGTTGTTGCAGCCCGGCGTTCTGCTGGGCTTTTCCGAATTGATCGTCGCCGCCCTTGGTCTGATCCTGACCGTGGGCCTGCCTCTACTCTCTGCAAAATTCTACAAGCTAATGGGGGTGCGGATCGAAGAGAAGCACATGAAGGCACTGCATGAGGCGGTGCTGACGTAGGCAGAGAATGCCGTTTCAAGGGTTTGGCGATTGCTAATCAGGCGGCAGTGGAGGATCTGCAGGATTACCTGCGGGCCTCTGTGCCCGATGCCTACAAAGCGCTGACGCGAAGTGTCGAAGTTCTCGGCAAACTGGTGGGCCGGTATTTGCGGCACAACTTTAACAGGAAAAGTCCCTTCTAGATTGCTCTTGAAGGGACGATTGTGATTAAATTTTGACCGTAACAAAGATAATGTAGAATAACGGAGTGATAGCGGTAACATGTCGCATCTGTAAAGCTGAATGTTTTACCTTAAATAGTAGGTTTCACGATTTATCACAAAATTTTTTCTTTGTTTCGCCCGCCTTCGCTCTGGGGGCCGATCCTGAAACCGCCCCAAAACTACTTTTAGGAAGTGGGAACATGCGTTCGAGTGGGCTGTTGTCTCAGCGTCCCAACCTCGTTCTAACTTCCTATCCAGTTCAGCCCCCTGCCCTCACGGGTGGGGGGCGTCTTTTTGCGTTTAGGCGATTGGCTCGATTATTTCCGGCCCGTCGTCTTTGGTGCCAAAGGGGCGCACGGGATGGTGTTTGACTTGTGCCTCTGCCCCGATGTCCTTGTCGATCGATCCGCGCATCCATGCCTCTTGTTCCTCGGTATTGAGGATGACTGGCATGCGGTCGTGAATGGGTTCGACCGATTGGTTGGCGGCACGGGTCATGATCGTGCAGGTCAGCATATCAT
>DALYSR010000197.1:0-5225 GCA_031991825.1 Paracoccaceae bacterium
CAGATTGTTATCGGCCTCTTAGTGGCCATGGGCAGCAAGAGTGCGATTCACGAAATCCTTGCGGCAATCGCGATAGGGATGGGTATTATGTGCCTGCTTCTTTCTGCTATCTTGAAGGCAGTAAAAGCGAGCTGAAGCAAAACAGGGCAAGCGTGCGCCAATAACTTGCGAACCTTGCCCTAAATCTGCCTCCACTTGATCGGCGACAGCAGCGCATCCACCGCGATCGGCGTGTCCTTCAAGGAAAGCTCGGTGCTGGCTTCGCGGTTCTGGTACCAATGCCCGACCAACAGCTTGAGGATCAGCTTCACGGTCTCCAGCGCATCGGCAGGCAGCTCACAGACCATCGAGACGGTGCAGGCCTCGGTGATCGTGACATGCGCCCCCATCTTGTCGAAACCGAGTTTTGCTTCACCCGCAGAGGCCGAGACCTCCAGCACGTCAGGGAAGGGCAAGCGCCACGCGCCCGCGGTGTCGTATTCCACCAGCCATGTCTGGCGCTTGATGCAGCGCCCTAAGATTCCCCGCCATCCCTCCAGATGCGAGACAGCCGCTTTTTCGAGAGCCTCAATCAGGTCGTCATCATCGCTGCTGTCCACGCGCAGATGCGCTTTCAGTTCCGGCAAGGAGACGACCGCGCCTTGCGGGGCAATGGTGCGGCGCGGGATCATTTTTCAGCCCTGCCTTTCGGGGCAGTGGCGACAGCCTTAATCGGCTGCTCCGGCTGTTCCGCAAGAGCGCCTTCATCGGCGGCATAGGCCTCCAGATTTGGCGGGCACTCTTCGCCAGCCTCGATGTCGCGTGGGTAAATTTCGCCATCCGGCACGCCGAAGATGGTCTTGGTCAGTTTTGCCATTCTGGCCTCCTCTGGATTTGCATTGAAAAAGGGGCAGCGCTTGCCGCCCCCTCCTGCGATGCAAACGGTTAGGCAGTCACGGCGGTGTTCATCACCTTGATGGCCTCGGGGTTCAGCAGGCCGCCGCCGACGCGCTTGGTGACGTAGAAGCTGACGTAGGGCTTGGCCGAGTAAGGGTCGCGCAAGATGCGCGTGCCGATCCGATCGACAATCAGATAGCCCTGCTTGAAATCACCAAATGCGATGGATTTGGACGATGCGGCCAGATCCGGCATGTCGGCCATTTCAGTGATGGCATATCCCGCCAGAGTGGAAGGCTGCCCCGCAATCAAGGACGCCTGCCAGAGGTAGCGGCCGTCCCCATCCTTCAGCTTGCGCACCGCCTTCATGGTCTTGCGATTCATGGCAAATCGGGCATTTGCCTCGAAACGTGCAGGAAGCTCATAGATCAAATCGACGATGCCGTCAGCGGTTACCCCTGCTGCCGCGCCAGAATTGACCAGAGCAATCGCGCCGAGGGGGTGAGTTGCAGCATTGGTGCCGCCGGTGACATAGGTCAGCAGGCCTTTCGGCTGGGTCGCGGCGTTGCCGCTGACAAAGGCAAGGCCCTCTTGGCGCGCAAATTCGGTCTCGATTTCGCCCGCGATCCACGCTTCCAAATTGATTTCAGCATCGTCCAGCAAGCCCTGCGTGGCATAGGCATTGGCGTAAAGCTCGCAAGGCGCGAAGGTCAGCGAACCAAACTCGGCCATATTGGTTTCCGAGCGCGCTGCGTTTTCACCGACCCAGCCGGAAGCCGTCCCGCGGAGATTGAACAGCTTCGAGAACGCCGCTTTCGAGATGGACTGAACGGATGCAATCTGCCGCATGGGGGAGACGTTCACCAACTTATCGGTGATCGTGCGGTCCCATTCGGTCGGGGCGAGATAGCCGCCTTCCTCCGAAGCGCCCTTGTTGAGCGATGCTTGCACATCACCCTTGCGGACATGAGCCGAGAAAGCACCAGTATATTCGGTATCCTTCACCGGCTTCTCGCCAGCCGCACCGATCTGGATGGCCGCCAGCTTGATGTTTGCCGCGTCGATAGCGGCCTGCAGATCGCCGACGTGCGAATTCACCTTGTCGAGCTTGTCGCGGGTCACGACGTCATCGAACTTGGCTTTCACACCGGCTTGTTCTTCCGCATGCGCTTCTTTGAACGCAGCAAAGGCTTTTTGCAGCTCAATGATAACACCGGCGCCAGCGTCAGCGCGTGCGAACAGGATCCCGCGCGCGGGTGCTTTGAAATGTTGGTTCATGATTGGCCCTTTTAGGCTTTGATGGTTTCGATCAACTGCCGCAAAGCAGCCTCGTCAAAGCCAGCGCTCGGCATGGCTGTCCCGGCAGCGTTCTGCGTGCCAGCCGCATCCTTGAGAAGCTTCCTGCGCTCGGAACGCGGCAGGCCTGCTTTTGCAAGGGATGCTTCAAGTTTCGCGCGGGCCTTTTGGGCCGGTGCATCGTCCCCTTCAGGGGCGTCAAAGGTGCCGTCTGCAAAGCCCAGCTCCATGGCCTTTTCGGCGCGCATCCACGTCTCGGCATCCATCAGCTTAGCGACGTCCTTTGCGGCCATGCCGGAGCGGGCGGCGTAAATATCAGCCATCGCCGCGTCGAATTCGGCGAAGGTCTCTGCTGCCTCACGCATGTCGTGCTGGTTACCAACCACGCCGCCCCAAGAATTGTGGATCATCAGGAACGAGCCCAGACCCATTTCCAGCTTATCTGCCGCCATCGCGATGATGCTGGCAGCGGAGGCGGCCATGCCCATGACGCGGACAGTGACTTCGGCAGGATGCTCACGCAGCAGGTTGTAGATCGCCAGCCCCTCGAACATGTCGCCGCCCGGGCTATTGATGCTGACTGTGACAGGATTTGCCCCGATCCCGCGCAAGGCAGCTGCGATCCGCTTTGCACTCACGCCCTCGCCTGTCCACCAGTCCTGCCCGATCACGTCATAAACCGAGATCGTGGCATCGGTGGCTTCTGCCGCCTGCGGACGCCATTGCTCCAGCGCAGTTGACTGCGGGTCGCCCTGATAGGCTTTGGGCCGTTCGAAATTGGCCTCAGGCAGTTTTCGAAGCGTCATTATCGCCTCCTGTAGGTTTCTGCCCCGGCGCGACCGGAAGCTGTGAAAGGTCAATTTGTGGCATGTCCAGCGTGTCGCGGACCTCGCCTTGGGTCATCCATGGCGCATGACCACCAGACCCAAGGGCCTTGGCGAAGAAATCGGCCTGCGCCTGCATTGAGCCACGCAGCAAGCCGCCCGGATTGAACTTGGCCTGATAGATTTCTGCCTCAGTATCCGTCAGCAGATCGCGCTCGATGGCTTGCTGCCATGCCTCAAACCACGGGTTCAGGCCATACTGCACGAACATCTGCCCCAGCACGTCGATGCCGGAGCCCCATGAGGTGTCGTCCACGCCCAGCAAGGGGCGGGGCACTCCAAAGACACGCGCCACTTCTTCGATCTGGTGTTTGCGTTGCTCGACTGCCTGCGCATCACGCGCGGTGGAGGGGGCCGCGCCCAGTTTCATGCCTTCTTCAAGAATGAAGGACTTGCCCGCATTCTCCGCGCCTTCACGCGAGGCCAGACTTTCGCGCAATCGCTCGAAGGCTTCCGGTGACAGCTTGCCCGGGTGCTCCAAGGCGACACCGCCCATGACACCCTTTTGGAACACCTTGGCGATGGCATGCTCGGCTTGCAGGGCCAAGCCGATTGCTTCCGCCGCTTGGGCGATCAGCGAGACCCCCCGAATGCCGTCCTCTGAAATCCCATAGCGCAGATGGAAAATTTCCGACTGCGGCAATCGCTTGCTGCCGTCGATCTCATAGTCCAATGACCAGTCCGAATTCTGGATCACCCGCACCCGTGCGTTTTTGAGCGGCACCAGCTGCAGCACCTTTTTGCCGCTGCGCACGATCAAGGCGAAGGCGTCGCCGTTGGTCAGTGCCCTCTGCTGCATCAGGCTGCGAAACTCGAACGCGGTTTGCCAAGCATTCGGCTTGCGATGCAGGACGCGGAACAGCGGATGATCATCGGCCTTCGACTTGTCAGCTTTACGGTGCAGGTGCAGCGGCAGCATGCCCACCGAGAATGAGATTAGCGAGACGCAGCGTAGAACGGTGGTGTTTTTCAGCGCCGAAGATGGCCCAACAGAAGCCCCTGAGGCGGTGGCAGCCCCCGATTTGATGAACTCCTGAAGCTGCGGATCGGTAAGTCCGCTGAAGGTTTGAGCCGCACCGGCCATGGCTTTGGGGGCGGAAGCCGAGGCGGGGGCTTCGCGCCGAAGGAAGCTTAGAAAGCCCATGTCTACCTCAGATCATAAGAATGCCGCGGCCCTCATAGACAGAGGGTCCGCCTTTGGCCTCGGGATTGCGGCTCATCACCGTCACGGCGTCGAACAGCGCCATCACAGGGTCGATCTTGGCGTCACCGGCGGTTTGCTTGGAGGCACGGATCGCCGTAGCGGTGGGCTCGATCTTGAGATTCCCCACACACCACGCCATGAGATCGGACCCGTCGTGGATGAGGGTGCCATTTGCCAAGCGCCGCTCTGCAGTTTTGATGGCGTTCATCATGGCGTAGCCCTGCGGCGCCCCGATCAGAAGATGCTCTTCTTGGGTGACGCCAATCTCGGCAAGCTCGTCGACCAGCTCGCCAAGGCCTGCAGGGTCGACTGCGACGGCCGCCAAGAGGCCGCGCCTCAGAATGTCCTCAATGATTTCGATAATCTGCGAGAGGTCCTCCAATTCGTCAGAAACGACCGTCAGCGTCCCTTCTTTTTCGAACTTGCGCAGATGTGTCGCGATGCTTTTACGTCGCTCGAAGATGCCTTTGTGGGCCCAAGCATGTGACCAGCACATCCACCGCTTGCCACCCGTTTCGCGGCCCAAAATGCTGAGGCCGAAAAGGTCGTCCAGGCCGCCGCCATCAATGCCGACCACCACAACTTCGGACCGCGCCAGAACGCCTTGCAGTGTCAGGTTCTTATCTGCACGGCTCGCCCAAAATTCTGCACCCGCCCAGCGATTGGCCCGCAGGCTCATGCCGATTTCAACATTCAGATGCTTGGCGAGAAAAACATTGCGCGTCTCTGGCCCCGCACCCAGTTCTTTGCCCAATTCGCGCTCCAGCCAGTCTTGCGAAACCGAGCGGCCTAGGTTGGGATTGGTGACGTAGAAATTCGCAGGGTTCAGATAGGCTGTTTGATCGAGCATCGACTGCGGATATTCATAGAGGATCGGCAGGAAGCGCGGGTCTTTGATCGCTCCGTCCCGAACATCGCGCGCATATTCCAGCTTAGCCTTAAACACGCCTGCGGGCGGTTCATCG
>DALYSR010000198.1:0-4993 GCA_031991825.1 Paracoccaceae bacterium
GCCCGGCATCGACAACGGCAGGGTCACGCGCCAGAAGGTGCGCAGCTTGGATTCCCCCAAGTCTTGCCCCGCCTCCAGCAGTGAGCGGTCGATTTTTTCCAGCGCGACGAAGATCGGCAGGATCGCGAAAGGCGCATAGGCATGGGCCAAGGTCACGACCAAAGCGCCGACGTTGTAATTGATCCACTGCAAGGGTTCATCGATGATGCCGATGCTCATCAGCCCCGAGTTGATCACGCCGTTATAGCCCAAGATCACCTTCCACAGGAACACGCGGATCAGATAGCTGGTCCAGAACGGAATGGTGATCAGGAACAGCCACATCGACTTCTTCGACGCCGAAGCATGGAAGCTGACGAAATAGGCAATCGGATAGGCGATCACCACGGTGACCAATGTCACCAGCACTGCCACCAGCAAAGACCGCAACATGATCGCGTGATAGACCGCACCGGTCCAGACCTGACGATAATTGTCCAGCGTGAGGTCGGTGGTCACCTGACCTTTGCCGCCGGTAAATACCGAGTAGAGCAGCACCGTCGCCAGCGGCGCCGCCAGTAATAGCACGGCATAAATCGCGGTCGGGCTGATCATCAGCAGGCCCGTGCGCTTTTCCGCGCTGCCAGAGTCGGACTGTGTTCTTGCCATTTCGTCCCCTATCGTCACGGCCAAGGACCGTCATTATCGCAGGCTTGGGCAAAGCTACGCATATGCCGAAAATTCTGGCAAGGCTGGTGTGGCTTTACACAAGTAAAAAGCCGGACTGGGGTCCGGCTTTTGCGCATCCTCTAAGCAAGCTAGCCCCCAGCCGCAATACGTCCAATGGGCTGCATGAACCTTTTCGGGGTGCTATTTTGCCTTTAACCGTCACATCTTAGCAGGTGCCGCTTGGGCAGCTTGTTTTAAAGCCAGATCAGGCCAGGAAATCGGCGGGCGGCGCGGCCAAAAGCTGCGCCAAACGATTCATGCCCGCGTTGAATCCGGCCATCGGCATATGGCCCGACAGCGCGATGCGAACGGCATTGGGCGCGCGCCCGTGGACCAGCGCATATTCGTCGGCCGAGCGCAGCAAGATGCCTGCCGCTTCCGCTTGGGTGCAAAAGGTGCTGGCGCGCCAACCGGTCGGCAGATGCAGATAGACAAAGCCAAGTCCGGGCTGCCAGCGCAGGTCGTAAGCCCCCAGCGCATTGACGGTGCAGGCCAGCCGGTTGTCGAGTTCCAGCTTGACCAGATCGCGCAGCCGAGCGGCCTCGCCCGATTGCAGCAGATGCAGCACCAAGGCCTCGATCGGGCGGGACAAAGCGAAGAAGGAATATTGCGCGGTGATCCGCCCCGTCTGCCCCATGCCCGGCGGCGCCACGATATAGCCAAAGCGCAAGCCCGCCGAGACGGTCTTGGACAGGCTGCCGATATGCCATGTGCGTTCGGTCGCCAGCGCGCGCATGGTGGGCATTTCGTCGCCCGCGCTGGAATAGCAATCATCATCAATGATTTGCAGATCATAGCGTCGCGCGATTTCGATGATCTGATGGCGACGCTCCAGGCTCATGCGGCTGGTGGTCGGGTTCTGGGCTTCGGTGGTCAGGCACAGGACCTGCGCCGAATGGCGCTTGCAAGCCTGTTCCAATGCCGCCGGAATAATGCCTTCGGCGTCCATTTCCACGGCAACCACTTCGGCGCGCGACAGTCGCGCCGCATGGCGCATACCGGGATAGGCGAGTTCCTCCAGCAGCACCACGGGACGGTCGCCGCGCAGGCAGCACATGAAGATCAGGTTGATCGCATTCTGCCCGCCATGGCACAAAACCACGTCTTCGGCGCTGAAATGCCCCATGGTGCGATTGGCGAGCCAGTCGCAGATCGCCTCGCGCAGCGGCAGTTCGGCGCGCTGGTTGGGGTAATCGATCCATTCGTTTTCCGGATCATCGCCGATCGCCTTCAGCGCCAATGAGATGGCTTGGCCCTGCCCCACATCCGGCAGGATCGGCGCGCGCAGATCAAGGCGGCCATTGATCCGCTGAGGATCGCGGTCGATGAACAGGGCCTGCGTCGGCCCCAGTTTGGGCGTGCGCGCGGCAACAAAGGTGCCGCGCCCGACCGTGGCCGCCAGCATGCCTTCTTGGGTGGCAAGGCTATAGGCGCGGGCCACCGTGCCCGGTGTGACCTTCAGCCGCCATGCCAGATCGCGCACGGTCGGCAATTGCGCCCCTTCGGCCAAAGTGCCGGTGCGGATCGCTTCGCGCAGCGCGCGTGTCAGGGCAAGGTATTTCGGCCCCTCGCTACGGTTAAGGTCAGGCACCCAAATTGTATCAGCCACAATCTTCCCCTAGCGTTCAGAGACCCGCATATTGTATTACTCGCAGGCTTTGAGGTTCAGATTGTATCATTACAAAGGGGAAAGCAATGCCGATTATCACGCGCGTCCTGCCGCATCCGCCTGTTGCGAAAGGCAATCTGATCCAGCGCGCGCCCCTTTGGGCGCATCTGTGGCGCAGTCGCCGAAGCTTGGCGCGACTGGAGCGCGATCTGCTGGAAGATCTGGGGTTGACGGTGCGGATCGCGGATCGCGAAGCTTCCAAGCCCTTCTGGCGGATTTAACCGCTGATCAAGGCAAAGCCTTCATCCAGCCAGCCGGTGATGCCGCCTGTCATGATTTTGACGGGGCGACCCAGTTCGGCCAAGCGCCACGCCCCGCGCGCGGCCCCGTTGCAATGCGGGCCGGCACAATAGGTCACGAACATTCTGTCTTGCGGAAATGCGCGCAGCTTTGATGCGATGATCTTGCGATGCGGCAGGTTGATCGCGCCTTGGATGTGACCTTTGGCAAACATCTCGGGGCTGCGGACATCCAGCAGGACGAAATCCGGCTCTGATTGCAGGGCCTCATGCACATCCCAGCAATCGGTTTCATATGCGAATTGCGCGGCGAAATGGGCGGCGGCATCGTCGCTGGCGGCGGCGGGGATCACAGTCACGGCAGAGGGCACGGCAAAGGGCATAGCAGCTTCCTTCATTGAATGAAGAAAGTCTCGCATCACCCTGCCCTGAAAGACAAATGCTGAATCGTGAGCAGATCCATCACCCCTGTTGATCCAAACTGAAAAGACCCGCCAAAACTGGCGGGCCTTCCCAAATTCCGAAGAAATCGAGCGGATTAGCGCTTCGAGAACTGGAACGAACGACGAGCCTTCGGCTTACCGTATTTCTTACGCTCAACAACGCGCGAGTCGCGGGTCAGGAAGCCAGCAGCTTTCAGAGCAGCGCGCAGCGACGGGTCGAAGATCTGCAGAGCTTTCGAAACGCCGTGCTTCACAGCACCAGCTTGGCCCGAGAGACCGCCACCTTTCACGGTTGCGTAAACGTCGAATTGACCTTCGACATTAGCAACGGTGAAAGCTTGCTTCAGGATCATCTGCAGAACCGGACGTGCGAAGTACACCGACAGCTCTTTGCCGTTGACGGTGACTTTGCCGGTGCCCGGCTTAACCCAGACGCGAGCAACTGCGTCTTTACGCTTGCCGGTTGCATAAGCGCGGCCCTGTGCGTCACGCACCGGCTCACGAGCGATTGCGACTTCAGCAGCAGCTGCCGGAGCAGCCGAAACGGCCGATTTCAGATCGTCGAGGGATTTGATGTCAGCCATGACTTATGCGCTCCGGGTATTCTTCGGGTTCAGCGCTTTCACGTCCAGGACGATCGGCTGCTGTGCTTCATGCTGATGCTCTGCGCCTGCGTAAACGCGCAGGTTGGTCATCTGCTGGCGGCCCAGACGGTTGCGGGTGATCATACGCTCAACAGCTTTGATCATCACGCGCTCGGGGTGAGCACCTTCCAGGATCTGACGAGCAGTGCGCTGCTTGATGCCGCCCGGGTGGCCGGTGTGCCAGTAGTAGGTTTTGTCTTCGCGCTTGTTACCAGTCATCTGCACCTTGCCGGCGTTGATGATGATAACATTGTCACCCATATCCATGTGGGGGGTGAAGGTCGGCTTGTTTTTGCCGCGAAGGATATTGGCGACGATGGTCGCGAGGCGGCCCAGAACAACGCCTTCAGCGTCGATCAGGATCCACTTCTTCTCGATATCCGCCGGAGTAGCGGTAAAGGTTTTCATGTGGTCAGTCCTATGAACATAGGTGAGGCGTAGGCCTCGATCTCTTTGATCTGGGGCTTATCCATGATTGCAGCTCTTTGGTCAAGCGCCACGGAGTTATTTTAATCGTTATAAATCAATGTGTTAAAATTAAGGTATTATATTACCCCATTGATTCACGACCGATTCCCCGCAAAATCCGCGCTCTGGCAGGCGGAATGGCCGCAACATCCAGACAGGTCAGCACATGCAGGCTGTCGAAGGCGCGATCGATCACCGCATGATCCGAGGTCCAGGCCCCCATATTCAGGTAACTGCGCAATAAGGGTGGCAGTTTTGCCGGATCGGGGGTGACGGGCGGCAAAGTGTTCAGCGCGATCACCTCGCGGCTCGAGCGCAGCGGCCGAAGCGATTCGGGGCCGATATGGGGCAGCAAGGCCGCAAGTCCCGCTGCATGGCCCGCCGGATCGGCGCGCAAAAAGCTGGAGCAGCCGAAAATCCGATGCGCCTGATGGTAATCGGTGATCCGCGTGATCGCGGCCCAGCCAAGACGCAGCAGTTCGGGGTTGCGCGCTTCGGGATGCAGGCAGAAGCGCCCCAGCTCCAATTGCGCGCCGCCCCCCCGTCATCGGCGACAGGTCGTAGAACTGCCCGCTATAGCCGCGCGTCAGGCTGTCATCATCATGCAAGGTGATGCGGCAGCAGCCCAGCAGCTGATCATCGCCATCGCGCAGTAACAGATGTGCTGCTTGTGCGTCGAAAGCATCCGCATCCGGGCCCCGCCTTCCGAATGCCAGATGGCGCAGCGCCTGCGCCGCCTCTCGCTCTGGCGCCGATATGGCCAGCGCCGCGCTCAGTCCGGCATGATGCAGCCTTTTCAGGCCAAGCGGGGCTGGGCTCTTG
>DALYSR010000199.1:0-4953 GCA_031991825.1 Paracoccaceae bacterium
GCTTGATTGCCGCGATCTTGGGGCCGCAGATCGTCAAGCTGACCACGACCGCTTTGGTTGTGCCCTTCCTTGCCAGCTATATGGCAGTGATCGTGTTGAACATCATCGGCCTGCTGCTGTTCGGCCTGCTGGACATCCCGCGCCCCGCGCCTGTCGCGAAAGACGCGCCCCAAGGCCGGAGCCGCAAGGAATTGTTGCGAGATCCGGTGATCGTCGTCGCCATGATCTGTGCGACGGTCGCTTATGCGTTGATGAATCTGGTGATGACCTCCTCGCCGATGGCGGTGGTGGGCTGCGGCTATGCGACTTCGGATGCCGCCAATGTGGTGACGGCCCATGTGCTGGCGATGTATGCGCCCAGCTTCGTGACCGGCCATATCATCGCGCGCCTTGGCGTGGAAAAGGTGATCGCCATCGGTCTGGCCATCCTTGCAGGGTCAGGCGCGGTCGCGATGTCTGGCGTGGCCTTGGAGAATTTCTTCATCTCGATCGTGCTGCTGGGGATCGGCTGGAACTTCGCCTTCATCGGCGCGACCACCATGCTGACATCGGCGCATCGCCCCGAGGAACGCGGCCGCTTGCAGGGCCTGAACGATTTCGTGGTCTTCGCGGGCGTCTCGGTCGCAAGCCTCGCCTCCGGCGGGTTGATGAACTGCGGTTCCAGCTCGGTGGAAGCGGGCTGGCAGATGGTCAATATGGCGATGTTGCCCTTCCTTGTGGCCGCAGGCGGCGCGCTGATCTGGCTTTGGCTGCGCCCGCGCGAGGCGTGAATCGCCGCGCGCGGGACCGTCCCAATCTTGACGCAATCGCGGCAGGTATCGTTAAAATTCGACATATTACTGCCTGAAATCCCGACTAAATCTGACGAATACGCTGATATTTATTTTACGTAGGTGAAGATTTTTACCTTTCGCCCCGCAGTATTTCAAAGGCGGCGACGGTCTGAATTTTAGTCGGGGATGAAAGAGTGATCGAGTTTGAGAATGTGTCCAAATCCTTCTGGACCGGCAAATCTCATAAGGTGATTTTGGATCGCGCCTCTTTTCGGGTCGAGCTGGGAAATTCCTTGGGCATTCTGGCCCCCAACGGCACCGGCAAGACCACGATCATCAATATGATGGCCGGACTGGAAAAGCCCGATGAGGGCCGTATCATCCGCACCAGCCGTATCTCCTTTCCGCTGGGCTTCATGGGCGGCGTCGTCAGCAAGCATAGCGCGACGGAAAACGCGCGCTATATCGCGCGGCTTTACGGCTTGGACCCCGATTATGTCGAAAGCTTCTGCCGCTGGCTCTGCGGGATTGCCGAATATTTCGACATGCCGGTCGGCACCTATAGCCAAGGGATGCGGGCGCGGTTTTCCTTCGCGCTGATGTTGGCGATCGAGTTCGACATCTATCTGATCGACGAAGGCATGCCCTCGACCACGGATGTGGAATTCAACCGCAAGGCAGGCAGCATCCTGCGCGACCGATTGCAGCGCGGCACGGTGGTGATCGTCAGCCACCAAGCGCAGACCTTGGAAAAGTTCTGCACTCAGGCCGCGGTCCTGCGCAATGGCCAGCTCTACATGTTTGACACCTTGGATGAGGCGAAAAAGCTTTATGACTACAGTGCTTAAAGCCCCGCGCTATAATCTTCGCCCCAGCCCGCTGCCAGATGCCTTGCCCCTGCGCGAGCCTGCCCCCCGCGCCATATCCGCCCCCGCGCCAGAAGCCGCAAAACCGCAGCGCCCGCCGCAAACCGTCATCCTGCGCCCCGCTGTCGCGGCGCCGCAGCATAGGGAAGATGACGGCTTTGGCGATCTGGCCTTTCCGACCTCGGCTGCGGCTTTGCAGCAGATGACCGATGCCACCCCGAAAGAATCGGAACAACTGACCGCCCGCCAATTGCGCATCGCGCGGCGTCTGGCCGTGAAATACGGGCTTAATCCTGCCACCGATCAAGACGCCGTCGTCATGTTGCGCGCGCAAGGGATTGATCCGTTCAAGAAATCCTCGATCCTGAGCATCGTGCCGGAAAGTGAGGCACCGCCTGCCTCGTCCAGCCGCGCTTTGGCGGTCACGGAGCACCAGGCCCGCTTGCCGCAAACGGTGAAAGCCATGCCGCTGCCCTCGCCCGCGCAACGGGTGGAACAAAGCCATCTGGATGATGTGCGCCAGATCCAACGCGATCTTGCCAAGCGTCGCCGCCGCCGCTCGGCGCTGCTGGCGCTGCGCTTGTTCCTGTTTGTCGTGCTGCCGACCATTCTGGCGGGCTATTACTATTACGTTATTGCGACGCCTTTCTATGCCACGAAATCCGAATTCGTGATCCAACAGGCCGAACCGCCGACCGCTGCCGCCGGCATGGGGGGCTTGCTGCGGGGGACATCATTCGCCACATCTCAGGATTCGATTGCCGTCCAAGGCTATTTGCAGTCGCGCGATGCCATGCTGCGGTTGGATCAGGACCAGAATTTCATCGCCCTCTTCCAAGACCCGAATATCGATGTTCTGCAACGGCTTGCCCCCGATGCAACCCGCGAAAGCGCCTATAAGACCTATCAGCGCAACGTGCATATTTCCTATGATCCGACCGAAGGCCTGATCAAGATGGAGGTGATCGCCCCCGATCCGCAGGCATCGGAAGACTTTTCGCGCGCCTTGATCGGCTATGCCGAAGAACAGGTCGATCAGCTGACTCAACGCCTGCGCGGCGATCAAATGAATGGCGCGCGCACCGCTTACGAACAGGCCGAACAAGCCATGCTTGCAGCGCAGCGCCATGTGGTCGATTTACAGGAAAAATCCAAGATCCTCAGTTCCGAGGTGGAAATCAGCCTGCTGTCGCAACAAATCGCCCAGTTGGAAAGCCAACTTTCGACCGAACGGCTAAGCCTTGCGCAGATGAGCGCCAATGCAGTGCCGAACCAAGCGCGGATGGAACCGGTGCGGCGTCGGATCGCGACCTTGGAAAGTGAAATCTCTACCCTGCGGGCGCGCATGACCGAAGGCAGCGGTGACAGCCAATCGATCGCTTCGGTGCAATCCGAACTGATCATCGCCCAAGCCGATGTGCAAACCCGTCAGATGATGCTGGCAACCGCCATGCAAGCGATGGAAAACTCCCGCACCGAAGCCAATCGTCAGGTGCGCTATCTGTCGCTGTCGGTCAGCCCGGTCGCCCCCGATGAGGCGACCTATCCGCGCGCCTTTGAAAACACCTTGGTTGCGATGCTGATCCTGATCGGCCTGTATCTGATGGTCTCAATGACCGCGGCGATCTTACGCGAACAGGTCACCTCCTGATGACTGCCAGCTTGTTGACTACCTTTCAGGCCCGCCTTGGGCTAGGAACGGGTGGTCCCCAAAACGGTAGATATGATGAAAGCTGCTCTCCTTCCCAAATTGACCCGCCCGCTGTTGCTGTTGTGCTTGGTGCTGCCGCTCGCGGCTTGTGGGTCCGGATCAGGTTTGAAAGAAGACACTGCTGCCGTGACGCAGGGCGCCTCGCCGCAGGTGCTGCGGTTGATTGACAAATATTCCGCCGAATATGAGGTGCCCAAATCCTTGGTCCACCGTGTGGTGCGCCGCGAAAGCAGCTATAACCCCCGCGCGCAAAACCGCAGCTACTACGGGCTGATGCAAATCCACCCGCAGACCGCGCGCACCATGGGCCACAAGGGCAGCGCAGGCGAATTGCTGGATGCCGAAACCAATCTGCGTTACGGGGTGAAATATCTTCGCGGTGCGTGGCTGGTGGCGAATGGTTCGGAAGATCGGGCCATTTCTTGGTATTCCAAAGGCTATTACTACGAAGCCAAACGCCGTAGCATGTTGAAACAAGTAGGCTTGGCGCGTTGACCCATTCGCTTTCCAAGGCCGTGAATCCCCGCGCGATCACTCAGGTCAGCGAATTGGTCGATCAGGGCTTTATTGACTCAAAGAACGCGGCGGAACTATCTGAAGTTACCGAAGAATTTCGCCTGCGCATCACGGATGAAATGACCCGTGCCGCTCTGGGCTCGAAAGCTGTGGCCGATCAATTCGTGCCTGACCGGCGTGAACTCAACATCCTGCCGGAAGAAAGCTTCGATCCCATCGGCGACGAGGTGCATGCGCCGGTGAAAGGCCTGACCCACCGCTACCCCGACCGCGTGATCTTGCATGTCACCAAAACCTGCGAGGTTTACTGCCGCTTCTGCTTCCGCCGCGAAACCGTCGGCGACGCGGGCCATCTGAGCGACGGCGAAATCGATGCCGCTTTGGCCTATGTCGCAAGCAAACCGCAGATCTGGGAAATCATCCTGACCGGCGGTGATCCCTTGGTGATGTCGGCGCGGCGCCTGGCCGCTTTGGTCGAAAAGATCAAGGCGATTGAGCATGTTGGCATTTTGCGCATTCATACCCGCGTGCCGGTCGTGGCGCCGGAAAAGATCACCCCCGAGCTGGTCGCGGCCTTGAAAGCCCATCCCAGCGCTTGGCTTGTGGTCCATACCAACCATGCGGATGAAATGACTGAAGGCGCGAAGGCGGCTTTGGCGCGGCTGGCGGATGCGGGCATCCCGCTGTTGTCGCAAAGCGTCTTGCTGCGCGGGATCAACGATTCGGTCGAAGCCTTAGAGGCTTTGTTCCGCGGCCTGATCCGCAACCGCGTGAAGCCCTATTATCTGCATCATTGCGATCTGGCGCGCGGCACCAGTCACTTCCGCACGACGATTGCCGAAGGTCAGGCCTTGATGGCCGCCCTGCGCGGGCGGTTGTCGGGAACCTGCCTGCCGCATTACATTCTGGATCTGCCGGGCGGGCATGGCAAAGTACCGCTTGGGCCGGATTATCTGCAGCCCGATGGGGATGGCTGGCTGGTGCGCGATCCGCAAGGAAATCTGCACCGCTATGATGATCCGAAACGAGATTGAACCCTTAAAGACCTGCATGAAGTTCATCATGCAGGTCTTTGTTTTATATCAGC
>DALYSR010000200.1:0-4931 GCA_031991825.1 Paracoccaceae bacterium
CTTGCATACCGATCCGGGCTATCCTTTGGTGATCGGCGCGCATTGCACCATCGGCCATAAGGCGGTGTTGCATGGCTGCGTGATCGGCGAGGGCAGCCTGATCGGCATGGGGGCCACCGTGTTGAATGGCGCCAAGATCGGCAAGGGCTGTCTGATCGGCGCGGGCGCCTTGATCACCGAAGGCAAGGACATCCCCGACGGGTCCTTGGTCATGGGCGCACCGGGCCGCGTGATCCGTCAATTGGATGACGAGGCGAAAGCCAAGCTGTTGCAGTCAGCTGCGGTGTATCGCGCCAATGCGCGCCGCTTTGCGATGGGCCTGCGTGCCCTGTGAATAATCGGTCTGCGTCCAATGCGGGGCCGATCCGCCCAGCCAATGGTCGCGGATCAGACGCAGCTTAAACCCGTGTGCCTGTTGGGTAAGTTCGGCCCTGATCAATTCGGGGTTGGGCAGGGCCGGACGCACGACGGTCAATTGCCCGCGATATCCGATGCGGTTCAGCAGCGCGATCAGCTCTTGCGCATCGCAGGTCTGGCCGAACAAGGCGCAGGCAATCGGCACCTCGCGCGGGCGAAGATCGATCAGCGCGGCGGGATGTATCTTGCGCAGCGGCCCCTGCGGACAAAGCCGTGCGGCCATGGCGTAATTCAGATCCACAACCAACAATGCGGCGGCCTTCGCCCGACCTTTTCCAAAGGCATTGGGCAAGAAATACACGGTGTTCTGAACAAGGCGTGTCACCCGACGGCTCCGTTCTGGCTGGCCGTCCTTGACCGACGGCACTGAGATAATCTTCAGGGCGATTAAACGGTTCCGCCTTGGACCTGCAAAAGCGGCTACCTATGTTAAGAAATCGTCGCAAAGCTTTGCTAAGGCGAAACCTAGGCGGTCGCGCCGCTCCGTCAAGGGAAAGCAGGGCGTGGTCACTAAAACGTTTAACCAAGGGGCTTTTGCCAAGATGCCATGTTGATGATCGCCGAACTTGAAGCCGCCGGATTGCAACAAAGCGCGGCGGTTCTGGCGGGTATTCCGTTGCCCGCAATGCTGGTGGGCCCCGATGACCGCATTTTGGGGATGAATGATCCGGCGGCGGAATGGCTGGGGGCGGCGGCTTTGGGCCGTCACCATGCGATGGCCTTGCGTTCGCCGCAGGTGCAGGTCGCGCTGAACGACGCCCTGCGAGACGGTCTGTCGGGGACCGCGCGCCATCTGGCCGTCGGCAGCTCGCAAGACAGCGTGCATCGCATCACCGTCACGGCGATTGCCTTGCCCGATGACGGCCGTTTCGCCGCTTTGCTGGTGGCCGAAGACCTGAGCAGCGCCGAGCAGGTCGAACAGATGCGCCGCGACTTCGTGGCCAATGTCAGTCATGAATTGCGCTCGCCTTTGACCGCGCTTAGCGGCTTCATTGAAACGCTCAAAGGCCCCGCGCGCGATGATGCGGCGGCGCGGATCCGCTTTCTGGATATCATGGAACGCGAGGCCTTGCGGATGAACCGCCTGATCCGCGATCTGCTGCATCTGTCCCGTGTCGAGGCCGAGGAACGAGTGCGGCCCAAGGCCCATGTCGATCTGTTGGGGGTGTTGCACGCCAACCTCGCCAGCCTGCGGCCCTTGTGCCAAGCGGCGGGGGTGGATATGCGGATCGACCAGCAGGAGGGCGCGCCGCATATCGTGACGGGGGACAGCGATCAGCTGACGCAGGTTTTCCAGAACCTGATTGAAAACGCTGTCAAATATGGCGGTAGCGGCGGGCGGGTCGATATCGTGTTGAAGGCGGATCTGCTGCTGGGCAAGCCCTGTCTGCGGGTGGATATCCGCGATTATGGTGAAGGGATCGACGCCAAGCATCTGCCGCGTCTGACCGAAAGGTTCTACCGCGTCGACAGCCACCGCTCACGCGAGGCGGGCGGCACGGGGCTGGGGCTGGCGATTGTCAAACATATCATCCAGCGCCACCGCGGGCGGATCCAGATCGCCTCGGTCAAGGGCGAGGGCAGCACGTTCAGCGTCATGCTGCCGCTCCCGTGATCAAAGCCGCGCGATCCGTTCGGCCAGCAGCGCGAAGAAGCCGTCGGCATCCACATCGCGCAGGAACAGGGCATTGGCGGGCCGGTCGGTGACGCGCCACCAATCGGCAACCGTCATGCCTAAGGTCAAAGGCGAGAGGGTTTCGATTTCGACATTGATCTGGCGGCCCGTGAACAATTCGGGGCGCAGCAGATAGGCGATCACGCAAGGATCATGCAGCGGCGCGCCTTGGGTGCCGTATTTTTCCTTGTCGAAGCGTTCGAAGAAATCGAGCCAGCCGACAAAGGCTTTGCCCACTTGGCCTGCCATCCGGCGATAGGGTTCGACCCGCGCCGGAGTGGTCAGGACTTGGTGGGTCACATCCAGCGGCACCACGACCAGCGGTATTCCGGATTTGAAAACGATTTCAGCGGCTTCCGGATCGACATAAATGTTGAATTCCGCTGCAGGCGTGATGTTGCCCACTTCGAAATAGGCGCCGCCCATCAGCACGATTTCCTTGATCGCCGCCTTGATGTCAGGCGCGCGTTGCAAGGCGGTCGCGATATTGGTCAGCGGCCCCAGTGGACATAAGGTCACCGATTGCGGATCGGCCGCGCGCAAGGTGTCGATGATGAAATCGACGCCATGTTGATCTTGCAGCGCCATCACTGGATCAGGCAGCTCGATCCCGTCCAAGCCGCTTTTGCCATGGACATATTCGGCGGTGACCAGCGGGCGGCTGATGGGGGCATCGCAGCCCGCGAAGACCTTCACATCAGGGCGTCCCGCCAATTCGCAGACCTTGCGCGCATTCACTTTCGTCAAGGGAAGCGGCACATTGCCTGCGACGGTGGTGATGCCCAGAATCTCCAGCTCGGGGCTGGCGAGGGCAAGAAGGATGGCCACCGCATCGTCTTGGCCGGGGTCGGTGTCGATGATGATCTTGCGGGCGGAAGTCATGCGGGCTCCTGAAGCTTTTGCTGCCGCAAGGAGAGCCTGCCTTACCCCTGTTTGTCCAGCGTCTTCTTCGCCTTCTCGGCGGCTTTGGCCTTGTCCCAAAGCGCGTCCATTTCCGCCAGATCGGACTGCGAGGGATGCTTACCCATCGCTTGAAGGTCGTCCTCTACCTGATTGAAACGATTTGTGAATTTATCATTTGCAGCACGCAGTGCCAGTTCGGGATCGACCTTCAGATGGCGGGCCAGATTGGCCATGACAAACATCAGATCGCCGAATTCCTCGACCACTTCCGCTTGGGTCAGGTCATCCTTGGCTTCGACCAATTCGGCGGCTTCTTCCTTGATCTTGTCCAAAACTTCAGCAGTCGAGGGCCAATCGAACCCCACCCGCGCCGCGCGCCTTTGCAATTTGACCGCGCGGGTCAGCGCCGGAAGCCCCAAGGCCACACCGTCCAAAATCCGCGCCTCACCCCGTTCCTGCGCCTTCACGCTTTCCCAATCGGCTACTTGCTGCTCAGCGGATTTCTGGTTGCTTTCATCCCCGAAGACATGCGGATGGCGCGATACCATCTTGTCGGAAATGGCATTGATCACATCGTCCAGATCGAACAGGCCGCGCTCTTCGGCGATGCGGGCGTGGAAGACCGATTGGAACAGCAGATCGCCCAGTTCCGATTTCAATTCGTCATAAGCGCCGCGTTTAATGGCATCTTCAACCTCATAGGCCTCTTCGATGGTATAGGGCGCGATATCGGCAAAATCCTGTGCCAGATCCCAAGGGCAGCCGTTTTGCGGATCGCGCAACCGCGCCATGATCTCGCGCAGGCGGGCCAATCCGGCTGCAGTGTCGCGGATCAGCTGGTCACTTTTGTCGCGGTTTAACGGGGTGCGGGGCATTGCGGCGGCTCTCATTTTCGGATTTGATCTTACGTTAAGCAGTTCTAAGGAGAAGAAAATGCCTGTCCTCAATCGTATCGCGGCTTTTAGCGAAGAAATGAAGGGCTGGCGGCGCCATCTACATGCAAATCCGGAACTGGAATTCGACTGCCACAATACTGCAGCCTTCATCGTCGCGCGCCTGCAAGAGTTCGGCGTTGACGAAATCCATACCGGCATTGCGACCAGCGGTGTTGTCGCCATCATCAACGGCCAAGCCGAGGGCCCGACCATCGCGATCCGCGCCGATATGGATGCGCTGGCGATCGAAGAGATCACCGGCGTCGAATATGCCTCTACCACCCCCGGTCGGATGCATGCCTGCGGCCATGACGGCCATGTGACCATGGCTTTGGGGGCCGCCAAATATTTGGCCGAAACCCGCAATTTCGCGGGCCGCGTGGCCTTCTTCTTCCAACCGGCGGAAGAGGAAGGCGGCGGCGGCGAGGTGATGGTCAAGGAAGGCGTGATGGACCGTTTCAACGTCTCCCGCGTCTTCGGCATCCATAACGCGCCCAATGTGCCCTTGGGCCATTTCCAGACCAATGCTGGCGCGCTGATGGCGTCGGTCGATACCGCTTGGGTCACCGTCACCGGCAAGGGCGGCCATGGCGCCACGCCGCATGGCTGCATCGATCCGGTGGTGGCGATTGTCGCGATGGTATCGGGCATCCAGACGATCTTGTCGCGCAATCTTTACGCCTTGGACGAGGCGGTGATTTCGGTGACGCAGATCCATACCGGCACCGCATCGAACATCATCCCCGAGCAGGGCACCTTCTGCGCCACGATCCGCGCTTTCGACCCTGAAGTGCGCGCCATGTTGAAGCGCCGCATCTTCGAGATCATCGAAGGCACCGCTCAGGCTTATAACGTCACTGCCGAAATCGACTATGACTGGGGCTATCCGGCCACCGTCAACCATGCGGAACAAGCGGAATTCGCGGCCAAAGTGGCGGCGGAAATCGCGGGCGAGCAGGGCGTTGATACCAATACCCCGCGCCAGATGGGGGCGGAAGATT
>DALYSR010000201.1:0-4667 GCA_031991825.1 Paracoccaceae bacterium
CCAGAGCATCGGAAACCGCCGCCAGATCTTCCACCTTGGTATAGATGTAATGCGCCTCGTCATCGGTTTCGACGTCATCGGCACCGGCTTCCAAAGCCGCCATCATGACGGTGTCGGCATCGCCGACGCTCAGCGGATAGCTGATTTCGCCAACGCGGTCGAAGCTATGTGCGACCGAACCGGTGGTGCCCATATTGCCGCCGCATTTGGTGAAATAGCTGCGCACATTGGATGCGGTGCGGTTCAGGTTGTCGGTCATCGCTTCCACGATGATCGCGATCCCGTTCACGCCGTAACCTTCATAACGGATTTCGGTATAATCCGCGCCGTCGCCGGTTTGCGATTTCTTGATCGCGCGTTCGATCACGTCTTTCGGCATGGATTGGGCTTTCGCCGCCTTCACTGCCAGACGCAACCGCGGGTTTTTGTCAGGATCAGCGTCGCCCATCTTGGCGGCAACGGTGATTTCTTTCGACATTTTCGAAAACATCTTCGAGCGCAGCTTGTCCTGCTTGCCCTTGCGATGCTGGATGTTCGCCCATTTGGAATGGCCAGCCATAAGCCCTTGCTCCACGCACTGCTATCTGAATTGGGCTGCAATACACCAGCAGGGCGGGCAACCGCAAGAAGTTCGGCGGGCGGAATGGCGCGGCCTTGGCCAAAGCCGCGCAAGAAATCGCATCAATCGTAGAGATCGGTCACTTCGGGCGGCGAGACGAAGACCTTGTCGGTGCCAGCCGAATCAGTCACCACGACTTCGGCCATCGGGGCGGCAATCCCGTCACCACCCAAGGCTTGCGACAGTTCCGACCACAGTTTCGCCAAGGCATTGGGGTTTTGCACCGGATGTACGGCATAGCCGAAGCCCGGCCCGCAATTGTCCAGACGCCCGACCGGAGCCGCCCGCCAATCGACGCGGCAATTGGTGCCGTCGCTTAGGATCAGGGTCAGCTTGGTCTGCGACAGCTTCGCATCCTGCACTTCGACGCGACCGAATTCCGGCAGGCTGGCACAGCCCGACAGCAGACCTGCAGCCATCAGGCCGCCTAGAACGACATGGCGCATATGACGCCTCCTTTATTCGCAGACACAGGCGGATGGGCCGCCGCTTCCCCCGACACTATCTTAAGCGGCAGGGTGATGCGAGAGCGCCTTGCAGGGCTAGATGCGATTAAGGACGGCTGTCTTCCAGACGCCCGCCATTGCGGATCATCTTGACCTTGGTGGCTTTGCCGGTGCGATCATCGGTTTCGACATAGACGCCCGACAGGGTGGCAGGACCGCCAGCCGGTTCGAAACGGCTTTTGACCATGCCGGTCACGAAGCGACGGATGGGTTCCAGCTTTTCCATGCCGATGACGCTGTTGTAATCGCCACACATGCCCGCATCGGTCAGATAGGCGGTGCCGCCGTTCAGGATCTGCGCGTCGCCGGTCGGCACATGGGTATGGGTGCCGACCACAAGGCTGGCCTGCCCGTCGCACCAATGGCCCATGCCCATCTTTTCCGATGTGGCTTCCGCATGGACATCGACAATCGCCGCTTGCACCGTGGCCCCCAGACGGTTCGCCTTCAGCACCTGTTCGATCGCCGAGAAGGGATCGTCGAAGGGCCGCTTCATGAAGACCTGCCCCAAGACCTGCGTCACCAGCACCTTCCGGCCATGGGTCGCGGTAAAGACGCGCGCGCCCTTGCCCGGTGCGATCTTGGAAAAATTGAGCGGGCGGATGATGCGCGGTTCCTGCTCGATAAAGGACAGCATGTCCTTCTGGTCGAACGCATGATCGCCCAAGGTCAGGCAATCGGCCCCCGCCGCCAGCAGGGCCTTGGCATGTTCACCGGTCAGGCCCATACCTGACGAGGCGTTCTCGCCATTGACCACGACAAAATCGAGGCCCCATTCCGCACGCAAAGACGGCAAACGCTCGGCAATCGCCGTGCGCCCCGCGCGTCCCATTACATCACCAAGAAAAAGCATCCGCATGGGCGCAGGACTTAGGCCCGACACGCGCGCCAGACAAGCGAAAACGTCATCTCCCCCTTGGTTGAATTCGCACATTTACTGACTAGCTAAAGCTAATGGCCGCCCTTCCCCCCTCTTTAAGCGAATGGTTCGCTGCCCAAGGCTGGCAGTTGCATCCGCATCAGCAGGAGATGCTGAGGCGGGGGCTGGAACGGTCGACCCTGCTGATCGCGCCGACCGGCGGCGGCAAGACCTTGGCGGGCTTCCTGCCCAGCTTGGCCGAAGTGGCGGATGGCAGCCATAAGGGGCTGCATACGATCTATATCTCGCCGCTCAAGGCCTTGGGGGCGGATATCCGGCGCAACCTGTCGCGGCCCATCGAAGGCGCAGGCCTGAAAATCCGGCTTGAGGATCGGTCAGGCGATACCGGCCAATCGGCGCGGCGTCGGCAAAGGGCGGATCCGCCGCATATCCTTCTGACCACGCCGGAAAGTTTGGCGCTGTTGCTGTCCTATCCCGATGCGCCGCGTATCTTCGCAGGTCTGCAACGGGTGGTCTTGGACGAAATCCATGCGCTTGCCGAAAGCAAACGCGGTGATCAGTTGATGCTGGCGTTAAGCCGTCTGGAAAGTCTGGCCCCGAATTTGCGTCGTGTGGGGCTATCGGCCACCGTCGAAGACCCGCCCGCTTTGGCGCGGTTTCTGGGGCAAGACACGCGCATCATCATGGCCGATGCCGGACCCGATCCCGATATTTCGATCCTGCAGACCACGACGACGCCGCCATGGGCGGGATCGGGCGGGCGCTATGCGATCCCCGATATCTTGCGGCTTTTGCCGCGCTACAAGACCAGCCTGATCTTCCACAACACCCGCGCGCAGGCGGAATTGTTCTTCCGCGATCTATGGCTTGCCAATGAAGACGCCTTGCCGGTGGCGATCCACCACGGCAGCCTTGCACGCGAACAGCGCCAGAAGGTCGAAGCCGCCATGGCCGCAGGCGCATTGCGCGCGGTTGTCTGCACGGGGTCGCTGGATCTGGGCATCGACTGGGGCGATGTCGATCTGGTGATCCAGATCGGCGCGCCGAAAAACGTCAAACGGCTGGTGCAACGGATCGGGCGGTCGAACCACCGCTATAACGCGCCCTCCAAGGCACTGCTGGTCCCCGCCAATCGGTTGGAGGTGGTGGAATGCCATGCCGCCTTGGACGCGGTGCGCGCGCATGATCTGGATGGTGATCCGCGCGGGGCCGGTCCCTTGGACGTCTTGGCCCAACATATCCTGATCTGCGCCTGCGCCGCCCCATTTGACGCCGATGCGCTTTATGCCGAGGTGATCACCGCCGGTCCCTATGCGGGCTTAAGCCGTCGGGATTTTGACGCCACATTGGATTTCGTGGCCACGGGGGGCTATGCGCTGCGCGCCTATGACCGCTGGCAAAGACTGATGATCCGCAACGGGTTATGGTCCCTGCGCGATCCCCGAGCGGCCACCCTGATCCGGCAGAATCTGGGCACCATCATCGGCCATGAAACGCTGAAAGTTCGCCTGAAACAACGCCTTGGCGGTGTCCTCTTGGGCGAGATCGAAGAAAACTTCGCAGCCTCGCTTACCGTGGGCGATACCTTCCTGATCGGCGGCGAGGTGGTGCGCTACGAGGGCCTGCGCGAGCTGACGGTCGAGGTCAGCCGCAGCACCAGCAAGCCGCCCAAGATCGCAGTGTTCAACGGATCGACCTTCTCGACATCGACGCTGCTCGCCAAACGTATCTTACGGATTTTCCAACAGGATAGCTGGCCCGATCTGCCCGTCGACACCGCCGCATGGCTGGCCTTACAACGCGAAAGGTCCGAACTGCCGCGTGAAGGACGGTTGTTGTTGGAAAGCTTTCCCCATGCGGGTCAGGAACATCTGGCGATCCATTCCTTCGCGGGGCGTGCCGCGCAGCAAAGCATCGGGCTGCTGGTGACAAAGGCCATGGAAGATCAGGGCCTTGCGCCTTTGGGCTTTGTCGCCTCCGACTATGGCACGCTGATCTGGGGGCTGGAGCCTGTCACCGACCCTTGGCCGCTGTTCGACCTGAGCCTGCTGCAACAGGGTCTGGAAGGCTGGCTTGCGGGCAATGCGGTGATGAAGCGGTCTTTCCGCAATGTGGCGCTGATATCTGGCCTGATCGAACGCAGCCATCAGGGCCGTCGCAAGACCGGACGGCAGGCGACGTTTTCCTCCGATATCCTGTATGACACCTTGCGCAAATACGATCCCAACCACCTGCTGCTGCGCATCACCCGCGATGAAGCGATGCGCGGGCTGATCGATTTCGCGCGGATCGAGGCGTTGTTGCAAGAGGTTGGCCCCCATATCACCCTGCGCCGTCTGGACCGCGTCAGCCCACTGGCCGCGCCCTTGATGCTGGAACAGGGCCGCGTGCCGATCCATGGTTTGGGCCGCGCAAGGCTTGCCGATACTGCGGCGGACGCGCTTATGCGCGCTGCCGGATTGAAGGAGTAACCCGATGTCCCACCCCCTGAACTTTGCCGATATCGACTGGCATCTGCTGGGATCAGGTGCTTTGTTCTGGCCCGAGGCACAGCTTCTATGCGTGTCGGATCTGCATTTGGGCAAGGCGGAACGCATCGCGCGGCGTGGCGGCGGCTTGCTGCCCCCCTATGATAGCCAAGAAACGCTGGAACGGCTGGACC
>DALYSR010000202.1:0-4538 GCA_031991825.1 Paracoccaceae bacterium
GTTGGTTTTTGTTCTAAACGCAGCGTAGAGAGGCCTTTTGCAAAAAGAAAGCTGCTTCACGCTGCGTAAAAAGGTCTGAGTGTCGTTTTTGCAGGCAATGCGGATGACCTTGCGACCGGTGCTGCCCAAGCGATGGGCAAAATAACGGTGATTGCGGGTGGTTACGCAAGAGAACGTCGCAGCCAAGTGCATTTTCAATGCTGCTTTCAGTCTTTGCATTCCGCTGAGTGACTGCGTATACAGCCCTACGTTACCGCTTATGGACCGTAAGAACGGGAGAAGACCCATGACCAAGGGCTGGAAGAAATCGGATTGGCGCGCAAAACCGCGGGTGCAGATGCCGGATTATCTGGATCAAGCTGCATTGACCGCTGTTGAGTCCCAACTTGCGAAATATCCGCCTCTGGTTTTTGCGGGCGAGGCGCGCAAACTGAAACAACAACTCGCGCTTGCAGGCGAGGGTAAGGCCTTCTTGTTGCAAGGCGGCGATTGCGCCGAAAGCTTCGCCGAATTCAGCGCCGACAATATCCGCGACACCCTGCGCGTCATGCTGCAGATGGCGGTCGTGCTGACCTATGGCGCGAAAGTGCCGGTGGTGAAGGTGGGCCGTATGGCCGGTCAATTCGCCAAGCCGCGTTCCGCCCCCACCGAGGTGATCGGCGGCGTGGAATATGCGTCTTACCGTGGTGACATCATCAACGGTTTCGAGGCGACGCCGGAATCGCGTCAGCCCGATCCGAACCGGATGCTGCAGGCCTATACCCAGTCGGCGGCATCGCTGAACCTGCTGCGCGCCTTCTCGACCGGTGGTTTTGCCGATATCAACCGCGTGCACAGCTGGACGCTTGGTTTCTCGGAAAGCGACAAGGCAGAGCGTTACCGTGAATTGTCGAACCGCATTTCCGATGCGCTCGATTTCATGAATGCCGTCGGCATCAATTCGGAAACCGCGCCGACCCTGCAATCGGTTCATTTCTACACCAGCCACGAAGCGCTGCTGTTGGAATATGAAGAAGCTTTGTGCCGCGTTGATTCCTTGACCGGTCAGAACGTGGCGGGTTCGGGTCACATGATCTGGATCGGCGACCGCACCCGTCAGCCCGATGGCGCCCATGTCGAATTCTGCTCGGGCGTGTTGAACCCGATCGGTCTGAAATGTGGTCCGACCACCACCGCCGAAGACCTGAAGGTGCTGATGGCCAAGCTGAACCCCGAAAACGAGCTGGGTCGTCTGACCCTGATCGCGCGCTTCGGTGCGGGTTCGGTGGGCGATCACTTGCCGCGTCTGATCAAGGCTGTGCAGGAAGAAGGTGCCAATGTCGTCTGGTCTTGCGATCCGATGCACGGCAACACGATCAAATCGTCGAGCGGTTACAAAACCCGCCCCTTCGATTCCGTGCTGCGCGAGGTTCGCGAATTCTTCGCCGTCCACCGTGCGGAAAACACCATTCCGGCAGGCGTCCATTTCGAGATGACCGGCAAGGATGTCACCGAATGCACCGGCGGCCTGCGCGCGGTATCGGACGAAGACCTGTCGGATCGCTACCACACCGCTTGCGACCCGCGCCTGAATGCCAGCCAATCGCTGGAACTGGCCTTCTTGGTTGCGGAAGAACTGCTGGCTTTGCGCGAAGAAAACCGCCGCATCGCAGTCTGATCGCAGCGATCACCATGCAAAGGGGCGGGCCTGAACAGGTCCGCCCCTTTTGTTTTGGCCGCAGAATGCTGTCTGATCAGACCAGCTTCAAGAAGCTCGACCGGTCACGACCGTCGCTTTCGGGGCGCGGCGAAATCGCGCTGTTTTCCGAAATCACCCGCAGATGGTTGCGCGGGCCTTGCGCGGCCATCGCCCGTGGCATGCTGCGCGGTGTCGGCAGGGAAATCCGTGGCAGATCGCTGAAGCTTTCGGGCTGGGTGATCGGGAAGGCTGGCAGGATGCTGTCTTGCGGCACCAGATTCTGGTGATGGCTGGCGCGGATATTGAAGCGGCGCATCTGTTGGCCCATCTGGCCGCTCAATTCGATGCAGCCAAGCGCCAGATCCACACGCCCCGTCGCGCCGATCAGCGGCAAAAGCTGCAGCTGGCCCCGCAGCGGCGGACGACCCAAGCCCTGCGCCGCATCGACCCGCAAGGTCAGCGCCGTCCCGCGCGAAAACAGATTGGTCAGATCAGCTTGCAGTTGCGGCCGCGCATCGCCCATGAACAGGCAGGACAGCGGCATCGCGCGGATATCCATCCCCATCAATTCGGTGAAGACCTTGCCGGCGATGCGTACCCGCGCCATGCCCGGTGCCACGCTTTCGACCAGCACGCAATTTTCCAGCGCTTCCCCGAAGCCGCGCGGATCGATCTGATTGCGATGGGGGATCGCGCCATCGACGCGCAGCGCTTCCCAGTAGCAGCGCAGTTCGGCGATCAGGCCGATATCGTTGCGCTCGGGGGTGATCGAGGGACGATTGAACCATTCAAAAAACATTACCAACTACTCCGCACTCGCTAAATCAAACGAACAACACCAACAAATTCAACCCGCTTGCCCAAAATACAACGGCTGTGCTAAGCGCGCATAAGACCGCTTGTCCAACATGTCCAAGACGGCGAAACTCTGACCTAGGGCAACATGCTTTCGGTCTGTAAAATCTTAAATAGCACATTCACGGCGCGGTAAGGAATCTTTCTTATCTAATGGTAAATATCCGCGATAGCTTTTGCGTCAAATGCCGGGTGCAGCGCCAAGGGAAGGATAACGATGAGCGTTTCTATGACCGGATTTGCGGCACGAAAAGGGCAGGGCCATGGCTATGTCTGGGCGTGGGATATTCGAGCGGTGAATGGCAAGGGCTTGGATCTGCGCCTGCGGCTGCCCGATTGGGTGGAAGGCTTGGAACTTGCGCTCAGGGCCGATCTGCAAAAGACGCTGACGCGGGGCAATGTATCGCTGAACCTGCGGCTGTCGCGCGATGCGGAAAGCGGGCAGGCGGGGCTTGCGCTTAATCCTGTGGCGCTGGCATCGGTCATGGCCGCGATGCGCAAGATCGGCGATGCGGCGGCGATGGCGGGACTGCCGGTGCAGCCGGTATCGCCCGCGGAAATCCTAAGCCAGCGCGGCGTGGTGGAAACCAATGCCGTCGAAGAAGATACTGGCCCGCTGCGCCAAGCGCTGCTGGCCGATTTCGCGCCGCTGCTGGCCGAATTCCAAGCCGCCCGCGCGACCGAAGGGGCGGCCCTGAACCGCGCGATCACCAGCCAATTGGATCAGATCGACGCTTTGGTGGATCAAGCCAAGCCCGCCGCTGCCGCGCGGGCCTCCGCATCCGCCCAGCAGTTGCAAGAGGCTGTGGCCAAGCTGATGGGCGTGACCGACGGGATCGATCCGCTGCGTCTGGCGCAGGAACTGGCCTTGCTGGCCGTCAAACAGGATATCACCGAAGAACTGGACCGCCTTGCCGCCCATATCGCCGCAGCCCGCGTTCTTTTGGCGCAAGCGGGGCCGATTGGCCGCAAATTCGACTTCCTGATGCAGGAATTCATGCGCGAGGCCAATACCTTGTGTTCCAAAGCGCAGGATATGGCTTTGACGCGGATCGGGCTTGACCTGAAAACGCTGATCGATCAGATGCGCGAACAAGTTCAAAACGTGGAATGATCATGGCGCGCAAGGGTCTCCTTCTTATTCTCTCCTCGCCCTCGGGGGCTGGCAAATCCACTTTGGCTAAGCGCCTGATGGAATGGGACCCGAGCCTGCGGTTCTCGGTTTCCGCCACCACGCGGGCACCGCGCGCAGGCGAAGAACACGGGCGCGATTACTATTTCAAGTCGCGCGACGAGTTCGAGGCCTTGGTGGCATCGGGCGACATGCTGGAACATGCGGAAGTGTTCGGCAATTTCTACGGCTCGCCCAAGGGGCCCGTCGATCAGGCGATGGCCGAAGGTCGCGACACCTTGTTCGACATCGACTGGCAGGGGGGGCAGCAGATCCGCTCTTCGGCTTTGGGCCGCGATGTGGTGTCGATCTTCGTGCTGCCGCCGTCAATTGCTGAACTGGACCGCCGTTTGCGCGGGCGTGGACAAGACAGCGAAGAGGTAATCGCCGGTCGCATGGCGAAAAGTCGTGACGAAATCAGTCATTGGGCCGAATATGATTATGTCTTGGTCAATGATGATCTGGACCAGACATTCGAGGCCTTGCTGACCATCCTCAAGGCCGAGCGTATTCGCCGCGACCGCCAACCGCAACTTGCGGATTTCGTGCGCGGCTTGAACAAGGAATTCGAGGCCAGATGATTTACGCCCTGCAAGATGCCGTGCCGCAGATTGATCGCTCTGCTTGGGTCGCTCCCGATGCCAATGTGATCGGGAAGATCCTGCTTGAGGCTGATAGCTCGATCTGGTTCGGGGCGACATTGCGGGGCGATAACGAATTGATCCATATCGGCGCGGGCAGCAATGTGCAGGAAAACTGCGTCTTGCATACCGATCCGGACTATCCTTTGGTGATCGGCGCGCATTGCACCATCGGCCATAAGGCGGTGTTGCA
>DALYSR010000203.1:0-4495 GCA_031991825.1 Paracoccaceae bacterium
GATACGAAGGAATGATGCCTAAACGCCTCGCGTTTATGGACGTTCGAAATATGCACCTCCAGAACCGGCGCATCAAAAGCATTCAGCGCATCCAGGATCGCCACGGATGTATGAGTGAAAGCTGCCGGATTGATCACGATGCCACTGGCCTGCAGCCGTGCCTCATGGATCAGGTCGATCAGCACGCCTTCATGATTGGACTGGAAGAACCGCATCTCCAAGCCCAACTCACCCGCCAGCGCCGCACAGCGCGCTTCGACATCGGCCAAGGTCTCATGACCGTAAACCTCGGGCTGGCGCTGCCCCAACAGGTTCAAATTCGGCCCGTTCAGAATATAGACGGGCTTCACACCCGATGCAGTGGCTTGCGCGCTGTCGCTCATCGCGTCCCATCCTTTGTTAATAACCGCCGCAAAATAGATCGCAACCTGCGTAAATCAAACAAAAAAGGCCCCTGAACCGGGGGCCTCCTTCCAATGCAATCTCTGAAGGTCTTACAGAGCTGCCACTTTCAGCCCCAAGCCGCGCACCACCTCACGGGTCAGATGCGGACGGTTCAAGGTATAGAAATGCAAATCCTCCACACCGCCCTTCAACAGCCGCTCGCATAGATCGACACAATGCGCGATGGCAAAGGCCTCCTCGCGACCAGCATCAACCGCTGCGGTAAATGCCTCGTCCAGACCGGCAGGCAAAGCCGCCCCACAGCGCGCCGCGAATTTCTTAGCGCCCGCCCAGCTGGTCACCGGCAGGATGCCCGGCAGGATCGGCGCATCGATCCCCGCCGCCGCGGCCGCATCACGGAAGCGGAAGAACGCGTCCACATCAAAGAAGAACTGCGTGATCGCCGAACTGGCCCCCGCATCCACCTTGCGCTTCAAGAAGGCCACATCGGCTGCGGTATCATCGCTATCGGGATGCGGCTCGGGATATGCCCCCACGCGGATCTTGAACTTGCCGGTTTGCGCCAAAGCCTCGACCAATTCCACCGAGGATGCGAAGCCCTCGGGATGCTTGCTCCAGCCCGCGGCCCCCTTCGGCGCATCACCGCGCAAGGCCACGATCTCGGTGACCCCCACTTCGGCATAGGCCTGCACGATCTCCATCGTCTCGGCTTTCGACGCATCCACACAGGTCAAATGCGCCGCCACGTTCAGACCATAGTTCTTGTGAATGGTCCCCACCGCCTCATGGGTCAGCTTGCGCGTGGTGCCCCCCGCCCCATAGGTCACCGACACGAAAGACGGGTCCATCGGAGCCAGCGCCTGCACCGTTTCCCACAGCCGGAACGACGCGTCCAAGGACTGCGGCGGGAAAAATTCGAACGAGATGCGCGGCGCGGACATAACAGACTCCATTTACGTTACGGGCCTTGTGCCAGAAACCCCCATGTGACACAAATTCATAATCTTCACGATGATCTTGTGGTTGGACTCATGTATATCGAATTGCGTCACCTGCGCACCATCCGCGCCATCCATCAGGCAGGCGGCCTTGCCCGCGCGGCGGATGTGCTCAACATCACCCAATCCGCGCTCTCGCATCAAGTCGCCAATCTGGAAGCGCAAGCGGGGATGGAACTCTTCGTGCGCCGCTCGAAACCCATGCGCCTCTCGGCAGCCGGTATAAGGATGCTGCGCGCCGCCGAACGCATCTTGCCGGAAATCGAACTGCTGGAAGAAGAATTCAACGCGCTCCGCTCCGGCAAAACCGGCCGCCTGCATATCGCCATCCAATGCCACGCCTGTTTCGACTGGCTGTTTCCGGTGCTGGAAATGTTCCGCCGCTCTTGGCCCGATGTCGATGTCGACATCCGCGCAGGCCTTGCCTTCGACAGCTTCCCCGCCTTGCAGCGCGAGGAAGTGGACCTCGTGATCACCTCCAACCCCGAACCGCTGGCGGGCCTCACCTATAACCCGCTGTTCGACTACCACCCGCGCTTCGTAGCCTCCTCGCTCAATCCCTTGTCGCAAAAAGACGTCATCACCGCCGAAGACTTCCGCGACCAAGTGCTGATCACCTATCCGGTCGGACGCGACAAACTTGATGTCTTCACCGAACTGCTGACCCCCGCCCGCGTCGAACCCCGCGCCCAACGCCCCGTCGAATTGACGGCGGTGATCCTGATGCTGGTCGGCTCCAATCGCGGCGTTTCGGTGCTGCCCGACTGGGTCCTGCGCGACCTGAAATCCCATTCGGATTACATCACCCGCCCGCTCGGACCGCATGTCGTGACCAAAAGCCTCTTTGCCGCGACTCGCGCGGATGATGCGACAAAACCCTATATGCAAGAGTTCCTCCGCCTTGCTAGAAGCGAGCCGATTAAGCTCCAGGCACCATAACAAGCGCATTTATGCGTCAATCTGCCGGCCAAGCCCCCTTTCCATCCCCCCCCCTTCCGTGTAAGTGATCCCGTTCAAACCGAACGGAGACGAAACGATGCAGGGCAGCGCCAACCTGAACCTGATGATCAAGGCCGCGCGCCGCGCAGGCCGCAGCCTTGTTAAGGATTTTCGCGAGGTCGAGAACCTTCAGGTCTCTTCCAAAGGACCGGGCGATTTCGTCTCGAAGGCCGACCGTGAAGCCGAACGCCAGATCCGCGAAGAGCTGATGGGCGGACGTCCGACCTACGGCTGGCTGGGCGAAGAAACCGGTGCGGCAGCGGGTGCAGACCCGACCCGTCGCTGGATTGTCGACCCGCTGGACGGCACCACCAACTTCCTGCACGGCATGCCCCATTGGGCCGTGTCGATCGCATTGGAACATAAAGGCGAGATCGTCTCGGCCGTGGTCTATGATCCGGCCAAAGACGAGATGTTCTGGGCCGAAAAAGGCGCAGGCGCATGGCTGAACGACAGCCGCCGCATTCGTGTCTCGGGCCGTCGTAGCCTGATCGAATCGGTCTTCGCCACCGGCGTTCCTTTCGCCGCAAAGAAAACCCTGCCCGCCACCTTGCAGGATCTGGCGCGCTTGATGCCGGTGACCGCAGGCGTGCGCCGTTGGGGGGCAGCCTCGCTCGATCTGGCTTACGTTGCGGCTGGCCGCTACGAAGGCTATTGGGAGCGTGAGCTTCAACCTTGGGATACCGCAGCCGGTGTGCTGTTGGTCAAAGAAGCCGGCGGCATGGTCTCTGGTCTGCGTGCAGGCCAAGACCCGATCGAAGATGGTGCCTTGATCGCCGGCAACGAACAAGTGTTCGAACAATTCCAAAAAATCATCCGCGCCGAGGCATAAGCCCCGACCGGATCGATCCCACACTTAAAAAGCGCCGGATCCTCTCCGGCGCTTTTTTGCATCTAAACCCGCCCATAGAAAAAGGCGCAAAGCCTACCCGCTTTGCACCTTTTCCAAATACTCATCTTTAAAGCCTCAGCAGCCCTAGCGCCGCCGTCCCTTCGGCGTCTTGGGCGCAGTCTTGTTGCCGCGCGGCCCCGTCAATACGACGGTATTCTCGCGGTTCTCTTCATCCAGCTTGCGCCAGCGTTCCACCCGCTCCGCATCCAGCACGCCCGATTTCACCGCCGCCGTCACCGCACAGCCCGGTTCATGCGCATGGGTGCAATCGCGGAAGCGACACTGCTCGGCCATTTCGATGATCTCGGCGAACAACTGCCCCAGACCGGATGCCGCATCGCCCATATGCAGCGACCGCATGCCGGGCGTGTCGATCACCCAGCCGCCGCCCTTGATCCTGTGCAATGAGCGTGATGTCGTCGTATGGCGGCCCTTGGCGTCATCCTCGCGGATTTCGCCGGTCAGCTGACGGTCCTCGCCCTCTTTCGCGGCCAAAGTGTTCAGCAAGGTCGACTTGCCCACCCCCGACGATCCGACCAAAGCCACGGTCTGGCCAATGCCGCACCACGGCTGCAAGGTTTCCACCGCCTCGGGCGACAAGCCGTTCAGGCTGACAACCTGCAGATCACGCTGCAAGGCCTGCGCTTCGGCAATGAAGCGGCCCGCATCATCGATCTTGTCCGCCTTGGTCAGCACGATCACCGGCGTGATATCCGCCTCGTTGGCCAAGGCCAGATAGCGCTCCAGACGGGCCGCGCTGAAATCTTCGTTGCACGAGGTGACGACGAACAGCGTATCGATATTCGACGAGATAAGCTGCGACAGATGCGATCCTTCGGTGCGACGGCGCAACAAGGACCGCCGCTCCAGCAGGCGCGCCACCTGCCCCTTGTCCAGATCCGCCAGCACCCAATCCCCCACCGCATAATCGGTGGTGCGGTGCTTATAGGGCAGCTCCAACTTTTCCGGCCCCTCGACCGACAAGGCGGTGACCTTGGCGCGATGGACATTGGTAATGCGCATCGGCACCAGCCCGGCATCTTCGTCAAGAAGCTGGCCTTCATAGAACTCCGACCAGCCCAGCAAAGCCAGCGTCATCGGAGCAGCGATCTCGTCGTCATGTTCTGTCATGCCCTCAGGCATGGCCCGAGCGCGCGCCAAAGGCAAGTCCTTCCGCAAGCCCCCACCGTCCCCCAGCAAC
>DALYSR010000204.1:0-4482 GCA_031991825.1 Paracoccaceae bacterium
GCCCTTTTCGGGGGGGCGATGTCGCCGATCAGCGCCGCCGCCTTGAGCGCCGCGATAGCGCGGCACGCGTTTCCCGTCTCATCCAATGTCCTGACACCACGACGTCGCCGTTTTGATCTGGCGTCACCTGATCTGCCAGCACATCTGCCGCCTGCCTGACGCAGTCGAAATGCAGCATCGGACAAAACCCGCTTGTCAGACCGCATCTCGCCCGCTTATTGCCTGTGCCAAAGCGCGCGATGGAGAGCCTTGATGCGATTGACATTCATTGGGATCGGCAGCGGCAATCCGGATCAGCTTACGGGGGAAGCCATTCGCGCCCTTGCGCAAGCTGATCAGGTTCTCATTCCGATCAAATCGGGCGACCGCAAAGAACTGGCGGCCCTGCGCGACACCATTTGCGACCTTTATCTCACCAAATCCGATGCGAAACGGGCCTATTTCCAAATGCCCGAACGCGATGCGCGCATTGCGGATTATACCCTGCGCGTCGATGCTTGGCATGACGAAATCGCGGCATTATGGGACCAGAGTATCGATCCTGCGGCGCAAGAGGTCATCATGCTGGTCTGGGGCGATCCATCGCTCTTTGACAGCAGCCTGCGCATTGCCAATCGCTTGACGGCCCGTCGCGACATCACCATTCGCGTGCTGGCAGGCATCACCTCGTTGCAACTGCTGACCGCGGCCCATGCCATCCCGCTCAATATGATTGGCGAACCTGTGATGATCACCACGGGCCGCAAGCTTGCAACCAGCGGCTGGCCCGCCGGTGTGGATACGCTTGCAATCATGCTGGACGGCGATTGCGCCTTTCAAACGCTGGACCCGCGCCGCGTGGATATCTGGTGGGGCGCCTATCTGGGAATGCAGGATCAGATCCTGATCCACGGCCCGCTTGAAACGGCCGGTCCCCAGATTTTGGCGCAGCGCGCCAAAGCCCGTATCGAGCGCGGATGGATCATGGATATTTATCTGCTGCGCCGCCGGTAATTACCCTTGCGGCTTATCCGATATTTCCGCTACGCATAATCTGCCGGTTTCCGCGAGGAAATAACAGGGAATCCAAAGCGTAATCCATCACGCAAATGGAACTGCCCCCGCAACTGTAGGCGGCGAGCACTGATCCACAAACCACTGGGAGCGATCCCGGGAAGGGGGCTCAGCGCTTTGACCCGCAAGTCAGGAGACCTACCGGCATAATGCAACAACGAGCCGACGGGGTGTCGGGGAGGAAGAGACATGACCAGATCACCGATGGGCCCATGCGCCCGCGGATGTGAGGGCATGGCACATCGCCATCCCCTCTTCGGCTCTAGCTTGGAGCCGATCCATGACGAAACGATATTTTGCTCTGCCGCTTGCTGCGGGCTTTGCCTTGACCATCGCGGCGCAGGCCGCTCAGGCGCAAGCGACCAGCTATCCCCTGACCATCGACAATTGCGGTTTCGCCCAAACCTTTGAGGCGGCGCCTGAAAATGTTGTATCGATCGGGCAATCGGGAACGGAAATCCTTTATGCTCTGGGGCTGGGCGCACAGGTTTCCGGAACCGCGCTGTGGTTCACCGAAATCCTGCCCGAATTCAAAGATCAAAACGACAAGGTCGCGCGCATTGCCGACAATATGCCCAGCTTCGAAGCGGTCATGGCCAAGCGCCCAGAGCTTGCCCTGACGCAATTCGAATGGATGATCGGCCAACAAGGCGCGGTGGGCACCCGCCCGCAGTTCCATGATCTGGGCGTCAGAACCTATATCATGCCGACCGATTGCGACGGCAAAGACAATCTTGTCGGCGCGGATGGCACCCGCACCACCGCGTTTGACGTGGCAAGCATTTACAAATCGATCACTGAAATCGGCCAGATCTTCGATCGCCAGCCCCAAGCCGCCGAGGTCATCGAGACTCTGAAAGCGCGGGAGGCGGCCGCCGTCGCTCAGGCCCAAGCCCTGAACACCGAAGGCGTCAGCGCGGCGATCTGGTTCTCTTCGGCCGATCTTGAACTCGATCCCTATATGGCAGGCCAGAGCGGGGCGGCAGGCTCGATGCTCAAGGCGATCGGTCTGCGCAATGTCGTCACCTCGGACGAGGAATGGCCGACCGTTGGCTGGGAAACCATCGCCAAGGCCAATCCGACCTGGCTGGTGCTGGCGGAAATGGACCGCCGTCGTTTTGCGGCGGATGACATCGAGAAGAAGCTTGAATTCCTGCAATCCGATCCGGTGGCCAGCCAAATGGACGCGGTGCGCGCCGGTCGCATCATCCTCTTGGGCGCGCAGGAGATGGAGCCCTCGCTGCGCCGCGTCACTGGCATCGAAAAGCTGGTCGCGGCCTTGGCCGAGGCGAACAAGTGATCGCATCCGACGCGCCCCTTGCGGGCAATGCGGCACGGCTGGCAGCGCTTCTGGCGCTGTCGGTCCTGTTGCTGCTGGTGACCTTATTGGCGGGCACGGCCATCGGCGAAACCTCGATCCCGCTGCAGACGGTGGTGATGGCGCTGGACAATCGGTTGTTCGGCGCCGATCACCTGATCGACAAGATCGATGAAGGGATCATCTGGTCCTATCGTCTGCCCCGCGCCATCACGGCCGCCTGTTGCGGCGCAGCCCTTGCTTTGTCAGGGGTGGTCTTGCAAAGCCTGCTGCGCAATCCCTTGGCCGAACCCTATCTGCTTGGCATTTCCGCAGGCGCATCGACCGGCGCGGTCTTGGTCACGCTGGGCGGCCTCGGCGCGGGCGCGATTTCCATGTCCTTGGGGGCCCTTGCAGGGGGCATCACCGCCTTTGCAGTGGTGGCGCTGCTGGCCACCGCCTCTGGGGCCGGACATGCTGCCCGCGCCTCCGGCCAGATCATTCTGGCAGGCATCGCCGGAAGCCAGATGTTCAACGCCCTGACCTCCTTCTTGATTACCCGCTCGGCCAATTCCGAACAAGCCCGCGGCATCATGTTTTGGCTGATGGGCAATCTGTCTGGGGTGCGCTGGGATGATGTGGGCTTGGCGGTGCCGGTGGCGGTGATCGGCACGCTGGTCTGCTTGGTGCAAATGCGGACCTTGGACGCTTTCGGCTTTGGCGCGGAATCCGCCGCATCGCTGGGCATCAATGTCATGCGCACCAAGCTTTTGCTGATCGGGACGGCCGCCGCCATGACGGCGCTGATGGTCTCGATCATCGGTGCGGTGGGATTTGTCGGGCTGGTGGTGCCCCATGCGGCACGCCTGCTCTTTGGCCATCGCCATCACCGGCTGGTGCCCGCCTCCGCCCTGATGGGGGCGGTGTTCTTGGTCGCCTCGGATGTGCTGTCGCGCATTCTTATCTCAGGGCAGGTTCTGCCGATCGGCGTGATCACCGCCCTTATCGGCGCGCCCTGCTTCGGCCTTCTGTTGCTGCGCATGAGGCGGCGGCCATGATGCCGGTCATGCTCGAGGCGACAGGCCTTTCGTATCGCGTCAAGGGCCGCCAGATCGTTCAAGACGTCAACCTGTCGCTGCGCCAGAATGAAACGCTGGGGCTGATCGGCCCGAACGGGTCGGGAAAATCGACGCTTTTGCGGGTGCTGACCGGATTGCTGCGGCCCGACCACGGTGCCGTCCGGTTGCAAGGCATTGCGCTGCATGAGGTGTCGCGTCGCGATATCGCCCGCCGTCTGGCCTTTGTGGCGCAGTCGCAAGAGGCATCCGAACGGATGACTGTCCATGATGCGATTGCGCTGGGGCGCACGCCATGGCTGTCCGCCCTAAGCCCGTGGAGCCGCGCCGATGAGGCGGCAGTGCAACGCGCCTTGGCCGATGTCGGGCTTGCGGGCTTTGACCGGCGCGACTGGGACAGCCTGTCGGGGGGCGAGAGGCAGCGCGCCCATATCGCACGCGCCTTGGCCCAAAAGCCCGCGCTGCTGGTTCTGGATGAACCGGCCAACCATCTTGACATCCATCACCAGCTTTCGGTGCTGGACCTGATCGATCGCCTGTCGATCACCACCATCATGGCCCTGCATGATCTGAACCACGCGCTGCGCTGTGACCGGCTGATCTGCCTGCAGGGCGGGCGCATCGTGGCCTCTGGCGCGCCTGCCGAGGTGCTGCAACCGGCGCTTTTGCGCGCGGTGTTCAACGTCGATGCACAGCTTCTGCTTGACTCGATCAGCGGCAAGACGGTGCTTCATTTCACTTCGATATCAAGGAATTAACCCATGCGTGCCTTTGTCGTGACCCTGTCTTTGCTGATCGCCTCCCCTGTTATGGCCGAAGTCCATGAGGTCAAAATGCTCAATCGCGGTGAAACCGGCGCGATGGTCTATGAGCCGGATTTCCTGCGGATCGCATCCGGTGATACGGTGGTTTTTCGGGCGACCCATCCCAGCCATAATGCCGCGACGATCCCCGGCATGCTGCCCGAAGGCGCGCCAAAGCATTTGGGCAAGATCAACCAAGAGATCGAGATGACCCTGACGGCCACGGGCACATATGGGATAAAATGCAGCCCGC
>DALYSR010000205.1:0-4451 GCA_031991825.1 Paracoccaceae bacterium
GCCGCCCCGCGGGCCGCGTGCGCCTTGGGTGCCGGGCCAGCGGGGCGTGAAGTTCCAGCCGGTGGCGCCCATGGCGTCGACACGGGCCAGCCTGCTGGCTTTGGATGTGGAGGTCGGGCCGGATATCTTGCGCGAAGCCGTCGTTCTGGCAGTCTGCATCAACCACCCCGCGCTGATCGCCGCACATGAATCCGCCCTTGAAAGACTGGAGTTTCGCGGCGAGGGGCATGATCTGCTGCGCAGCCTTTTGCTGTATCACCAAGCCGATCCCGACCTGCTGTCCGTTCTGATGGAACAGGCCCCGCTGCCGACCGAATCCGTGCTTTTGCATCCGCATGTGCGCATCACCCAAGCCCTGCGCGCCGATGCGCCGCAGGAGGGCGCGGCGCAATGTTTGGGCGAAGCACTGGGACGTTTATTCGCAGATCGCGCGCATCGACTTGAAATTGCCGATGCAGAAGACGATCTTAGTGGGGTGGCCGACGAGGGGCTTACTTGGCGCTTGTCGAAGGCCGCCGAAGCTCGTCAGATTGCCGCGCGCGGGACTCAGGAAGCGAAAGCTGATTCGGTGGTGGCACCGAATGGCGTCGAACTGAACCGCGAAGAACTTGACCGTGCTCGCCAAGTGCACAATAGCATTGATTTTTCCCGTGGCGGCAAAGGCGGAAGAACGGGGAGGTAAACTATGAAACAGGCTTTTTCGAGCCGCAATGACTTCGATTCCCTTACGCTGGACTGTAAACCAGCATGATTCGCGTTATTGATTCGCTCAGCCAGAACCGATTCGCCCGCGCCCTCAAGGAGCAGACATGGCCCTGAAAGACACTGACGACGGCAAGCCCGAAGGCGATGAGCCGGATATCTCGCTCGATATGAGCCAGGCTGCGGTCAAGAAAATGATCGCAGACGCCCGCGAGCGCGGCTACATCACGATTGACCAGCTCAATCAGGTGATGCCGCCCGAGCAGGCTTCCTCGGAACATATCGAAGACGTGATGTCGATGCTCTCGGAAATGGGCATCAACGTTATCGAAGACGAAGAAGCAGAAGAACCCGACGCCGCGGGCGGCGATCTGGTGGATGTGTCGAGCGGCGGCTCGCGCGAGGTGGCCGTTGTTGGGGCTGCCACCGAAAATCTGGATCGCACCGACGATCCGGTTCGTATGTATTTGCGCGAAATGGGTTCGGTCGAACTGCTGTCGCGCGAAGGCGAAATCGCGATTGCCAAGCGTATCGAGGCCGGTCGCAACACGATGATCGCGGGCCTGTGCGAAAGCCCGCTGACCTTCCAAGCGATCACCATCTGGCGCGACGAACTTCTGAGCGAAGACATCCTGCTGCGCGACGTGATCGATCTGGAGGCCACCTTCGGCCGTTCGCTGGATGGCGACGACGAATTGGTTGGCCCTGATCTGGATAGCGTCGCGGGGGCTGCAGGTGCCACCGGCGCCGCGCGCTCGCGTTCGGACGAGCCCGAACTGGATGCCGACGGCAATCCGCTGATGCGTTCGGATGATGACGACGAAGACGAAGACGGCCAGAACATGTCGCTTGCGGCGATGGAAGCGGCGCTGAAGCCGAAGGTTCTGGAAATCCTCGATTCGATCGCGCGCGATTACGAGATGCTGGAAGCGATGCAGCAAGCCCGCATGTCGGCCACTTTGTCGTCGACCTCGCGGTTCTCGGCGGCGGAAGAGGCGGCCTATCAGAAGCTGCGTAGCGAGCTGGTGGTGTATGTGAATGAACTTCACCTGCACAACAACCGTATCGAAGCGCTGATCGACCAGCTGTACGGCATCAACAAGCGGATCATGTCGATCAACTCGTCGATGGTGAAACTGGCCGATGCGGCCCGTATCAACCGTCGTGAGTTCATCGACGAATACCAAGGCTACGAGCTGGATCCAAGCTGGACCGACCGCATGATCGCCAAAGGCGCGCGCGGCTGGCAGACCCTGTTCGAGAAAACCGGCGACAAGGTTGACGAGCTGCGCGCCGAGATGAAGGCCGTCGGCCAATATATCGGCGTCGATATTTCGGAATTCCGTCGTATCGTCCAGCAGGTCCAGAAGGGCGAAAAAGAAGCCCGTCAGGCCAAGAAGGAAATGGTGGAAGCCAATCTCCGTCTGGTGATCTCGATTGCGAAGAAATACACCAACCGTGGCCTGCAGTTCTTGGACTTGATCCAGGAAGGCAACATCGGCCTGATGAAGGCGGTGGATAAGTTCGAATATCGTCGCGGCTATAAGTTCTCGACCTATGCGACCTGGTGGATCCGTCAGGCGATCACCCGCTCGATCGCCGATCAGGCACGGACCATCCGTATTCCGGTCCATATGATCGAAACGATCAACAAGCTGGTCCGCACCGGTCGTCAGATGCTGCACGAAATCGGCCGCGAGCCGACGCCGGAAGAGCTGGCCGAAAAGCTGCAGATGCCGCTGGAAAAAGTTCGCAAGGTGATGAAGATCGCCAAGGAACCGATCTCGCTGGAGACGCCGATCGGCGACGAGGAAGACAGCCAGCTTGGCGACTTCATCGAAGACAAGAACGCGATCCTGCCGCTGGATTCCGCCATTCAGGAAAACCTGAAGGAAACCACGACCCGCGTTCTGGCCTCGCTCACCCCGCGTGAGGAACGTGTGCTGCGGATGCGTTTCGGCATCGGTATGAACACCGACCACACGCTGGAAGAGGTCGGCCAGCAGTTCTCGGTGACCCGCGAACGTATCCGCCAGATCGAAGCGAAGGCGTTGCGCAAGCTGAAGCATCCGTCGCGGTCGCGCAAATTGCGCAGCTTCCTCGATCAGTAATCAAAGAAGGGGCGGGTTTTACCGCCCCTTTTTCTTTGGTCACAAGGGCTTGCGGGGCGCCTTGTGCGGGGCTAGCCTGCCTGCGGGCCGCTGATGGAGCGGCAGGTCTAAACGCGGTGGCTTATGCTCATCTCTTCGGTCGGTTTCTTTGGGTCGCTGGCCCTTTGCGTGATCAATATCATCGCCGCCATCATGGGACTAAGCCCCGCGCTGGAATGGCTGTTTGGTCTGCATGTCTGGGGCTGGTTCACCACTTTAGTGATGATCGCAGCCTTCGGATCCATGATCTTCTTTTGGCTGGAAGCGGGGTTGAGCGGCAGTCTGGGCAGCGCCATCTTCTGGAGCTTCGCAATTCTTGCGCCCTTCACCTATCAAAGCTGGGGGCTGCCGCTTTGGGCGGCTATCGCCTTGGCCCTATCGCCGCTGCCGTTTTATATGCTGTTCAACTATCTGGGCCATAAATTCGACCGCTAGGCCATTGCACAAGGAACGCCCTGATCCCAGCCCGCGTTGATCTTGGATTGATGTGAGCATTCGGAGCGAGCCATGACATTCGGCACAGCAATTTCGACCTGTTTCAGCAAGTATTTCACTTTCGCGGGCCGCGCGGCCCGATCGGAATTCTGGTGGTTCTTCCTGTTCTACCTGCTTGGCGCGATCGCCTTTTCGCTGCTCGATGCGCTTTTGCTGGGGCCGGATCCGACAACCGGACAGGACAGAGAAATTCTGAGCGGCATTTGGGGCTTGGCGCTTTATATTCCTCTGCTTGCAGCGGCATGGCGGCGCTTGCAAGATACGGGACGTCCGGGCTGGTATGCGCTGATCCCGATGCTGATCAGCTTGGTCACGCTGATCGGATTGTTCACCGGCATCTTCGCCTTTGCGCAGTTGCAAAACAGCGGCGTTGATCCGGACAGCTTGCGCGGGCCTGCGACCTTCCTTGGCCTCAGCGGCATCGCTGCCATGGGCATTGCGCAATTGGTGGTCAGCTTGCTGATGCTGTATTGGTTGACCCGTCCGTCGGATATCGGTCCCAATTCTTACGGACCCGCACCTTACACCGGCATGGTCGGCGTCTAAGCGACTGAGTCTTGGCGGACACACAGCTGCCGCTATATCCTGTAGCGGCAGTTTGCCCTTTGCCCAAATCGGCGAGAGCCCTCTATACTCTGCGGAACAAACAGGGGATAATACCCCCATTGGTCTGAAACCCGAACATAGGAGGGGGCGATGCGCTGTCCATTCTGCGGCAATATCGACACGCAAGTGAAGGACTCTCGCCCCGCCGAAGACCATGTCGCCATCCGCCGTCGCCGCTTCTGTCCGGCCTGTGGCGGGCGTTTCACGACCTATGAACGCGTGCAGTTGCGCGATCTTGTGGTGGTGAAATCCTCCGGCAAACGCGAAGATTTCGACCGCGACAAGTTGGAGCGTTCGATCCGCATCGCGATGCAAAAGCGCCCGATCGAACCCGAACGCATCGACCAGATGATTTCCGGTATCGTGCGTCGATTGGAATCTTTGGGTGACACGGATATCCCCTCGCGCACCATTGGCGAGATCGTGATGGAAAGGTTGGCGCGGATCGACACCGTGGCTTATGTGCGCTTTGCAAGCGTTTACAAGAACTTCCAAGCG
>DALYSR010000206.1:0-4443 GCA_031991825.1 Paracoccaceae bacterium
CCGTTCGAGAAGCCCAAGAGCTTCATGGCCCCGCCTAAGAAGCCGCCGCCGCCTTTGGTTGCCCAAAGGCTTTCGAAGGCTCTGTTCATCATCATCTCAGCCAGCTTGCCTATGATATCGCTCAAGACTTTCTTGAAGCTGCCGCCTTGGGTGATGAAGCTGGAGAAGGCCGAGCTGATGCTGTCTTTCCACTCTTCGGTGGCAGCCTTGAGGCGCTTCATGCCGTCGATCTGACGCATCTGGCTATCGATCAGACGGCCGTTGACTGTTTCCGCCGCAACACCGGCCTCGCGCTGTTTCTCCCAGATCGAGGCGTCAAGGTCCGTCATCCACAGCGTTGCTTGCAGTTTCTCAAGTTCTTCTTTGAGGGACTTCAGGACGTTTTGCAGGGCGGATAGCTTTTCTTTCGCGCCGCCTGCTTTGTCTTTCAGTTGATCGAGACCACCGCCTAAGCGATTGACGGGTGCGACGGCATCTTCAGTTGCATCGCCAACACTGCTGGCAGCAGCTGCCGCGTCTTGTGCATTGCGCATCGCACTGAAAAGTTTCACGCCGAGGTCGTTGCTTACGCCCGTGAGACTAGTTCCGAACGCGGAGTTCATCCCCTCAGCGATGGCCCATGTGAACTCGAACCACGCACCGGCCATTTGGCGCAATACATCAAGAAACTTAGCTTTCAGCGTGTAGAACGCGGCCGCCAACCCGCCGACGGCATTCACCCATCGACCGACTTGATAGACCATTTCGCCCACCGCGACCGCAATGAGGCCGATGCCGGTGCGGGCTATCGCGCCTTTTAGCGTGGTCAGCGCCCCCACCAGCGTTAGGGTGGCGACACGGGCGGCAGCAAATGCGACCACCCATTTCACGCCGATAACGCCGACGAAGGTTGCTACATAGGTCGACAGGCGCGGGATCAGATCAGCAAAACCGCGCACCAGATCGCCAAGCCAGTGACCCTCTTGGGCGGCAGTGACGAAAGCCCGCGCCATGGCCGCGAGCGGTGGCACCACCTGCTGCGCTATGATGTTTTTGAAGCCAGTCATCGCAAGACCGATTTCTGAAATGCTCTGCTTTGCCCGCGCGAAACTCGCGACAGTTTTATCATCCATGACGGCGCCGAGGGCTTGGGCCTTCGCCGCATATTCCGCCATCGCCGAGCCGCCATTCTTGAGCAAAGGCAGCAATGCGGTGCTGTCAGAGGCCATGGCCTCCATGAAGAAGGTCATGTCCTGTTGGTTCAGGTTCGCCTTCTCCAAACTTTTCACATAGAGTTGGAGCGCCTGCGGGCCGGAAAGCTTGCGGAACAGCTCTGCCGTGACGCCGACCTTGGGGGCTACGCGATCAAAAAAATCCGCCATTGGGCCGCCACCGGTGGCGATGAAATCGCCCACGCGGTCATTGGTATCTTTCAAAATATCCGCGAGCTTGTCCTGCGCAATGCCAACCGTGGCCGCGCCCGCGGCCCATCCTTGGAATTCAGAAGGGGCCGCATTGGCAAGTTGGGATGCGCGCTGGATCTCAGTTGCGGCATTCATGGCCGAGACGCCCATAGCTGCCAGCGCAGGCACAGCCGTGGCACTGATCGCGCCTGCGATCTTGGCAAGATTGGACGAAAAACTCGCCATCTTGCTGCTGGCCTGCTTCAGCCCTGCTGCGAAATTAGCGCTGTCGAGGCCAAGGTTGACGCGCAATGCGCCAATGACTGCTGAAGACATGCAATGCTCCACGGTTGCCCGCGAAGCATTGCCTGCGGGTTAGTTTTCTGAAGGACGAGGAGGGATAATCTCGAATATGCCGAAGCGGCTGAAACTCAGCTCTACCTCGCGGCCCGCCCAGCTTTGGATCCCGGTGGCACCGCATCGGATAATGGCGCGCCGCGCGGTTTCATAAAGCTGTTTTGCCCCGGTTTTGGAGCCGTCTTTGAAGCTGATCATCTTGATAGAGGCAGCCTCGGGAATACCGTTTTCATCGGCGATAAAGGACATAAAGACCATTGTTCGCTTGGCTTCCGCGCTCAGATATCCGACATTCCAACATTTCTTAATTTCGTCACCCTCAGCGAAAGCGGGAGAGCAGGCAAGACAGAGTGCAGCAATGAGAAGGCGCATGTGAGGAATTCCTAATTCTGGCTCCTTTCACTTCATCTGCGCCCCCCATGCAACCGCCAGAACGCGCAAATTTGCCTCTAAGGCATCATCCGATTGCGGTTTGCCAACGGGCACCTTCCGCCCGAAGGCCTTGTCGAATTTCGGCAGCTGTCCTGCAAAGGCCGCACCAGACAGGGCGGCGATGCTATAGGCATGGCGGTTCATTGTGTCCAACTCGCGCTCAATGCGCGCGTGGGCGCCTTGCATGTGCAAATCGAACATGCGCGGGGTAAGGCCCCAGAATGAGAGAGGGTCGAAACCGGCTGCGATGTAATCCACCAGCAGCCGGTCCAGTGTTACCGGCGCGCGCGCTTCGCCGGTTTGCCGTTTCCCTCGTCACCGCCTTCGGGGAAGGCCGCAGCCAAAGCTTCGCCCAGCCTGCCCATGCTGGAGGTCATCACGCGGCCCGCTTCTTCGATGCTGATATCGGGATGATGTGCTTTCAGGCCACTCCAGAACAACGCGCGGGACAGCCGCGCACCGAGGGTGGAGGGGTCCTCCAGAATGGTTAGCGCATTCTCGATGCCCGTGGCTTCCTCGAATTCAGCGAAAGCATTGAAATCGAAGACAAGGATGTAGTCCTTGCCCTCGTGCGAGATCGTGACCTCGCCCTTGGTCTTATTCGCCATGGGGCAGATCCTTATGCGCTATGCACGGCGATGGTCGGCGCGCCGCTGCATTTGATGGTGAGGGTGGCCGCAAGCTTGCCGTCCACCGTGATATCGCCCTGTTCATAGCCGGTGATGATGCCCTTGAAGGTCATCGCGAAATCACCCTTGGGATAGATGATCTTGAACTCGCCCGCGCCACCATTTGCGGAGAAGGCCGCCAGCAGTGGATCAGAAGCGGATGGCACGTAGTTAACTTCGACCACTGCCTCGCCTGCTTCTTTCAGCGAGCCGATGAATTCCTTGGTCAAGTCGTCGGAATTCAGGTGGGTCACGTCGATGGTTTCGCGGGACAAGCCAGGGGGCGTGATCGAGATCACTTCTGCCACCTCGGGATAGGTGTCGCCGCTGGCTTTGATTGCGAATTTTGCGCCGTAACCGGCCTGTGCGGAAGATGCCGCCATGTCATTCACTCCATATGGTGAGGAAGTCGAGGGATATGCGGCAGGGCCGGTCCGCCGCCGCCGTTTCGAAATTGTCCCGCTGGCTGTCGAAGCGGATCAGCTGGAAGCCGTCGCCCTTGTGGCCGTGCAGGAGGGAGACCAGCGCATCGGCGACAGCCTTTGCGCTGGCGTATGTTGCCCCGTAGGCATCGACCTGAACGCGGCCCTGCCAGAAGCCGTCCGACGCGCCGAGCGTCATGCCGGGGCTATGCCCGATCAGGTGCAGGGCAATTGAGGGAAGCGCCGCACCTTGGCCCACGCGCGCCCATTCGATGCGTGATGCGGGCACGAGCGCAGTGACCGCTGACGAGGATGTCAGCAGCCTGCGAAAAGCTGTTTGCATGGGTTACTTCCCCTTGGCTGCTTTCTTCGCCGCGCGCTTGGCGTGGCTGTCGATCTCGGACCACATTTCCTGCCCGAGACGCTGCAGGGTGGGCATGGCCTCTTGATCCCACGCCGGGCGCATGAAGGGCTGCGGGCCGTGGCGCTCGTTGCCAAACTCTTGGTTGTGGGCAGAGGATAGCGGTCCTGCGCCCACGAACATTTCGACCGCCGCCTTGTCATTGCGGAATAGCTTGCGGTGCAGCTTTTTCTGCCGACCACTCAGCTTGGTGCTGACGCCAATCGAGGCTTGCAAAGTGCCATCATCCCGAGGGGCTTTGGACTTCGCCGCATCGGCCATCGGTTGCGCTGCCGTCTTGAGCGCACGCCGCATCACTGCCTTTTGCGTGGCCTTTTTCTCGATCTTCGCAAGCGCCGCCTCCAGATCCGCAAATCCGGTGGTTTTGACGATCACCTTCATTGATCCACCTGCGCGATTGCGGTGATCTCCAGCCAGTCGCGGCGGCCCAATTCCTTGATGCCCTGAATGTCGTAGTCGCGATCCTCGGTCTTGAGCCGATCCTTTGGCGTCAGGCCGCGCGTGAAGCTGGAGCTACGCACAATGAACCGCGCCACGCTGGTGGCCTCAAGCCAGCCTGCCACTGCCCGCTCGCCGTCTGATACGTCCTTGCGGCTCGCCCAGATCGGCGCGCCATGATCCGCCCAGGCCTCGACCATTTGCAGGCCGTCGTCGATGGTGGCGTAACGCCGGATCTGCAAACGCCGATCAAGCTTGCCAGCTGAAATAGCCATGTGCAGGATACCTATATTTAATGGGAGATTTAGATGGCTATTTTTGGA
>DALYSR010000207.1:0-4399 GCA_031991825.1 Paracoccaceae bacterium
ATCCTTTCCGCCACCCGCACCGCGATTGGCACTTTCGGCGGCAGCCTGTCGGGCTTTGCCCCGTCGGAACTGGGCGCTTTAGTGGCCCGTTCCGCGATGGAGCGCGCCAATATCTCGCCCGACAAGATCGGCACCGTGGTTTTCGGCACCGTGATCACCACCGAACCCAAGGACATGTATCTGTCGCGGGTGGCGGCGCGCAATGCGGGCATTCCCGACCATGTGCCAGCGATGAACGTCAACCGTCTGTGCGGATCGGGCGCGCAAGCGGTGGTTTCGGCCACCCAAAGCCTGATGCTGGGGGATGCCGATTTCGCTTTGGCCGCAGGCGCCGAAGTGATGAGCCGCGCGCCCTATAATCTACCCGCGCTGCGCTTTGGTCAGAAGATGGGCGATGCGGCGGCTGTCGACATGCTGACCGCGACGCTGACCTGTCCCTTCGGATCGGGCCATATGGGCATCACGGCGGAAAATATCGCCGCCGAATGCGGTATCACCCGTGACGCGCAAGACGCTTTCGCTTTGACCAGCCAGACCCGCGCCGCGGCCGCCATCGACGCGGGCGAATTCGACGCGCAAATCACGCCGATTGAGGTGAAAACCCGCAAAGGCCCGCAGGTCTTTGCCCGCGACGAACACCCGCGCGCGACGACGCCGGATGCGCTGGCCGGTCTGCGCCCCGCCTTCAAGAAAGACGGCAGCGTCACCGCAGGCAATGCCAGCGGCATCAATGACGGGGCAGCCGCCGTGGTTCTGGGCCGCGCCGATGCGGTGCAAGCCGCAGGGCTGAAGCCTTTGGCGCGCATCTTGGGCTATGCCGTGGCGGGTGTGGCACCCCATGTGATGGGCTATGGCCCGATCCCTGCGGTGAGCGAACTGTGCAACCGCCATGGCCTGCAGGTCGGCGATTTCGACGTGATTGAATCCAATGAGGCTTTCGCCGCGCAGGCTTTGGCGGTAACCCAGCAGTTGGGCCTTGATCCGGCCAAGGTGAACCCGCAGGGCGGGGCGATTGCCTTGGGCCATCCGGTCGGTGCGACCGGCGTGATCTTGATCTGCAAGGCGCTGCATTACCTGCAAAAAACCGGCGGCAAGCGCGGTCTGGTCACCATGTGCATCGGCGGCGGTCAGGGGATCGCCATTGCCTTCGAGCTGGTCTGATGACAGTCACCGTCGATATCCGCGATGGCATCGCGCGCATCGCTTTCAACCGCCCCGAGGCGATGAACGCCTTGGATGAAGCCACCTCGCTCGCCTTCGCAAAGGCCGTCGCGCGCGTGGTCGATGATCCGCAGGTCAAGGTGATCTGCCTTGCCGGTGAAGGCCGTGCCTTTGCCGCAGGCGGCGATCTGGCTGCCTTCCGTGACAGCGATGACCCTTCGGCCCTTGCGGGCCGGATCATCCCGCCCTTCAACGAGGCGCTGCTACGTCTGGCGCAAGCGCCCCAGCCGGTGCTGGCCATCGTGCAGGGCGCTGCCGCTGGTGCGGGCATGTCGATCGCGCTGATGGCCGATCTGGCGATTGCCTCGGATAAGGCAAGTTTTACCTTGGCCTATCCGAAGGTCGGCGTGGTGCCCGATTGCGGCGGCTCATGGGCCTTGGTGCGGCTACTGGGGCTGCGCAAGGCGATGGAGATCGCTCTGCTGTCGCCGCAGCTTTCCGCCGCCGATGCCTTGGCTTTGGGGCTGGTCAATCGCGTCGTGCCCCATGATGAACTGGAGGCCGCCGCCGCCGACTGGGCCAAACGTCTGGCGGGGGCCGCTCCTATTGCACAAGGGCTGACAAAGAAGCTGATCCGCGCGGCCCAGACCGCCGATCTGGCTGATCAATTGGCCGCAGAACAAGCGGGCTTCATGGCCTGCGCGAAAACCGAAGATTTTGCCGAAGCCTTGGACGCATTCTTCGCGCGCCGTGCGCCGAATTTTGCCGGAAAATAATGGGAATCAGTGACATGGCAGAGATGCAGGCCAAGTTTGTGCAAGCCGCAGGTGCCGCCGATAGCGGCATCAAACGCGTTGCGGTGATCGGCGCGGGCGCGATGGGATCGGGCATTGCCGCCCAATTCGCCAATGCGGGCATCGCGGTCGATCTGTTGGATATGGCGGGACCCGAAGGCGACAGGCTGGCCGTGGCGCGCGCAGGCATTGAACGCCAGGTGAAAAGCGGCGGCTTCATGCATCCCGATTGCGCGAATTTGGTCAGCCCTGGCACCTTGAGCGACGATCTGGACCGGCTTTCACAGGCCGATTGGATCGTGGAAGCCATCATCGAAGACATCGCCATCAAGCGTGCGCTTTATGCCAAGCTCGAAACTCTGCGCAAAGCGGGCAGCATCGTGTCGTCGAACACATCGACCCTACGGCGCGAAGATCTGGTGTCGGGTCAGCCCGAAAGCTTTGACCGCGATTTCCTAATCACCCATTTCTTCAACCCGCCGCGCCATATGCGTCTGGTCGAACTGGTGGGCGGCCAAGCCACGCCCGCGGACCACATGACCAAGACCGCAAATGCCAATCGCGCGCTGTTGGGCAAGGATGTGGTCACCTGCTATGACACGCCCGGTTTCATTGCCAATCGTGTCGGCTGTTTCTGGATTGCCGCCGCCATTTTGGAAGCGATCCGTCAGGGCGTCACGGTGGAAACCGCCGATGCGGTCCATGCGGCTTTCGGCATTCCGCGCACCGGCTGTTTCGGGCTGTTGGACCTGATCGGCGTCGATCTGGTGCAGCATGTCTGGAAAAGCCTGCACAAATCGCTGCCGCAAGCCGATTGGCTGCAAGGCTATGATCTGACCCAAGCGCCGCTGATCCAAGCCATGATCGCGGCAGGCCAACATGGCCGCAAGACGGGGCAGGGCTTCTATCGCAAGACCAAAGACGGCGCACGCGAGGCGCTGGATCTGGCAACGGGCGCCTACCGCGCGCAACAAGAGGCGCTGGCGCTGCCTGCAGGCGGGCGCGATCTGGCGGCACTGGTCGAAGACCAAGGTCCCGTCGGGCACTATGCCCGCGCGGTGCTGGTGCAGATCGTCGGCTATGCCTCGCTTTGCGGGCCGGAAATTGCAGGCGATGTGGCGGCAATCGACCGCGCGATGGAGCTGGGCTATTCATGGCGCGACGGCCCGTTCAAACTGGCTGACCGTGTGGGTCTGGCCGTCATCGAAGGCGCATTGCGCGATGCGGGCTGCGCGATCCCGCCGCTTCTGGCCCAAGCCATCGCCAAGGGCGGCTTCTATCAAAACGGGGCGGCGCTGCAGACCGACGGCCAAGGCCATGGCCCCGTGCAGGCCGCATCCATCCTGTCGGGCGCGACCATCATCGCCCAAACCGCCGATATGCGACTGCGCGATATGGGCGACGGCGTTGCCTGCTTTGAAGCCACCAGCAAGCTTGCAACTTTCTCGCCCAGCGTGTTGGACGGGCTGGAGCAAACCATCGCCCGCGCCGGTCAAGATTTCAACGCCTTGGTCTTGGGCAATGAAAATGGCCGCGCCTTTTCGGCGGGGGCGGATCTGGGCGTGATCCATGGCCAATTGGCGGCTGGAAATCTGGCGAGCGTGTCGGAATATGTCGCGCGCGGTCAGGCGCTGTTCGCGGCTTTGGAAGCGGCCCCCGTGCCGGTGGTGGCCGCGGTCCATGGCCATGCCTTGGGCGGCGGCTGCGAATTCCAGATGCTAGCCGATCACGTCATGGCGCATGCCGAAGCAAGCCTTGGCCTGCCGGAAACCAAGGTCGGCATCTTGCCGGGCTGGGGCGGCACCTCGCGCCTTCTGGGTCGGATCGGGCCGGAGCGCGCCTTGGCGATGATCTTGCACGGCAAACCCAGCGGCTCGGCTCGTCAGGCAATCGCGAGCGGGCTGATCGGTGCGCAATCGGATGTGGTGATGGCGATTGACCAATTGCTGCCTTTGGCCAAAGCCAAAGCGGTGCAGCTGGCGAAAACCTATGCGCCCCAGCCCAAGACCCTGATCGCTTTGGCCAGCCCACAGCACTATTCAACCTTGCTGCAGCAAATGCGCGACCTTCAGGCAGCGGGCGAGATGTCCGCCATGGATCTGGAAATCGCCGAGGCCGTTTTGCAGGTCTTCGCCCCCCATCCGGCAGGCGCTTTGGATATGGAAGCCATGTCGGCGCGGGAATTGACGGCCTTCAACCGCCTTGCCGCCAGACCCGAAGCCTTGGCCCGCATGGCGCATATGCTGAAAACCGGCAAGCCTTTGGCGAAATAAGCAAAGGCGCGGGGGCATATCTTTCACCCCCGCGTTATATTTCCTGCGATCATTTGGTCGGCTATTTACGCTGGCCACAATACGACAGCCTTGGGAGGGGATAATGCAGCAGTTCAAAGGGCGCATAGCCGTGGTGACCGGTGAAGGCCTTGGCCGATGCGGCTTGGGCGC
>DALYSR010000208.1:0-4365 GCA_031991825.1 Paracoccaceae bacterium
CCACCGCTGGCGTCCTTCTCGCAAGCGCCGCGCAAGCCGAAGATGTGAAACTGGGGATCCTGCTGGGCTTCACCGGCCCGCTGGAATCGATCACCGGCGCGATGGCCGCCTCGGCAGAACTGGCGATCAAGGAAGCGAGCGAGAGCGGCAAGTTCCTTGACGGCTCGACGGTCACCGCCGTACGCGCGGATTCGACCTGCATCGACGCCGCCGCCGCGACCGCTGCCGCCGAAGCCATGGTCACCACCGACAAGATCAAGGGCCTTGTCGGCGCGGATTGCTCGGGCGTGACCGGTGCGGTCTTGCAAAACGTGATGCGCCCCAATGGCGTGGGCCAGATCTCGCCGTCCTCGACCTCGCCGGGTCTGTCGAGCGTGGAAGATGACGGGCTGTTCTTCCGCACCGCCCCGTCGGATGCCCGTCAGGGCGAAGTCATTGCCGATGCGCTGACCGATCGCGGCATCAAATCCGTGGCGATCACCTATACTAACAACGACTACGGCAAGGGTCTGGCCGATAGCATCGAGGCGGCCTTCAAAGCCAAGGGCGGCACCGTCACCATCGTCGCGCCCCATGAAGACGGCAAAGGCGACTATTCCGCCGAAGTCGGCGCGCTGGCATCGGCTGGCGGCGACGCATTGGTCGTTGCAGGCTATGTCGACCAAGGCGGCAAGGGCATCGTGCAGGCTTCCGTCGACCAAGGCGCTTTCGACGCCTTCGTGCTGCCCGACGGCATGTATGGTGAAAGCCTGATCACCGCTGTGGGCGAGCCGCTGAACGGCGCTTGGGGCACCTCGGCCGGTTCGAATTCGGAAGGCATGGCGGCTTTCCTGAAGATGACCGAAGCCGCGAAATATGACGGCACCTCGACCTATACCGGCGAAAGCTATGATGCGGCGGCGCTGATCCTGCTTGCGATGCAAGCGGCCAAGTCGACCGACAGCAAGGCATGGACCGCCAAGGTGATGGATGTCGCCAATGCGCCGGGCGAGAAGATCTATCCGGGCGAGCTGGGCAAAGCCTTCGAGCTGCTCGCCGCAGGCACCGATATCGACTATGTCGGCGCGACCAATGTTGAAATGATCGGTGGCGGCGAAAGCGCAGGTTCGTTCCGTGAATTCGAAATCAAAGCTGGCAAGATCGAAACGGTCAAATACCGCTAAGCCTTTGTTTATGACCCAAGGCGGCAGGCTGTCGCCTTGGGTTTGCCTCACCAAGACTGGCCTAACCCGCCACAACCTGACGCAAGATGCGCCAAGGGGACCAATATGATCGAGGTTCACGACCTGCACCGCCATTTCGGCGGCTTCCGTGCCGTGGATGGCGCGTCGCTGAAGATCGCGACCAAATCCATTACGGGCCTGATCGGCCCCAATGGTGCCGGAAAAACCACATTGTTCAATGTCATCGCCGGACGCCTGCCCCCGACCTCGGGGCGCGTGATGATGGATGGCGAAGAGATCACCGGCCTTGCGCCGCATGAATTATTCCACAAGGGCCTGCTGCGCACCTTCCAGATCGCGCATGAATTCGGCTCGATGACCTGCCTTGAAAACCTGATGATGGTGCCCGGTGCGCAAGCTGGCGAAAGCCTGTGGAACACATGGTTCAACCGCCGCGCGATCCGTATCGAAGAGGACCGCTTGCGTGACAAGGCCCATGAGGTGCTGAAATTCCTGACCATCGACCATCTGGCGGGGCAATTGGCCAGCCAGATTTCGGGCGGTCAGAAGAAGCTGTTGGAACTTGGCCGCACCATGATGGTGGATGCCAAGATCGTCTTTCTGGACGAGGTCGGCGCGGGGGTGAACCGCACGCTGTTGAACACCATTGGCGACGCGATCCTGCGGCTGAACCAAGAACGCGGCTATACCTTCTGCGTCATCGAACATGACATGGATTTCATCGCACGGCTTTGCGATCCGGTGATCGTGATGGCCGAAGGCAAGGTCTTGGCGCAAGGCACAGTGGATGACGTGAAAAACGACGACCGCGTGATCGAAGCCTATTTGGGCACCGGTCTGAAGAATAAGGATAAACCGTCATGAGCGAGCCCTTTCTGATCGGCGAGGCCATGACCGGCGGCTATGGCGGCGCGGATATTTTGCATGGCTGCACCATTGCCGTCGAACGCGGCGAGATCGCCGTCATCGTCGGCCCCAATGGCGCCGGAAAATCCACCGCGATGAAAGCCGTCTTCGGCATGTTGAAGCTGCGTCAGGGCCATGTGCGGCTGAACGGCGAAGACATCACCGCGCTGTCCCCGCAGGCCCGTGTGGCCAAGGGCATGGCTTTCGTGCCCCAGACCCATAACATCTTCACCTCGATGACGGTCGAGGAAAACCTTGAAATGGGCGGCTTCCTGCGCCGCGACGATATCCGTCCCACCATCGCGCAGGTCTATGACCTGTTCCCGATCCTGAAGCAGAAGCGCCATCAACCGGCGGGCGAATTGTCGGGTGGTCAACGCCAACAGGTCGCCGTGGGCCGCGCGCTGATGACCCAGCCCTCGGTGCTGATGCTGGACGAGCCGACCGCAGGCGTATCCCCGATCGTGATGGATGAATTGTTCGACCGCATCATCGAAATCGCCCGCAGCGGCATTTCGATCCTGATGGTGGAACAAAACGCCCGCCAAGCCTTGGATATCGCCGACAAAGGCTATGTGCTGGTGCAAGGCGCCAACCGTTTTACCGATACCGGTCAGGCCTTGATGGCCAATCCGGATGTCCGTCGCTCGTTCTTGGGGGGCTAAGGGATGGATTTCCTGAACGCATTGACCGCATTTGCCAATTTCGTGCTGATACCGGCGACGTCATATGGGGCGCAGCTGGCACTGGGCGCTTTGGGCGCGACGCTGATCTATGGCATCCTGCGCTTTTCCAACTTCGCCTTGGGCGATACCATGGCCTTTGGCGCGAGCATGGTGATCTTGGGCACATGGGCGCTGCAATCCTGGGGGGTCACTTTGGGCCCGCTGCCGACAGCGCTGCTGGCCCTGCCCTTCGGGATCGTGATGACGGCGCTGCTGCTGTTGATCACCGACCGTGTGGTCTATCGTTATTATCGTCGCGTGAAGGCGGCTCCGGTCATTCTGGTGATGGTGTCGCTGGGCGTGATGTTCGTGATGAACGGTCTGGTCCGCATCCTGATCGGCACCGGCGACGTCAATTTCGCTGATGGCAGCCGGTTCGTCGTCTCGGCCGGTGATTTCAAAGCATGGAGCGGGCTGAACGAGGGTTTGGCGATCCGCACCACCCAAGCCGTCACCATCGTCGTCGCGGTGATCGCGGTGGCCTTGCTGTTCTGGTTCTTGCAAAAGACCCGCACCGGCAAATCCATGCGCGCTTTTTCCGACAATGAAGACCTGTCGCTTCTGTCGGGCATCAATCCTGACCGCGTTGTGGCCGTCACATGGATCATCGCCGCCGCTTTGATGTGCACGGCGGGGACTTTGTACGGATTGGACAAAAGCTTCGACCCCTTCACCTATTTCCAACTGCTGCTGCCGATCTTCGCGGCATCCATCGTCGGCGGTCTGGGCAATCCCTTGGGCGCCATCGCGGGCGGTTTCGTCATCGCTTTTTCCGAAGTCATGGTGACTTACGCGTGGAAGAAAGTGGCAACCTATCTGCTGCCCGACAGCCTTGCCCCTGATGGTTTGGTCCAGTTCATCGCAACCGATTACAAATTCGCCGTCAGCTTCGTCATCCTGATCATCGTGCTGTTGTGGAAGCCCACCGGCCTATTCAAAGGGAAATCGGTATGAGCGCGCCGCAAGCCACTTTGACCACTTCACGGACCACCCCCAAACGCATCGCCCTGATGTTCGCGGGGGTGGGCCTTTTGTTCGTTCTGACGGGAATTTTCCAAAGCTGGACGCTGGCTTTGACCATTGCCAATATGGCGCTGATCTCATCGATCATGGCTTTGGGGGTGAATATCCAATGGGGCTATGCGGGGCTGTTTTCCACCGGCACCATGGGCTTTGCCGCCTTGGGCGGCTTGGCGGTGGTGCTGGTCTCTGCGCCCCCCGTGCCGCAGGCTTGGGCCTTGGGCGGCGGCGGCATCCTGTTGGGGCTGCTGATCGGGGCCGCCACCATCACCGCGGCCGTTCTGGCGGGCAAGAAGATGCCCGCCACCAAGTGGCGCATCGTGGTGGTGGCGCTTATCCTGATTGGCGGGCTGTGGCTGTTCCGCAGCATTTTTGGCCCTGCGGTGATCGCCGTCGAAGCCAATAATCCCACTTTGTCGGGCAATATCGGCGGCTTGGGTCTGCCCGTGCTGCTGGCATGGCCTGCAGGCGGCTTACTGGCCGCAGCGGCCGCTTGGGCGATCGGCAAGACCGCCTTGGGGCTGCGTTCG
>DALYSR010000209.1:0-4266 GCA_031991825.1 Paracoccaceae bacterium
GCAAGATCACCACCGCCGCCCCCAGCATCGGCCCGAAGAAGAAGCCCGAGCCGCCCACGACAACCATCAGCAGCACCTTCAGCGAATGGGTCACGGCAAAGCTGCCCGGTTCGATGAACTGCACCAAGGGTGATTGCATAGCCCCCGCCAAGCCGCCGAAGGCCGAACCGATGGCAAAGGCCAGCAAGGTCTGACGACGAATTTTCAGCCCCAGACTTTCGGCGCGGATCGGGTTCTCGCGCAGGGCTTTGAAGGCGCGCCCCCAAGGTGATCGCAACATCCACCACATCACGCCCGCCGCGATCAGGAAGCAGATCAGGCTGAAGTAATAAAACGCGATATTGCTGTCGGTGGTGATACCGAAGAAACTGGGACGCGGCATGCCGACCATACCGAAGGACCCGCCGGTGATTTCTTCTTCGTTACGGAACACAAGGAACATCAAGGTGTTGAAGGCAAGCGTGACGAAAGCCAGAAAATGGTGCTGAACGCGCAGCGCCGGATAGCCCAGCAGCAGCCCCACCACAAAGCAGGTGCTGACGGAAGCAAACATCGCGAGAACCCAATGTAGACCCGCCAAAGTCAGGATCGCGGTGATATAGGCGCCGATCCCCATGAAGGCGGCCTGCGCAAGGCTGACCTGCCCCGCATAGCCCAAGGTCAGATTCAACCCCATCGCGGCGATGGAAAACAACAGCCACGAACACAAGGTATAGATGATGTAATTGCCCTGACCCAGCGGGGCCAGGACCAGCAAGACAAGGCCCACCACGAGGGCGAGAGTTTTGAACCAGCTCATACGGTGCGGCCCTCCTTGGTGCCAAGCAAGCCCTGCGGGCGCAGAAGAATGATCGCGATCAGCAAGATCAACGGCATGGCCGAGCGATATTCGGCAGAGACATAGACCGCCGACAGATTGTCGATCACGCCGATCAGCAGCCCGCCCACCAGCGCGCCGCGGATCTGGTTGAAACCGCCGACAATGGCTGCGATGAAAGCCACCATGCCCAAGGTTTCCCCGTTGGAAAACTTCGCCAGATAAACCGGAGAGATCAGCACCGATGCGATGGTCGCAAGGCCCGCATTGATCAGGAAAGTATACATCACCATGCGTTTGACATTGACGCCCAAGATCTCGGCCACCGCCGGATTCTGCGCGGATGCCTGCATGCAGCGCCCCGTGCGGGTGCGGGTCAGGAACAATTGCAGCGCCGCAATCGCGACCATCGACACCGCAAGGTTGCAAATATCCTGCACCGAAATGCTGGCGCCGAACAGATGATAGACCTTTTGCGGGAAGATCGCGGGGAACGGCTGAGCGGTTGCGCCATAGAATTCCTTGACGCTTTCCTTCATCAAAAGGCCAAGCGCGATGGTGGCGATCACCAAGGGCAAGGTGCCATGCGGCAGCATCGGCTCGACGATCAGCTTCTTGAAGCCGACCCCCAAGATCAGCAATGCCACCACCAGCCCCAATATGACCGAAAGCCACAGCGGCAGGCCGAAGACGGTCATCCCCACCAGCACGAAGAAGGCCGGCAGCATGACGAATTCGCCTTGCGCGAAATTGATGGTTTGCGAGGCCTGCCACAATAGGGTGAACCCCACGGCGGCCAGCGCATATATGAAACCGGCAGCCAAGCCGGAGACGACGAGTTGGAAGAATTCGGCCACGGGATTGTCCTCAATAAGGCAGATGGCACGACCCGAACGGGGATCGATGGCGGGCATGCTTGGGCAGCCACGGGACGTCCCGCGCCTACCCAAGCCTCACCTGCTAGGCCATGGATTAATTGGGTGGCAGGACGGCCTTCACGACTTGCTTGCCATCTTGGACTTCAACGAAGAAGCTTTCGCGCGCCATCTCGCCGGTGTCATCCCATGCCACATCGATCAAGACGCCGGGGCAATCGGCGGCTTTCAGCGTCAGACCGCGCATCTTTTCGGCGATCTTTTCGCTATTGGCCTCGCCCACCAGTTCGGTCACGCATTTGATGGTATAACCGGCAGTATAGCCTTTGATCGCGTTGTGGTCGGGGGTGTAGTTGAACTTGGCTTTGAACTTTTCAACCATTTCGGTCAGGGCGGGAATATTGGCATCCGGCGTCAGGCCGACGTGACCCATCGCGCCATTGGCTGCATCGCCTGCAAGTTCGATGACCTTATGACCGATCAGCGTGGTTTCCCCCACCATCGGCAGACCGATCGATTGCTTTTGCGCCTCGCGCAGGAAGCGCGCGCTTTCTTCTTCGGTGACATAGACGAAGACGGCATCCGCGCCGCTATTCTTGGCCTTCAGCACATCGGCGGAAAAATCGGTCTGCGCTTGTTCGGTCGGAATATCGGCCACGATTTCGAAGCCGTATTTCTCGGCCTCTTTCAGGAAGGAGACATGCCCGCCTTTGCCGAATTCGGTATTGGCCCAGACCACGGCGACCTTTTTGACGCCCATCTCTTCGGCCATGTATTTCGCCATTTTCGGCACGCCCTTTTGCGAGCCGAAGGCGGTGCGGAAGATATAGGGATTGCCCATGCTGGTGATGCTGGGGGCTTCCGATCCGGTCAGCTGCGGAATGCCTGCCTGTTTGGCCACCAGCATATTCACCACCGTCGAGGACGAGAACACCGTACCGGCGATGAAATAGACCCCCGCGTCGATCGCCTTTTGCACCATGGCACGGCTGACCTGCGGATCGGTCTGGCTGTCATATTCGCTGAGCGCGACTTTCTCATTCAAGATGCCGTCGCCTGCGTTGATTTCCTCAAACGCCATTTTGACACCGTCACGGAAGTTGACGCCCGCGGCGGCCCCCGGTCCGGACAGTTCCACAATCGCGCCGATCTTCAGCTCGGCCGAGGCCACCGATGCCGAAAACGCCAGAGCAAGCGCGGCGGTGGTTCCAAGTATCGCTTTCATTTCATTCCTCCCTGTTGATGCGGATTCTTGGCGGTAAAGACGGCGGATCCGCAGCGCCGTCCTCTTCATTCATCCACCGCGCCCCTCCTCCACAGAGATGCGGCAGATGCCGATCAAAGCATGATTTTGCGCGAACCGATCAGCAATTCTGCAAGCAAGACTGCTTGGGCATTAAACATTCCCGATCCGGCCATGGTTTTGCACCCCGCCGCTTGGGCTGCGGCAATCAAAGCGGGGATGGCCGGACGCGTCACCACATCGGCCACGAATTGCGCAGGCGTCAGATGTTCGGTCATCACCGGCAGCGGGTCGGTTTCACGCATCCCCAAAGGTGTGGCATTGGCCACCAGATCATACCCGCGCGGATCGCGCGACCCCAGGCGCGCACGGCCGGGAAATGCCGCGTTCAAACCTTCGATCAACCGGTCGCGTTTGGACGCATCGATATCATGGATCGCCAAATCAGCGGCGCCGCGCGACAGGATTTCATAGGCGATAGCCGATCCCGCCCCGCCCGATCCCACCAGCAATGCCGATTTTCCGGCAATATCAAAGCCCCGCGCCGCAATTCCGTCCATATAGCCATGGCCGTCGGTCGCATCGCCAATCCAACGCTCCCCGTCGCGGATCATGATGTTCACTGCGCCCGAAGCTTTGGCCCGCGCGGTCACCGCTGCGCAAAACGCGATGCAATGCACCTTATGCGGCACGGTCACCACGATGCCGTTGCAATTGCGCATCTTGATGGCCTGCTCAAGCCAGGGCTGAAGATCCTCGGGCAGGATATGCACCGGCACGACCATGCCGTTGAAGCCGCGCTCAGCCATGATGGCGCTTAACGCGGTGGGCGATTTCACTTGGCCGATCGGATGCCCGATGATCGGGAATATCTCGGTCTCGCCATCAATATGCAGCATCATCACCCCTCTTGTGCCGACCTGCCTATCGCGGCCTTCAGATGAGGCTTGCATAAAATGAAATATGGTTCAAGTTTTGAATTGAGTTATTTTTTAGATGGGCTATGCCTTGAATGAACCGCAGGGAGGCGGACAGCATGGACAGCAGCATCGCCATCTGCGTCATCGGCGCAGGCATCATCGGACGCACCCATATTGAAACCTTGTCGAAGACTAAGGGCTTTCATCTGGCGGGTTTGGTCGATCCCGCGCCTGCGGCGCAGCAATTGGCGCGCGATCTGGGCGTCAAATGTTGGCCGGATGTGGCAGGAATGATCGCAGAGGGCGGCGTCAAGGCCGCGATTGTCGCAACCCCCAACGAGACGCATTTGCCGGTTTCCAGCCAGCTTCTGGATGCGGGGATCGCGGTCTTATTGGAAAAACCGGTGGCCG
>DALYSR010000210.1:0-772 GCA_031991825.1 Paracoccaceae bacterium
CGCCTGCACTTCACGATCCAGCTGCAAATTGGCCTCCGCACCCGCATCGTCCAGCGCGAAACGCGCCGCCAGATCATCGCCGCGCAACCACGGGCTGTCCAAAGCCGCCGAAATCCGCACCGTATCGGCATCGGCCTTCAAAGCGGCCTTCACTTCCTTCAGGTTGCGATAGCCCAAGGATCTGGCAAAGCGCCCGATCGACACTTCGGACACGCGGATCTTATCCGCCAGCGAGGCCGCCGTCTCGAACGGCAATTCCTGCGTATGTTCGATCAGATAGGTCGCGATGGCCCGTTCGACCGGCGTGCCAGAGGCTTGGATGGCGGCAAGCCGCGCGGGCAGGGTTGATCCGGTTTCGGTCATCAATGGGTCCAGTTCTTGCCTGCCGCTGGGTCAGGTTCCTTGTTGCTGACAGAAATATAACAGATGGTCAATCTTGACTGTAAACTAAATTTGCGGATTTTGTGACGCATAGGTCGATGCGCCCAAAGAGCGGCGTATTTTCCGCATCCCTCTGCGTTCAAAAGGAAATTTCTCCATGTCGCAACCTGTATCGGTCTCTGCACTGCGTGTGCCGCTGGTCATCGAATCAGCAGAACTGCGGTTGATCGAGCTGCCTTTGCTGCAGCCTTTCACGATTGCGACGGGGACGATGACCAAAAAAGTGATGCCAATCGTGGTGTTGCGGGCGGGCGGTCACGAGGGCTATGCCGAAGGGGTGGCCGATGTGCTGCCCGATTATCTGCCCGAAACCATCACCTCTTCGATGATG
>DALYSR010000210.1:782-4161 GCA_031991825.1 Paracoccaceae bacterium
GTTCCTGCCGCAGCTGGTCGGCCAAAGCGTCGCCAATCCGGCGCAGATCGAAAAGCTGTTCCGCCCGTGGCGCGATCATCAGATGGCGAAAGCGGCGGTCGAAATGGCGTTTTGGGACCTGTGGTCGAAATGGCAGGGGCTGCCCCTGTGGCAGGTGCTTGGCGGCACGCGTGCCGAGGTCGAGGTCGGCGTATCGCTGGGCATCAAGGACATCCCGCGCAGCTTGAACGATGTGCGCGCCCATATCCAGCAGGGCTATCGCCGGATCAAGCTGAAGGTGATGCCGGGCCATGACTTGACGCTGCTTGATGCGGTGCGGGCGGAATTTCCCGATATACATCTGACGGTTGACGCCAATTGCTGCTATAGTCTGGCCGACCTTCCGCTGCTGAAAAAGATGGATGCCTATGCTTTGGATTACATCGAACAGCCGCTCGACTGGAACGATCTGCATGACCATGTGAAGCTGCAAGCGGCGCTTAACACCCCGATTTGCTTGGATGAATGCATCCGCAGTCTGGCCGATTGCCGCAAAGCGTTGGCGACCGACGCGGGCCGCGTGATCAATATCAAAGTGGGCCGTCTGGGCGGGCATACGGTGGCAAAACAGGTCCATGATCTGTGCCTTGCCCATGCGGTTCCGGTCTGGTGCGGCGGCATGTTAGAGGCGGGGATCGGCCGCGCGCATAACATCCACCTCTGTACCTTGGAACAGTTTTCGCGTCCCGGCGATACATCGTCTTCCTCGCGCTATTTCGAGCGTGATATCGTCGTCGAGAAGCTGGAAACCGTTAACGGCCTGATGCCTATTCCGGCCAATGGCGCGGGTATTGGGGTGACGATGGATTGGGATTTCCTTGATGCGGTGACCACCTCGCGCGAGGCGTTTCGCGCATGAGCCTGAGCTATCGCGACCTGCGCGGCCTGCAGGAGATGAAGGCCGCTTACGATTTGCAACATCTGGTCTGGGGCGATGATGATCTGGCCGATCCGCCGGATCTGATGATGGTGGTGCAATCCGAAGGCGGCTGCGTGGCGGGGGCGTTTGATGGCGATGTGCTTGCTGGCTATGTCTTTGCTTTTCCGACCAAAGATCCGGATGTCCAGCATAGCCACCGCTTGGCCGTGCGCCCGGAATATCGCAGCTTCGGTTTGGGCGCGGGGCTGAAGCATTATCAGCGCGACTGGTGTGCGGCGCGCGGAATCAAGATCATCCGTTGGACCTATGATCCGCTGATCGCGCGCAATGCCAATCTGAATATCAATCGCTTGGGGGCGGTGGGGCGCAGCTATCACGTTAACTATTACGGCGCGGCGGGCCGCTATAATGGCGGCGTCGATACCGACCGTGTGGTGGCCGAATGGCACGTACAGGGCCGTCCGCAAACCAGTGTCGAAGACCGGCTGCGTATCCCCAGCGACTTTCTAGAGATGCTGGCGCAGGATGGTCCGGCGGCGGAACAGGCGCGGCTTTCCTGTCGTGCGGCCATGCTGCAACGCTTCGAGGCGGGGCTGGTCATTGTCGATTTCGAACGTGACAGCTGCAGCTATGGCTTCGGCCGGATCGCCTGATTTACGGGCGATTGCACGTTACGTCAGCGGTGCTTGGCGCAAATCTGTTGCTTTTGCGCCAAGCCGCGCGTTTACTTGGTCCAACAGCAGGATTTAACCTGCGTGGACAGGGAGGCGCGCGTGACAGAGATGCCCCGCGAACACGGATTTGTCGTCTTCGACAAGGTCCAAAAGACCTATGACGGCGAGGCACTGGTGGTGAAGGATTTGAACCTGTCGATCGGCAGGGGCGAATTCTTGACCATGTTGGGCCCGTCGGGATCGGGCAAGACGACCTGTCTGATGATGCTGGCCGGATTTGAAACCGTAACCTCGGGCGAAATCCGGCTGGGCGGCAAGCCGATCAATGCGCTGCCCCCCTATAAGCGCGGCATCGGCATGGTGTTCCAGAATTATGCGCTGTTCCCGCATATGACGGTGGGGGAAAACCTGAGTTTCCCGCTGGAAGTGCGTGGCATCGGCAAGGCCGAGCGGGAAACGCGGGTGGCCCGCGCTTTGGATATGGTGCAGATGGGCAAGTTCGCGCATCGCAGGCCTGCGCAATTGTCGGGCGGCCAGCAGCAGCGGATCGCCTTGGCGCGCGCCTTGGTCTTTGATCCCGAACTGGTCTTGATGGACGAACCATTGGGCGCTTTGGACAAGCAGTTGCGCGAACATATGCAGTTCGAAATCAAACGCTTGCACAATGATCTGGGGATCACGGTGGTCTATGTCACCCATGATCAGGGCGAAGCGCTCACGATGTCGGACCGTGTCGCCGTCTTCAACGATGGTCGCATCCAGCAGCTTGCGCCGCCCGATGAGCTGTATGAACGTCCCGCCAATAGCTTTGTTGCCGGATTTATCGGTGAAAACAACAAGCTGGCGGGCACGGTCGAAAGCATCGACGGCAGCCGCGCCTTGGTGCGGCTGGCGGATGGGTCGTTGATCGATGCGACAGCGGTGAATGTGTCGCAAAAGGGCCAGCAGACCTTGGTGTCGATCCGCCCAGAACGCGTTGAATTTCGCCCCGAAATGATCCCGAAGGACGCCCATACCATTGAGGCCGAGGTGCTGGAATTCATCTATATGGGCGATACCTACCGCACCCGCTTGCGGGTGGGCGGTTCGGATAATTTCATCATGAAATGCCGCAATACGATGGGCCAACGCCGCTTGAACCCCGGCGAAAAGGTCCGCATCGGCTGGCTGGACCAAGACGCCCGCGCGCTTGATCCTTAAGGCCCTGCCGATAAGTCACCTGTCTGATTTTCAATAAGAAATACCAACAAGGGAGACTATAATGAAAAAAATGATGGTGCTTGGTGCCGCACTTGCCACGACCGCGCTCAGCGGCATGGTCTCGGCGCAAGAGTTGAACATCTTATCCTTCGGCGGCGCTTACGGGGCCAGCCAGATGGAAGCCTATCACAAGCCCTATATGGCGCAGACCGGCATCAAGATCAATTCGATCGATGCTGACAATCCGGCGGTGCCGCTGAAGGCACAGGTCGAAGCGGGCAATGTGACAATCGACATCGCCGATGTGGAACCTTCTGATCTTGTTCGTCTTTGCGACGAAGGCGCGCTGGAAGTGCTGCCGATCACCGAATTGCCCGATGGCGTGGACGGATCGAAAGCGGCGGATGATTTCGTCGAGGGCGGTCTTTACGAATGCGGCGTCGGCACCATCGTTTATTCATCCGTCGTGGCCTATCGCGGCGATAAGACCACGGGCGTCACCTCCTCGGCCGATTTCTTCGATCTGGAGAAATTCCCCGGCAAGCGCGGCCTGCGCAAGGGCGCGAAATACGCGCTTGAACTGGCC
>DALYSR010000211.1:0-4137 GCA_031991825.1 Paracoccaceae bacterium
ATCCGCATCCCCCGCACGTAAGGCTGCAGCCATCGCATCCGGGCTATCATAGGCCTGCATATGCATGTTTTCGATCCCTCGCCCCTCTGCGCTCAGCAGGGCGGCGATGCTCAGATAATGGGTTGTCCCCACGCCAGTCGTGGCAATCCGCGCTTGGGTCAAGGCGTCTATTTTCACGTGAAGCGGCGGCTTTAGCCCGATCCCAAGGGATTGCGTCGCCTTGGTCGAAAATACAATTTCGCTGACCGGCCCCGTCAGGGCCGCCAGAACCTGCAAATCCGCCCCCCCCGCGATGGCGTCAAGACCGCTGAAAGTCGACACTTCGCAAACCTCAACCTCTTCGCCTTGCAAAGCGCGCAGGCATTCCGCCGCGCTGCCACGCGTGTCGCGCATGATCAACCCGATATCATTATTCTCGAATATCCCGCTATCGACCAAGGCCATCGCCAGCGCCCCATGCGGCAGCGAAATCGACGGGCTTGCGATACGCACCAGATCCTGCGCCATGCCGGCCATGGGAAGCACACAGCAGATCAAAAGCGAGATAACGGCTAGCAGCTGCTTAATCATTCCTTATCCGAATCTATGTTCTTTATGAGCCATAGGGTCACTTTGGACGGGAAGGCTTAACAATGCGTGGACAGCCGCAAAATTTACGAGTCGCGGTAAGTCGGCGGGGCCAGAGGCGATCTATCCCCCTCAGCCCGCTTGACCTTGCTTCCAATCCTGTGCGACCAGCTGTTGACCACAGGCGAGATGGCTATGTCTTCAAACTTCACATCTTTCGCGGGCATGGACGTGCTCTTTGTCATGGCCGCCGATGCGGAATATGGGCCGCATTTGCGACAACGCATCCGCCCCCTGATGACGGGGATCGGCCCGATCGAGGCAGCAATTTCGCTTGGCTGCGCCCTAGCCCGCACAGATGCCTTGCCCCATCTGGTGGTATCGCTTGGCTCGGCTGGGTCGCGGGTCCTGAAACAAGGGCAGGTTTATCAGGTCTCTTCCGTGGCTTACCGCGATATGGATGCATCGGCTTTGGGCTTTGAACGCGGGCGGACGCCGTTTTTGGATCTGCCGGCTGAAATCGATATGCCGCATCTGATCGCGAACCTGCCGCAGGCCAGCCTGTCGACCGGCGCCAATATCGTCAGCGGCGCGCAATATGAAACCATCGCGCAGCAGATGGTGGATATGGAAACCTTCGCGCATCTGCGCGTCGCACAGCGGTTCGGGCTGCCGCTGATCGGTCTGCGGGGGATATCGGACGGGGCCGAGGAGCTGCGCGCATTATCCGATTGGACGCAATATCTGCATGTGATCGACAAGCAGCTCGCGTCGGCCATCGGCGCTTTGGAACAGGCCTTGTTGCAAGGTGAGCTGCGCCTTTGATCCGGCGGAAATGCGCGGGCCGCTTGACGATAGCGGGCGCGCGCCTACCTTTCTTCTTGAACGGGAGGATGGTCATGAACCTTGAAAAGACACGAAATACCCTGCTGGCGCGGCGGAACGACCTGCTTGGCGACATTGCGGACAAGCAGGATCAGATCGACGAAAACACCAGCACGGATGACGAAGACAAACCTGCCGAACGGCAGGAAGAAGAGGTATTGGCCGCCCTGAGCCATGCCGATCAAGCCGAGGTCAGCCGCATTGACGCGGCACTCGCGCGCATCGATGACGGAAGCTATGGCATATGCGCGAATTGTGGCGAGCCGATTGCCGCCGCCCGTTTGCAGGCCTTGCCCGATGCGGTGACTTGCGTGAATTGCGCCGAAGCCGCCGAAAGCTAGTCCGCGCGCATCGCTTTGGCGACCAATGCCGCCAGATCCGCCGCCTGAGAGATGCGCGCGGCCGCCTCTGGCGGCGTGGGGCTAAGGGGGTCTTCGGAGTAATGCACCGCCGTCACACCCAATGCCGCGGGCGCCGCCACGTCCCACAAAGGATCGTCGCCAACCATCCACGCCTCTGCCGCATCCACCCCCAGATCGCGCAGGGCCGCCTGATAGGCCATAGGATCAGGTTTGCCATAGCCCTGTTCTTCTTCGATCCGAATGGAGTCGAAATATCCTTCCAGATCAAAGCGCGCGATCTTGGCGCGTTGCCGCAGGCTTGAGCCATTGGTGATCAGCCCCAGCCGCAAGCCCGCCGCTTTCAGGCCGACCAGCAGCGCATGAACCCCTGATTTCAAAGCGATTTTCTGATCGATCCAGGATTCAAAGCGATCAGCGATCCGGTCGGCATCGACGCCGTGCAAAGGCTCCGTCCCCGAGGGGCGTTCAAGGTTTAGCCGGTGAAACGCCGAGCGCACCACCTTGCGCCGCGTGGCATCGCCCTCCAGCCGCCACAGCTTGCGCCCCTCTTCATCGGCCAGAAAAGCGATAACGCGATCAAGCACTTCGGCGGTGACCCAGCGGCTGTCATGCGGGCCCAAAGCGTCGGTATGTTCGGCGATGATCTCGGACCAGGTTTTGCGCGGATTGCGATAGGCACTGAGCAAGGTGTCATCAAGGTCGAAAAAAATAGCCTTTGGAACCGGCAAGTTATCGGATAAACGGCTCAAGCTGCATCTCCGGCGGCGGCAAGGGCAGCTGAGATGTCGGCTTGATATCCGGCCCTTTGCAAAGCCTGCCCCAAAGCCAAAAGATCGCCCAGCACCACCTGCGGCACGGCGCGGGGGCCCGTGTGATTGAGCCGGATCAACCGCTGGCCCGCCCCCCCAACACCTGCGCTAAGTCCATGGCCTGCAGGGGCAAACTCCAGCAGAGCATCCGCCGTAAGGCCATCGGGTAAAACCACGGCCGTCACAAGGTTCGACGCGTGATCCCCCGTCACCCATTGCCGCCCTGTCAGCGCCAAAGCCCCCGCCCGTGCCATGCGCGCGGCCAAAGCGTGGCGCGCCTCGATCTGCGGCAAGCCTTCGGCATCAACACGGTCAAGACATTGTTTCAGCGCATGAAATTCCAATGCCGATGGTGTTCCGGGCAAGGCGCCGCGTCCCTGATGCAACCACAAGGCGCGCTGATCGGCCAGCGACAGGATCGACGGCGCCTCGCCCGCAGGGGCGACCATTGCCCAAGCCGCGGGCGATACTGACACCGCCGAAACCCTCGCCTGACCCCCCAAGGATTTCTGCGGCCCGATCACCGCCACATCAATGCCAAGCGCATCCACCGCCAAGGGATGCCCACCCAATGACGCCACCGCATCGACCACGACCAAAGCCCCTGCCGCTTTGGCTGCGGCCACTATATCTTCCAATGGGTTAACAATCCCATAAGCGCTTTCGGCATGAACCACGGCGACCAGATCGAACTGCGCCCTATCGAAGGCCTGCCGGACGGCCGTCGCGTCAAGGGGCTGCCCCTCTTCGGCAATCAGATCAACGACTTCCGCCCCCGCACGCCGCAGCCAGCCGCCAAACCAGCGCCCGTAAAGCGATGACACCAAATTCAGCGCCCGCAGGTTAGGCCGCCCCAGCGACTGCGCCACCGCTTCCAAAGCGACCACGGCCTCGCCTTGGATCAGCAGCACATCATTCTGTGTTTGCAACAGCTTAGCGATGCGGTCGGCAAGCGGCGCATAGCCGTCGCGCGGGAAGATCTGCGCATCGGCAAGCGGGCTCCAAGGAATATGGCGCATGGGTCAGGCTCCGGTGACTGGCAAGGGGGGAACGGCGGTGATCAGGCGGCGCAGCATGGGCGATTGCGGGGCGGACAACAGGGCCTCGGTCTCGCCGGTCTCGACGATTGCACCGGCCTCCATCACCGCGATACGGTGCGACATCGCGCGGACGACGCCCAGATCATGGCCGATAAACAGATAGGCCAGACCCAGATCGCGCTGCAGTTTTACCAGCAGTTGCAGGATCTTACCGCGAACGGACGCATCAAGCGCCGAGACCGCTTCATCCAGCACGATCAGTTTGGGCTCGCAGGCCAAGGCCCGCGCAATGGCGACCCGCTGCCTTTGGCCGCCCGACAAATCCTGCAGCGGCCGCGTGATCAGGGCCGGATCAAGCTCGACCGCGCGCAGCAATTCCGCCATCCGCGCGGGCCAATCGGCAGGGGTGCGCGCCTTATGCAGGCGCAAGGGCTCGCGCAAGGCGGTCAAGACACTGGCGCGGGGATGAAAGGC
>DALYSR010000212.1:0-4113 GCA_031991825.1 Paracoccaceae bacterium
AAGCGCCTGCTCCGGTCAAGCAACCCGCGCCGCCAAAGCCTTTGCCGCTGCCCGCAGGCCAAGAGGCGCCCGATCTGGTGGTGACCCCGTAAGATGGATGCGCGCGACCAAGCCTTGGCCGAAAAAGCCTTTTGCGAGCAGATCCTTGCCAAGGGCGGCCTGACGGTCTTGACCGAAACCTTCGCGGGCGTGGATGAGATCAACGCTTGGGATCATTACCCGCAGGGCGATGTGCTGGATCCGGTATCGGGGGCGCAGTGGTTTTACCACTGCCATCCGGCGGAGGAGGTGCTCGATACCGCCGAGCATGGCCATTTCCATCTTTTCCTGCGCCCGCAAGGGGATAAAGGTCCGGTGCATCATCTGATCGCTTTGGGGATGGATGCGCATGGCAGATTGATCCGGCTGTTCACCGTCAATCATTGGGTGGTGGGCGGCGATTGGCTGGCGGCAGAGGACACCATTGCTTTGCTGGCGCGTTTCGACGTGCAGATGCCCAAGCCGAACTATCTGGTCAACCGCTGGTTGACGGCGGTGGTCAGCGCCTATGACGCCCAGATCGCCGATCTGATCCGCGCGCGCGATGCCGCACTGCAGGGGCGGGGCGATGGGGTGTTCGAGGATCGCCAGATCGAAGTCACCTCCGAACTGCGCCTAGACGATCATGCCTGACCAAAGCTTCTCTTTTCCAGTCGCTTGAGAGCTGTGGAATTCCCTGCAAGGCCGCCCGCACAGGGCGGCTTTTCCAATTCGCGCCCCGCCCCGCCTGCCACCTTGCCCTTGGGGAAATGCGCTGTCATGCTGAGCCCAATGCGCCTGCCGGATGCAGGTCTTGTGATCAGGATATCGCCCATGACCTTGACGCTTTCCCGCCGTTCCTTCCTTCTGGGCACCGCCGCTGTGATGGTGCTGTCGAGCCTGCCGCTGCAGGTCATGGCGCAGCAGGCCAGCCGTCTGGTCATTGCCGCCGATAGCGAGCCGCGCCAGTTGAACCCTGCCATCGTGGCCTCCAACGGGGTGTTCTTCATCGCGTCCAAAGTGATCGAACCGCTTGCCGAAGCCAGTTACGAGGCGGGCGGATTGAAGCCGCTGCTGGCGACCAAATGGGAAGGGTCCGAGGATGGTTTGTCGATCACCTTCACCCTGCGCGAAGGCGTCAAATGGCATGACGGCAAGCCCTTCTCATCGGAAGATGTGGCCTTTTCGGCGCTGAATGTCTGGAAGCCGTTGCAGAATATCGGGCGCAGCTTGTTTGCCAATCTGGACGCGGTTGACACCCCTGACGCCAAGACCGCGATCTTCCGCTTTGCCAAGCCCACGCCGCTGCAACTGATCGCCAATGCCTTGCCGGTGGTATCATCGGTGCTGCCCAAACATATCTATGAGGGCAGCGAGATTGCCGAAAACCCCGCCAATAAGGCGCTGATCGGCACCGGTCCCTATCTCTGGGGTGAGTATAAACCGGGCGAATATTTCCTGCTGAAAAAGAACGCCGCCTATTGGCAGCCGGATCTGCCGCAGATCGACGAGCTGGTCTTCCGCGTCCTGCCCGACCGCGCCGCCGCTGCCAATTCGCTGGAGGCAGGCGAAATCCAGCTTGCCGCATTTTCCGCCGTGCCGCTGGTCGATCTGGAGCGGATCGGCGCGGTCGAGGGGCTTGAGGTCGTCACCAAAGGCTATGAGGCTTTGACCTATCAGCTGATCGTCGAGATTAACCATCGCAACGAATATCTGAAAAACCTGAAGGTGCGCCAAGCCATCGCCCATGCGATCGACAAGCAATTCGTGCTGGATACGATCTTCTTGGGCTATGCCGCAAAGGCGACGGGTCCGGTTCCGGCCAATGATCCGACCTTCTACACGGCCGATGTCACCACCTATGATTTCAACCTCGACACGTCGAAATCGCTGCTGGACGAGGCGGGCTATCCGGCTGGTGCCGATGGCAAGCGCTTTGCGCTGCGGCTGTTGCCCGCGCCCTATTTCAATGAAACCAAACAGTTCGGCGATTATCTGCGCCAAGCGCTTGCCGCCATCGGCATTGATGCGACGATTGCGTCGAACGATTCCGCCGCGCATCAGAAGGCGGTCTATACCGATCATGCTTTCGATCTGGCGATTGCGCCGACCGTGTTCCGCTCTGATCCGGCGATTTCCACTACCATTCTGGTGCGCTCGGGCACGCCTGCGGGGGTGAGTTTCTCGAACCAAGGCGGCTATGAAAACCCCGCTTTGGACGCGCTGATCGATGAAGCTTTGACCACTTTGGACAGTGAAAAGCGTGTGGCTTTGTATCGCGATTTCCAAAGCCAAGTCACTGCGGATCTGCCGTTGATCAATGTGGTCGATTGGGCCTTTACCTCGGTCGCCTCGAAACGTTTGGGCAATGGCGCCAATAATCCGCGGTGGGCCGTGTCGAATTGGGCCGATCTGACCTTGGCCGACTAAGCAAAAGGCCCGTGTTCTGCAAGGGACGCGGGCGATGAAAGACCGGATGCGCGATTTTCTCAAACACCTTGCCTTGCGGTTGGCCAGCAGCATTCCGGTGCTGCTGATCACCGTGATTGGCGTTTTTCTGCTGCTGGGCGCGACATCGGGCGATGCGGTCGATGCCTATCTGGCAGCTATCGGCGGCGGCGATGCGGGCATGGCGGCTGAAATGCGCGCGCGCTATGGCCTTGACGGGTCGATCTGGTCGCAGCTGTGGTTCATGCTGGGCTGGCTGGTGCAGGGCGATCTGGGCTGGTCGGTGGCGTTGAACCGCCCCGTGGCCGATCTTGTGCTGGAGCGACTGCCCGCGACCTTCTGGCTGATGGGATCGGCGACGGCGATTTCCTTCCTGCTGGGATCGGCCTTGGGGGTGCTGGCGGGCAAAAGGCCGGGGTCTTGGCTGGACCGGATCCTTTCGGCCGGATCGCTGCTGGTCTATGCCGTGCCGGGGTTCTGGCTGGGGCTGGTGCTGTCGGTGATCTTTGCCGTGCAGTTGAAATGGTTTCCGGTGTCGGGCTTGGAAAGCATCGCCTCGGGCAAGACCGGCTGGGCGCGATTTGCCGATATTGCGTGGCATCTGACGCTACCGGTCAGTTCCTTGGCGGTGATCTATCTGGCATTGTTCATCCGTATCATGCGGCAGGGCATGGCCGAGGCTTGGGCGCAGGATTACACGCTGGCGGCGCGGGCGAGGGGGCTAAGCCCTTGGCGTATCACCATCAATCACGCGGCGCGCAATGCGCTCTTGCCGCTGGTGACGATGCTGGGGCTGCAAAGCGCGCAGATGCTGGGCGGCTCGGTGGTGATCGAAAGCGTCTTCGGCGTGCCGGGCTTCGGGCGGCTGGCGCAAGAGGCGGTGGCGGGGCGCGACGGGGCCTTGCTGATGGGGGTGATCTTGGTCTCCGCCGTTTTGGTGGTGCTGGCCAATCTGCTGGTCGATCTGGTCTATGGCCTGCTGGACCCGCTCGTGGGCAAGGGGGTTTGAACTGATGCGTCCCGAAACCATCATCGGCGTTGTGTTGATCGCGGTACTGCTGCTGGTTGCGGTACTGGCGCCTTTGCTCGCGCCCGGCGATCCTTTGGCGCTGGTGGCGCGCCCCTTGCTGCGGCCCTTTGCCGATATGGCGCATCCCTTGGGTACCGACCGCTTGGGCCGCGATCTTCTGTCGGGCCTGATCCATGGCGCGCGCACTTCCGTGGTGGTGGGGCTAGCCACGGCGGTCACCGCCATAGCCTTGGGCGCGGTAGCGGGCACCATCGCCGGTTTCGCGGGCGGCTGGACCGACCGGATTATCATGCGGATTGTCGAAGCCTTTCAGATCGTTCCGGGGTTTTTGCTCGCCTTGGCTTTCGTGTCTGTCGCGGGGCCGTCGCTGGGGTCGATCGTCTTTGCCATCGCCTTGGGCGCATGGACCAGCCCCGCGCGTCTGGTCCGTGCCCGTGTCCTTGCGCTGCGCGAGGCCGATTTCGTGGCCAGTGCCAAAGTGATCGGCCTGCATCCGGCCGAGATCGCCCTGCGCCAGATCCTGCCCATGGCGCTGCCGCCGGTGCTGTCCTTGACCGCCGTGATCGTGGCGGCGGCGATCCTGACCGAGGCGGCTTTGTCCTTTCTGGGCCTTGGCG
>DALYSR010000213.1:0-4029 GCA_031991825.1 Paracoccaceae bacterium
TCTCCTCGATCAGGCGGTTGCCGATGCAGAAACAATTGACAGCATCATACGTTGGTCGCGGGGGGTCAGGCTGGCCTGCACCGGTGCCTTCGGTCAACGTGATCTGAATGGGCTCGACACACATCTTAACATCGCGACTTACCTTTACCCCGAGCTCAGTGCCGCACAAACACCCTCTGTAACGTTGCAGGCGAAAGTGGCGGAAGGGGCGCTTGGCCGAAAGTCCGGTGCTGGATTTTACCAATGGGATCAGGCAAGCCTGTCGCGGGCGCAGGCCGCAGAAGCGGCGCTGGACGCCTTGATTCGTCAGGAAAGTCAGGGCGCCTGCAGCGCCGCACAGCAAGGGGGGCAGGACTGATGCCGCAATGGACACAGGCGCCGGAAGGCTCGAATTGGGGGCGTTTTGGCTCTGACGATGAGCTGGGCACGCTGAACTACATCGGCCCCGCACAGCGTCAGGCGGCAGCCGCCGAGATCCGCGAAGGGCTGGCCTACTGCCTGTCACTGCCATTGGATGTCCCGGGAACGGTCAGCATTCACCCCCGCCGCAAAGCTCCGCTGCTGCAGCCAACATATCTGGGCGACACGCCTTACATCAACTATCCGCTGAGCAATGTAGAGGCAGGATTGCAGGATGTATTGAGCGACGACCAAGTTTTGATGTCGCTGCAATATTCAACGCAGTGGGATGCACTGGCGCATGTGGGGGCGCAGTTCGATGCCGATGGCGACGGCCAGACCGAAGCGGTTTACTACAACGGCTTTCGCGCTGGAACGGATGTGATCGGCGGCGATGCTGCGGGCCCGCATGGCTCTTACGCCCGCAGTTTGTCGGTCGCCCGGCTCGCTGAAAGCTGCGTTCAGGGACGAGGGGTCTTGGTGGATCTTCTGCGCCATTTCGGACCCGGCCGGAGCATTATCGGCCTGCATGAACTGCAGCAGGCCATGAAGGCGCAGGATGTCGGTTTGCGTCCCGGGGATATTCTGATGCTGCGCACAGGCTATGCGGAAGCGCTGCTGGATATGCAGGCCAACCCCGACCCCGCGCGGCTAGACCAGACGGGCGCGGTTCTGGACGGGACTGATACCGCTCTTCACTCCTGGCTGGGCGAGATGCAGATCGCCGCCATCGCGGCGGATAACTATGCCGTTGAAAATCCGCATGTCGCAGCCGGAAGCTGCTGTTACCGTTTGCCTTTGCACAATCACTGTCTGTTCCGCCTCGGCATGCCGCTGGCAGAGTTGTGGTATCTGCGCGATCTGGCGCAAGCGCTGGAAACACGCGGGCGCAACGCGGTTTTCCTGACGGCTCCCCCTCTGCGTCTGCCAGGCGCCGTGGGCTCTCCGGTCAGCCCCGTCGCAACGATATGAATCGTGTGTTGATTGCCGAACCCCCTTCCAGGGAAGCTTAAGCCGGCGTTAATATGAGCATCAGAAGCCGGCCCCCCAATGCGCGGCGGAAGGGCCGGACTATGTATAATACCGCCCATCGGTCACCCTTGCATGGCACGCAATTGTCGTCATCGCGGAAGATTGCTGATCAAGGCAGGGGGGCTGCTCGGCCCTCAGCTGACATTCGAGCTAGCACAGCGGATAAACGCTTGCAGCCCCATGGCTGCCGCCGTTGCGCCGAAGCCGCTTCTGGGACCTGGCCGCTCGGCCAGCCTTCCAGCATCGTGGCGGTCGACGCGGCGGAAAAGCGCAGAATGGCATTGCTACGTAAATCGGTTGGAAGCTGAGCTGCTCTTTCCCCTCTGTATTCAGCAAACGACCTGTCATCCTATGTTGGTATATACGCCGGACAGTCGGCATGGATACTTCAGCTGTGGTCATACAGAGGTCGCGCCGCGCCTCTTGGGCGGATATCGCTTCTGGCTGCGGTGCACGTGCATTTCCAGCATCTAGCGAACGAAATCCACATAAGAGACGTCGCTACCAGCATCGTTATCCACGTCCTGTAAGGGATGGGCCCAAAACTAGGCATGACGTCAGCGATGATCAAAGGTGGTCAAGTTCGGGAAATGGGCTCCGCTCATTGGTCCATGTCGGTATTCTGCCAATAACTCATGCAAAGATCGCCAGTTATCGGCGGGCTTTTTGAGCATGGATGACTTCATCGCAGGACCGGCAGATCGCCTCTGAGACCTGGCCGCAGAAGAAGCAAACTGGGTCGTCGCCTTGCATGACGAAAGTTTCAATTCGTGACACGTCCAGTTCGCCAGCGCGAAGCAGACGAGCCAAACGCATGGCATCCAGCCTGTCAGTCATTCCCCTGTCACCGGCGCGGGACGCGATGAGCGACGGGGCGACTACACAGCAGTCGAAGCCATGCGCGCGGATCTGCCGGTACAACCCGTAACCGGTCGACCCAGCCTCATAACAGGCGCAAACGCGGCCGCGCCCTGACAGCTTCTTCAAAAGTTTTGCCACGCTTCGGCAGGGGTATTCTCAAATGTCCCCAAATACAGCGCATCTCCCTGCGTTCCAGCATCAGCCAATGCAACGGCCAGCTTGTCTTTCGAAACATCTATCCCGACAAACAGAGCTATCTCGGTGTTGGTCATGTCGTCCTCCAATACAACGACGGCACACGCCGCCTGTGATCAGAGTAATCGATGAGCGGTCAGGCGCGGACCGGTGAAAAAGACATGCGGTCTTACGGTGAATTCACCCCTACAAGCGCCCGAAGTGGACTGCATCGCCAAAGGCAAGGCGCGGGTGCGCTATGAGCGGGGCTGCAAACTCAGCATTGCCACCAGTCTTGATGAAGGCTTCATCCTAGGCATGCGCAGCTTCGCCGGAAATCCCTATGACAGCCATACGCTTCGCGAGGCCCTGGAGCAGGTCAAATCCTTACCGATAGCCGCCCTGATCTGGGGATGGTCGATCGCGGTTACCTCGGTCACAGCGAGACCAAAACCCGCCTCCTTATCAGCGGCACCCGACGCGCCTTGGCACCAAGGTTCATCACCGACTTCGCCGCCGCAGGGCCATCGAGCCTGAAATCGGCAATATGATGACGGATAGCCGTCTCAGCCGATGAGCCGCCCGCATCAAGGACGAAGCGATTTTCGCGGTTTTCGCCGAAATCAGCGGCTTGCCCGAACTGTCGCAGCGCGTCGTATAGCCGTTTTGCTCCAAGGTGTCCAAGATTCCGCAAACGGTGGCGCGGGGCATGGCAAGGGTGCGGGCAATGCTACTTAGAATGATGTACTTGTTTTTATTTATATATTACAGAATTTGCAGGCCCCTGACCAAGGCCCGCACCGAGATGGTGGTGGATTTTTCTTGCTCGTCGCCGTCACGCACAGACATCTTGCCCACATTGCGGTCTTACGCCCCATCATGGCGTGAAATCGCGCGCTAATCCACATCCGTCTTGTGCGATCGGGATCTAGCCGGTGGATCCGCTGAATTTTTGCCCGATTGCCTTGGTCAGCGCCCACAACGCCTTCAGCTGTGCATCTGTAGGGGTCGCGCCCAGATGCTGGATCGAGGCGATTAACCCGATGCTGCCGATCAGCTTGCCCTCGAGATCAAGGATCGGCGCGGCGATAGCGTTGATGCCCAGAAGCGATTCCTCCGGTGCGGAGGCATAGCCGAGTTTCCTTATTGCCGTAATCTGGGCCTCGAGTTGCGCTTTGCGCACCAGCGTCTTGGGCGTCACCGCAGGCAATTGATCGGGCAGCGAGGCCAGTACCTCCGGCGATCCGAAGGCCAGTATCGCCTTGCCCTGCGCCGAGGAGTGCAGGCTCAATTCCCCCCCCGGTCGGACGCCGATCTCGATCGGCTGGTTGCTGCTGAGCGTCGCCACCACTATGGCCGCGCGCGGGCTCGGCACGCTCAGGACCACCGCCGTTCCCAGCTCGTCGCGCGTGGCACGCATCATGGGCAGGGCCAGTTCGGCCAGATTGGCACCGGCGGGCGCGCGCTGCGCCATAACCCAGAGCTTTGGCCCCAAGGTATAAAGCGCACTAACGCTTTCCTGCACGATCATGCCGTGGTCGAGCAATGTCCGCAGATGCTTGA
>DALYSR010000214.1:0-4017 GCA_031991825.1 Paracoccaceae bacterium
GCACGATATCCGCGCCATCCGCGAAAACCCCGCCGCTTTTGACGCGGCACTGTCTCGCCGTGGGCTTGCGCCGATGTCGCCGGAAATTCTGGCACTGGACGCTGACCGCCGTGGAAAGATCTCGGCGGCGGAAGCGGCGCAGGCCGAACAAAACCGCGCCTCCAAAGAAGTCGGCGCCGCCAAGGCCCGCGGCGATAATGAAGAATTCGAACGCCTGCGCGCTTTGGTGGCCGAAAAGAAAGCCGAAGTCGCCCGCCTCAGCACCGAAGCTGACGCAGAAGACGTGGCGCTGCGCGATCTGCTGATGCGCATTCCGAACCTACCGCTGGACACCGCTCCGGAAGGGAAAGACGAAGACGATAACGTCGAAGTCAAACGCTGGGGCACCCCGCGCGCCTTGGATTTCGCGCCCGTCGAACATTTCGACATCGCAGGCGTCAAATCCGGCATGAATTTCGAAGTGGCGGCCAAGCTGTCGGGCTCGCGTTTCGTGGTGCTGCAGCAAGCGGTCGCCCGTGTGCACCGTGCGCTTGGCCAGTTCATGCTGGATCTGCATGTCAATGAACATGATCTGATCGAGACCTGGACCCCCGTTCTGGTCAAGGATGATGCGATGTATGGCACCAACCAGCTGCCGAAATTCGCCGAAGACAGCTATCAGACCACCAATGGCTGGTGGCTGATCCCGACCGCCGAAGTCACCATGACCAATATGGCTGCCGGTGAAATCTATGACGAAGCGGCTTTGCCGGTGCGCACCACCGCGCTGACCAACTGCTTCCGTTCGGAAGCGGGTTCGGCAGGCAAAGACACCACCGGCATGCTGCGTCAGCACCAGTTCGAAAAGGTCGAGATGGTGACCTTGTGTGCCCCCGAGACCGCTTTGGACGAACATGCCCGCATGGTCCGTTGCGCCGAAGCCGTGCTTGAAAAGCTGGAATTGCCCTATCGCACCATGGCGTTGTGCACCGGAGACATGGGCTTTGGCGCGCAGCTGACCTGCGATCTGGAGGTTTGGCTGCCGGGTCAGAACCGCTACCGCGAGATTTCGTCGGTATCGACCTGCGGCCAGTTCCAAGCGCGCCGCATGAATGCCCGCTACCGCCCGAACGGCGGCAAGCCGGATTTCATCGCCACGCTGAACGGATCGGGTCTGGCGGTCGGCCGCTGCCTGATTGCGGTGCTGGAAAACGGTCAACAAGCCGATGGCTCGGTGGAATTGCCGGCGGCGCTGCATCCATACTTGGGCGGCAAGACGAAAATCTCGGCGGACGGCAAATTGGTGTGAACTGATTAAGGAGTTGGGTGTTATAAGGTCATCATGACATTACGCGCCCTTCTCCTTATCCTGTTCACGGTGGCCTTCGCGGCCGGACCGTTCCTGTTTCCAGCCTTCAACGGCTATGACGCCACCGATTTTCCGGTGCAAATCGACAGGCCCGCCGCGCAACCGGCGGGCTATGCCTTTTCGATCTGGGGGGTGATCTACCTCTGGCTGATCGTCCATGCCTTTTACGGCTATTTCGTGCGGGCGCGGTCACTGGACTGGGATGAAACACGGCTGCCGCTGATCATCTCGCTCGGGATCGGGGTCTTGTGGCTTTGGGTCGCAAGCGTCTGGCCGGTGCTGGCGACACTGCTGATCATCGCGATGTGGGCCAGCGCCTTGGTCGCCTTCATGACCGCCGATCAGGATTATGATCCTTGGCTGCTGGTGCATCCCCTGTCGGTCTATGCGGGCTGGCTTTCGGCGGCGATGCTGGTGTCGATCGGCGTGGTCATCACAGGCTATGGCATCTTGGCAGAAAACCACGCCGCTTTGGCGGTGATCGGGGCGGTGCTGATCTTGGTGCCAATCGTGCAATATTACCACCCCGCAGCGCCCTTGTTCAGCGTGACCGCCGCTTGGGCGATGATCGCGGTGGTTGTGGCCAATTACGACCGCTATCCCTTCGTGGCGCTGGCGGCTGCCTTGGTCGCTTTGGCAGTGCTTGCCGCCGCTTATCAGCTGTGGCGCCGCGCCAAGGTCGCCTTCTAAGCGGCTCTTGACGGCGCAGGTCTGCATGGCCCTGCGCTTTTCTTTTGCCCGCGCATCGCGCAAGGCTTGACCTCTGCGCCAAGGCAAGGCAAGCCCCGTGCCATGCTCAGGATCGATGATATCACTTACGCCGTAGAAGGCCGCCCTTTGTTCGAGGGCGCTTCTGCCACCATTCCCACCGGCCATAAGGTTGGTATTGTCGGGCGCAATGGCGCGGGCAAGACCACGTTGTTCCGGCTGATCAGGGGGGAACTTGCGCTGGAAAGCGGCGCGATCACCCTGCCCCAGCGCGCGCGCATCGGCGGCGTGGCCCAAGAGGTGCCCTCCTCATCGACATCACTGATCGAGACGGTGCTGGCGGCGGACACCGAACGCGCCAACCTGATGGCAGAGGCCGAAACCGCGACCGATCCGACCCGTATCGCCGAAGTGCAATCGCGCTTGGCCGATATCGATGCCTGGAGCGCCGAGGGCCGCGCCGCGGCCATTTTGCGGGGCTTGGGCTTTGACGCCGAAGCGCAACTGCGCCCCTGTTCGGACTTTTCGGGCGGCTGGCGGATGCGGGTGGCTTTGGCGGGGGTGTTGTTCTCGCAGCCCGATTACCTGCTGCTCGACGAGCCGACCAACTATCTTGATCTGGAAGGCGCGCTGTGGCTGGAAAGCTATTTGCAGAAATACCCCCATACCGTGCTGATCATCAGCCACGACCGCGGGTTGTTGAATCGCGCCGTGCAAGGCATCCTGCATCTGGATCATAAGAAACTGACCTATTGGCAGGGCGGCTATGACCAGTTCGCGCGCCAAATGGCCGAACGCCGCGCCATCCAAGCCGCCGAGGCCAAGAAGGTCGAAACCCGCCGCGCGCATTTGCAAAGCTTCGTCGACCGCTTCAAAGCCAAGGCCAGCAAGGCCGCCCAAGCGCAAAGCCGCGTCAAGATGCTGGAAAAGCTGACGCCGATCACCGCGCCGGAAGATGCCAAGAAGGTGGTCTTCACCTTCCCCGAACCCGAAGAGCTGTCGCCGCCGATCATTTCGATCGAGGGCGCCTCGGTGGGCTATGACGGCAAGGCGATCCTGAAGCGGCTGGACCTGCGGATCGACCAAGACGACCGCATCGCGCTTCTGGGCCGCAATGGTGAAGGCAAATCGACGCTGTCGAAATTCCTTGCGGGTAAGCTGCCGGCGCTGGATGGCAAGATCACCCGCTCGTCCAAGTTGCGGATCGGTTATTTCGCGCAGCATCAGGTTGACGAGCTCTATATCGACGAATCCCCGCTGCAGCATCTGATGCGGCTGCGCGCCGAAGAAGGTCAGGTCAAGCTGCGCGCGCGGCTGGCGGGCTTCGGGCTTGGGGCCGATCAGGCCGATACCGAGGTGCGTCGCCTGTCGGGTGGCCAGAAGGCGCGTTTGTCGCTGTTGCTGGCGACTTTGGATGCGCCGCATCTGCTGATCCTTGACGAGCCGACCAACCATTTGGACATCGAAAGCCGCGAAGCTTTGGTCGAAGCCTTGACCGCCTATTCGGGTGCGGTGATCTTGGTCAGCCACGATATGCATCTGCTCAGCCTTGTGGCTGATCGGCTGTGGCTGGTGAAGGGCGGACAGGTGTCGCCCTATAATGACGATCTGGAGGCCTATCGCAAAAGCCTGCTGACGGCGAGCGACGACAGCAAGGCTGCAGCTGCGGCAAAAGAGGTGCAGAAGGCGGAAGCCAAGCCCAAGAAGGCGTCGCGCGACGAGCTGTTGGGCCTGCGTGCAGACCTGCGCAAATGCGAGGACCGCTTGGCCAAGCTTGCCGATATGCGCGAGAAGCTCTCGGCCAAGCTGGCGGATCCGGCCCTGTATGAAGACAGCCGCATCCACGAGCTGGAAGGCTGGAATCGCAAGTTCGCCGAACTTCAAGAGGCCGAACAAAAAGCCGAAATCCTGTGGATCGAGGCGCAGGAAGCCTTGGACGCCGCCGAGGCGCAATAATCTTC
>DALYSR010000215.1:0-3960 GCA_031991825.1 Paracoccaceae bacterium
ATACGGTGCTGGAACGGTTGGAAAAGCGCATATGGCTAGGCGTCTATGGGGTGGCGGCTTTCTTGCTGGCCCAAGGGGGCAAGGCGCTGTTGCAGGTGGCTATGAGATAGGGGAGCGTAAGGTGAACAAGGTGCAACGCATTCAGCTTGAACATAAATCCCTTGAAGTGGCCCAAGGGCTGCGCTTTGGGCCGGGCCGCGTGGTCGAGGGATATGCCAGCCTGTTCGGCCTGTCCGATCAGGGCGGCGATATCGTTTTGAAGGGGGCTTATGCGGCATCCTTGGCGCGGCTGGCCCGTGACGGGGCGAAGGTGAAGATGCTGTGGCAGCATGATCCTTTGCAGCCCATCGGCATCTGGGACGAGGTGTGCGAGGATGACAAGGGGCTTTGGGTGCGCGGGCGCATCCTGAGCGATGTGGCCCAAGGCCGTGAGGCGGAAGCTTTGCTGACGGCAGGCGCGATTGACGGCCTGTCGATCGGCTATCGCACGGTGAAATCCGTGAAGGACGATCGCGGCAAACGTCTGCTTGCCGAGCTTGACTTGTGGGAGGTGTCTTTGGTCACCTTCCCCATGCTCCGCCAAGCGCGGGTTCAAGCAAAATCCGATCCGGATGTGACGCATAATTGGCGGCATCTGGCGGCAGTCCTGCGTGAGGCAAGGCTGCATTTGGCGGCGCGATCGCCGCTTTAGATCTTCCAGAACATCGCAGGAGTTATGATGAGCCAGAGCGAGTCTCGGGATGGGGAACCTATGCCTTCCTCCGTGAATCCGGCAGCGGAAGCCGTGGTCGAAATTTCTAATTTCATCAATGAAGTCAAATCATTCCAGAGCGATGTTAAAGCATCGCTGCAACATCAGGAAGAGCGCCTCACCATGTTGAACCAGAAATCCCTTGCACCGCGTCGTCCGACTTTGTCCGGTCATATGGACATCGAGCCGCCGCATGTGAAGGCCTTTGATGCCTATGTGCGTTCGGGAGATGATGATGCTTTGCGCGGCCTGAGCCTGGAAGGCAAAGCGATGTCGACCGCCGTGTCGGCCGATGGCGGATATCTGGTTGATCCGCAAACGGCGGATCGTATCCGCTCGATCCTGTTGTCGAGCGCATCTTTGCGGGCGGTTGCCAATGTGGTGCAGGTGGAGGCGAGTTCCTTCGACGTGCTGATCGACCGCACCGATGTGGGATCGGGTTGGGCGGCTGAAACCGCATCCGTCACCGAAAGTTCGACCCCGACGGTGGAACGTATTTCGATCAAGCTGCATGAATTGTCGGCCATGCCCAAGGCGAGCCAGCGGTTGCTGGACGATAGCGCCTTCGACGTGGAGGCTTGGCTTGCCGAAAAGATCGCCTCGCGTTTCACCCGTGCCGAGGCTTTGGCTTTCATCAGCGGCGATGGCGCGGATAAGCCCAAGGGCATTTTGAATGCCGGAAAAGTCGCCAATGCAAGTTGGGCCTGGGGGTCGCTTGGCTATGTGGCGACGGGGGCTGCGGCGGATTTCGCCGCGTCCAATGCGTCGGATTGCATCGTCAATCTGGTCTATGCGCTGGGCGCGGCCTATCGCGCCAATGGCACCTTCATCATGAATTCCAAAACCGCAGGCGCGGTGCGCAAGATGAAGGATGCCGATGGTCGCTTCATGTGGGGCGACAGTCTGCAATCGGGGCAACCGGCGCAGTTGATGGGCTATCCTGTGCTGATCTGCGAGGACATGCCCGATGTCGGCGCCAATGCCTATCCGATTGCCTTCGGTGATTTCCACGCGGGCTATACCATCGCCGAGCGCCCCGATCTGCGCATCTTGCGCGATCCGTTCAGCGCCAAGCCGCATGTGCTGTTCTATGCCTCCAAACGGGTGGGGGGCGATATCAGTGATTATGCGGCGATCAAGCTGATGAAAGTGGCGGTCAGCTAAGCCGTTGATCGGATGGATGCCTGCGGGTTGCGGGCATCCTGTGGGCGCGCGCCGGAGCGATCCGCGCTGTCTAGTTGCCTCCCCTCCGTGCGAGCGGTGCGGGGCGCGCGTCCAGCCTTTGGCGGCTGCGAGGGCGGGAGATGTGCGATGATGTTGAACGAGGATATGCCGGTGGCGGATGCCGCGCTGCCGTTGCAGGGGTTCAAGGACCATTTGCGGCTGGGAAGCGGCTTTGGTGACGAAGATTTGCAGGACGGGATTTTGGCAGGCCATTTGCGTGCGGCCTTGGCGGTGATCGAGGCGCGCACGGGTAAGGCGCTGTTATCTCGTCGTTTCAGGCTGAGGTTGTCGCGTTGGCGCTGGGCGCGTAGCGGTGCGGGGCAGTCATTGCCCGTGGCGCCGGTGGGGCAGATCATTTCGGTGAAACTGTTCTCGGCGGCGGGTGAGGCGGTGACGGTTGATCCCGAACGCTATGGCTTGGTGCAGGATAGCGCGCGACCGCATGTGGTTGCGCGCAGATCGGGGCTGCCGGATGTGGCCGAAGGCGGGGCGGTCGAAATCTGCTTCGAGGCGGGGTTTGGCGCGGCATGGAGCGCTTTGCCCGCCGATCTGGCGCAAGCGGTCCTGATGCTGGCAGCCGAGTTCTATGAGAATCGCCAAGCGGGTGCGGTGATGCAGGCCTTGCCGCTGTCGGTTCATGGCCTGATCGAGCCGTGGCGCACGGTTCGGCTATTGGGCGGTGCACCATGAGATGCCCGCGATTGACCCGCCGCTTGCGGTTGCAAGAACGCCAAAGACTGGCAGATGGCGCTGGCGGCTATAGCGAAAGCTGGCAGGTCTTGGGCACGCTTTGGGCCGAGCTGGTGGCGGGCAACGGCAAGGAGCAAAATTCGGAGGCGGGCGCTAAGGCGCGGGTGGCCTATCGCATCACTTTGCGCGCGGCGCCGATTGGCAATCCGCGCCGTCCCAAACCCGGTCAGCGCTTCGCCGAAGCGGGGCGGGTCTTCCATATCGAGGCGGTGGCCGATCGCGACGCGGCGGGGCGCTATCTGACCTGCTTCGCCATCGAGGAGGTATTGGTATGAGCTATGCGGCCTCGGCGGCCTTGCAACAGGCGCTATTTGGCAAGCTGACGGCAGATCCGGCCTTGGAGGGTGTGCCGGTCTATGACGTGCAACCAAGCGGCATCGCTGCCCCGACCTTCGTGCTGATCGGGCCGGAAGATGTGAGCGATATGTCGGACGGAACTGCCGCAGGGGCGGAACATCGGCTGGTGGTGTCGGTGATGTCCACCGCTGCGGGCTTTCTGGCGGCCAAACAGATCGGCGTGATCCTGACGGATTCTCTTGTGCAGGGGCCGTGGGTGTTGGCGGTTGGCCGCGTGGTATCCGCCCAGTTCCTGAAGGCTGTCGCCAAGCGGATGAAGGGCAGCGAGACGCGCCGGATCGACCTCACATTCAGGGTGAGGATCGACTTCTAGTATTCTGAAATCATTATTATATGGTGAAAAATCATGGCGGTTCAAAATGGCAAGGACCTGCTGTTGAAGGTCGATCTGACCAATGATGGCAGCTTCGTCACCTTCGCGGGTTTGCGGGCGACGCGGATCGGATTGAACGCGGAATCGGTGGATGTGACATCGCTGGAAAGCAGCGGTGGCTGGCGGGAAATTCTGGCAGGCGCAGGTGTGAAGACCGCCTCCATTTCGGGGTCCGGCGTGTTTCGTGACGCGGCGAGCGATGCGCGGGCGCGGCAGGTGTTCTTCGATGGCGAGGTCCCGTCCTTCCAAGTCATCATCCCCGATTTCGGCACCTTGCAGGGGCGGTTCCAGATCACATCCATCGAATATTCCGGCAGCTATAATGGTGAGGCGGCTTACGAAATCTCGCTCGCATCGGCTGGCGCCCTAAGCTTCGTGGCCTTGTGATGGCCAATCCTTGGGCCGGAGAGGTGGAGCTGGCGCTGGGGGGAGCGACCCATTGCGCGAAGCTGACATTGGGCGCTTTGGCCTCGCTTGAGGCGGAGCTGGGCGCGGGGTGTTTGAT
>DALYSR010000216.1:0-3940 GCA_031991825.1 Paracoccaceae bacterium
GAGACGTTCTGCTCATTGGTGATCCAAGGGCCGTTGGGTTGGGCGGCAGCGGCGGTCCCTTGATGCTGACCGGCGAAATCCGGTATCTGTCGCAAGAGGGCATCTTGGTCGGCGACGGCCCCGTGATCGGCGGCATCACCTTCCGCTTCGGCAAAACCGCCGTTTTGCGGGTCAAGGGGATCGACATCCTGATCGTGACCGAACGCGGCCAAGCCTATGATCTGCAACAGTTCAAAACCTTTGGGATCATGCCGGAAACGCTGTCGGTGCTGGGGCTGAAATCGCAACAGCATTTCCGCGCCGCCTTTGAACCGATCGCCGCCGACGTGATCGTTTGCGATTGTGGCGCGCTGGCGACGCCGAATTACAAGCTGCGCGCCTATCACAAGGTCCGCCGCCCGATCTGGCCGCTGGATGAGATAGAGACGCCGGAATTCATCCCCTCTTGGGGCTAGAGCCATCCGGTTTCGACCATTGCGCGGCAACCGATCGGTCATCGCCGCAATCCGGACAGGGGGCGGGCGCCACAAGCGCCGCCCCGCAGCCGCGGCAGACACGGGGACCTTCGGCCCATGGCGCGCCATCCACCGGCGGCACCGGCATGATTTGCAGGCCAAGACCCGCCTCATCGGAGCGCAGCAGGGAATATCGCCCCGACGGCTCCAGATAGGCCAAGCGCAATTCTGCAAGGTTTTGAATGCCTTCCAGACGAAGCCGTTCGAACACCTCATCGCCGTTCAGCGATTGCGACTTCAGCGCCGCGCAGATCAGCCGCCCGTCGCGCAACACGGCGACGGGCTGGCCATCCAGCAGCCGCTTGGCCCGCCGTGATCGGCCCATCATAAAATCCAAAGCCTTATCGCATAGCACCACCAACAGGATCGCGGCCATGGCATGGAACAACGGCACATCGGGATAGAACAGGCCATCCCCCACCGCCGAGCCCAAAGCGATCACCAGCAGGAATTCCGTCAGCGACAATTGCGCGACCGATCGCCCGCCGATCCAGCGCAGCAGCGCCAGCGTCCAGACCCAGATGATCAGGATACGGGTCAGAATTTCCAGATAAAACAACGGGGGCGCGGTGCCGAACACCATGCGCGTCAGATCGAAGGGAATGATGTCGTCCATAGCCACCTTGCCGCTTGTCGACCCTCAACGTCCCAGCGGCAAAAGAGTTGCGCGGCTAGTCGCGGGGCGGCGCTGTTGATCCGCGGATCAGCAGATCCACCCCGATCAGACAATCCGGCGCGCCGCCCGATCCGTCGATTTCCGCCAATAGCCGCCGTGCCGCCATCTCGCCCAGTTTGGCGCGCGGCTGGTGAATCGTGGTCAAAGGCGGCGCGATCAGGCTGGTCAGTTCGATATCGTCAAAGCCCACAACCGATACCGCATCGGGCACGCTTAGCCCGTGCCGCGACAATTGCGCAATGAAGCCGCAGGCCATCGCATCGGCGGCAATGAACATCGCGCTCGGGCGCAGATCGGGCGGCTCGGCCAGCCAAGCCATGGCCGAATCCCCGCCCGATTGCAGGGAAAAATCACCCTGATAAATCGGGCCCGCCTCCAGCCCCCGCGCCGCCATCGCCGCTTGAAACCCTTCTAGCCGCGTAAGGCTTAGCACATTTCCCGCAGGCCCCGTGACATGGCCGATCCGTCTATGACCCAGATCGGCCAGATGGTTCACCGCCATCGCCGCCGCCGCGTGATTGTCGATCCGCACGCGCGGCACCTGCAGATCCGGCACCCATTCGCAGGCATCAACCACCGGCACCGCCCCGCGCAACAATTCCAGCGGCAAAGTTCCGTCCAGATTGATCACCCCGTCCACCCTTGAGGGATCGACATGATGCGCCAGACCCGCCGGATTGCCGGAGCGCGTATCGGCAATCAACAGGTTATAACCCGCCGGACCCAGCACCGATGCGATGCCGGATAATATCTTGGCGAAAAACGGATTTCCCAGATCGGGCACCAAGGCCACAATGCCGCCGGTGCGGCTTTGGCGCAGATTGCGCGCGGCCTCGTTGGGGCGGTAGCCGGTCTGGGTGATCGCGGCCTGCACCATTTCGCGGGTGGCGGGGCTGACCATGTCGGGATTGGACAGTGCCCGCGACACCGTCGCCGTCGACACGCCCGCAAGCTGCGCCACGTCACGGATACGCACTTGCTTTGTCGTCATGGCAATGAGCTTCCCATAGGTCATCACAACCGATTACTGCCGATAAAAAACACTTGCAACCGATTACATTCGATCTCATGCTGAATGAAATCGATTACATCAGCTGGGGAGGAGCGGATGAAAACGATGCGTGGACCGGGGCTATTTCTGGCCCAATTCAGCGACATCCAGCCACCCTTTAATGCCTTGGGCAGCATCGGCGCCTGGGCCGCCGGTCTTGGATATAAGGCCGTGCAGATCCCCTCGGGCGATCCGCGGCTGATCAATCTGGATCTGGCCGCCAGCTCGCAGACCTATTGCGACGATCTGAAAGGACAATTGGCGCAGCTCGGCCTAGAGGTCAGCGAATTATCCACCCATTTGCAGGGCCAGTTGGTGGCGGTGCATCCGGCTTATGACCTGCCCTTTGACGCCTTCGCGCCGGAATCCCTGCGCGGTAATCCGCAAGGACGGCAGGCTTGGGCGGTCGATCAGGTGAAAAAGACGCTCACCGCCTCGCGCAATCTGGGGTTGAACGCGATGGCGACCTTTTCCGGCGCTTTGGCTTGGCCCTATCTTTACCCTTGGCCGCAGCGCCCCGATGGCTTGATCGCGGAAGCGTTCAGCGAATTGGGACGGCGCTGGCAGCCTTTGCTGGATCACGCCGAAGAGATGGGCGTCGATATCTGCTTCGAATTGCATGCCGGCGAAGACCTGCATGACGGCATCAGCTATGAGATGTTCTTGGATGCCACCCGCGGGCATAGCCGCGCCTGCCTGTTGTTCGACCCGTCGCATTTCGTGCTGCAACAGCTTGATTATCTTGATCATATCGACATCTACCATGATCGCATCCGCATGTTCCACGTCAAGGATGCCGAGTTCAATCCGACGGGGCGGCAAGGCGTATACGGTGGTTTCCAATCCTGGGCCGATCGCGCGGGGCGCTTCCGGTCCTTGGGCGATGGCCAAGTGAATTTTGGTGCGATTTTTTCGAAACTCGCGCAATATGACTATGCCGGATGGGCGGTGGTCGAATGGGAGTGCTGCCTGAAACACCCCGAAGACGGGGCGCGCGAGGGGGCGGCATTCACCGCCCAGAACATCATCCGCGTCACCGAAAAAGCCTTTGACGATTTTGCCGCCAGCGGCAGCAGCCGAGCGCTCAACCGCCGGATGTTAGGATTAGGAGAGCCGTGATGCAGGAAATCCCCCTTGGCATGGTCGGCGGCGGCTTTGGCGCCATGATCGGGGATGTGCATCGCATCGCCGCGCGGATGGACGGGCAGTTTCGGCTGGTGGCGGGGGTCTTTTCCACCGATCCGGACAAAAGCCGTAAGTTGGGGGCCGATCTGGGATTGGATTCCGACCGGATCTATCCCGATTTCGACACCATGGCCTTCATGGAATCCACCCGCGTGGACGGCATCCGCGCCGCATCGATTGTGACGCCAAATCATATGCATGCAGGCCCCGCCATCGCGTTTTTACGCCATGGCATCCATGTAATCTGCGACAAGCCTTTGACCGCCACTCTGGCCGAGGCAGAGGAATTGAAGACCGAAGCGGACAAGTCCAAAGCCTTGTTTTTGCTGACCCATAACTACACTGCCTATCCGCTGATCCGCCAAGCCCGCGCGATGGTGGCCCGCGGCGATCTGGGGCACATTCGGGTGGTGCAGGTGGAATATTTGCAGGATTGGCTGGCGAGCAAGGCCGAAGATCAGGGCAGCAAGCAGGCCGCTTCCGATGCCTAGCCAACCATGAGGCCCGCTATGA
>DALYSR010000217.1:0-3900 GCA_031991825.1 Paracoccaceae bacterium
AATCAAGCCGCCCGCCATCACCCATGAAATCGCCTTGGGGCGCAGGGATTCTGATGCGGTATCGGTCGCAGCAAAGCGGTAGAAACCCTGCGATGACATATAGATGCCGGTGAACAGCCCGCCCAGACAGAACAAGGCGAAGTTTTGGGTGATCAGGCCTGCCGCGCCGATGGCTGCGCCCAGGCCGCCCCCGAAGGCACCGCACCAGAAGCCCACACGGCGTCCGTATTTCTGCATGATCGCCGACAACGGATTGGCCGCCAGCATGGAGCCCAGCACGCTGAGCGTGATCGGCAGGGTCGCATAGCAGGGGTTCGAGGCCAGACCTTGGCCCGCCAGCCCTGCGATGGTGAAAATGATCGGCATCTGTGCGCCCAAGATCGCCTGTGCGGCGATCAGCACCCAGATATTGCGCTTGGCGCGTGAATCCGACGCGACCTCGGGGGAGATTTGGCTGTCCATGTGCAATCGCTAAGCCTTTTTTACGGTTTGGGCAACGTGGCTAAACGGTGAGTTGCGCTTGCGGCTGCGGGGAAAGGCGGGCACCATCGCGGGATGGAACAGCGTTTGATCACTTCCGAAGCCTGTATCGCCGAAGGCGGCCTGTGGCTTGCTGCGCGCGAGCCGCGTTTTGCGATCGCGCTGCGCGAGGTGGGGCAGGTGCCCCTGCGCCGCAAACCGGCGGGCTTTTCGGCTTTGCTGTCGGCGATCGTGGGGCAGCAGGTGTCGGTGGCATCGGCCAATGCGATCTGGGGGCGGCTGGAAGCGGCGGGATATACCGACCGCGCGGTTCTGGCGGCGCTGACAGAGGATGAGCTGCGCGCCGCAGGGCTGTCGCGGCAAAAAGCGCGCTATGCCAGTGCTTTGGCGCGATCCGATATCCGCTTCGACACGCTGGAGGCGCTGCCCGACGACGCGGTAATCGCCACGCTGACCACCGTGCCCGGCGTGGGGCGTTGGACCGCCGAGATCTATGCGATGTTCGCTTTGGGGCGGGCAGATGTCTTCGCGGCCAATGATCTGGCCTTGCAGGAAAGCGCGCGTTTGTTGTTCGGCCTTGATGCGCGGCCATCTGAAAAAGCCCTGCGCCTTATGGCAGAAGACTGGAGCCCGTGGCGTGCGGTTGCGGCACGGCTCTTGTGGTCTTACTACCATGTGGCAAAACAACGCGAAGGGATCAGATGATGCGGCAGTTGCAGTCGGGACGGAAGGGTGCGGCCAAGGGGCAGGCGCGCAGTGTGGTGATTTTCATCCACGGCTATGGCGCTGATGGCAATGATCTATTGGGACTGGCCGATCCCTTGGCGCCGCATTTGAAATCCACCGCCTTCTATGCGCCCGACGGCCCCGAACCCTGCCATGCCTCTGCGATGGGGCGGCAATGGTTCCCGATCCCGTGGATCGATGGTTCAACCGAACAGCAACAACGCGACGGCGTTTTGCAGGCGGCCGAAGACCTGAACGGCTTTATCGATCAGGTATTGGCGGAAGAAGGTGTTGGGCCTCAAGCCGTTGCTTTGGTTGGGTTTTCCCAAGGCTCGATGATGAGCATGCATATCGCGCCGCGCCGCGATCAGCCGCTTGCCGGTGTGGTGGCGATTTCGGGCCGCCTGCTGGTGCCGGAACTGCTGGAGCAAGAGGCCAAGGTCAAACCGCCGATCCTGCTGGTCCATGGCGATCAGGATCCTGTGGTGCCGTTCGAGGATATGTCCAAAGCGGGTGACGCCTTGGTGGCTGCGGGTTTTGAAACCTATGGCCATGTCATGAAGGGCACCGGCCACGGCATCGCGCCCGATGGCCTGCAAGTGGCCTTGCAATTCTTGACCGAACACCTGCCGAAATAAGCCTGATCGGTGGAAAGGGAACTGAGGTCAGGGGGGACAATCCCCTTGACCTCTGCCGATTCGCATGAAACAGGGAACCGCCAAACGGTCATTCCATGGAGACGGATATGGAGATTCGCGAGGCGCTTACTTTTGATGATGTTCTGCTGGTTCCGGCAGCGTCGAATGTCCTGCCATCGGATGCAGATACCTCGACTTACGTCACCAAATCGATCCGCATGAACATCCCGCTGCTGTCCAGCGCAATGGACACGGTCACCGAAGCACGCATGGCGATTGCCATGGCGCAGGCGGGCGGTATTGGTGTTATCCACCGCAATTTGGACATCTTGCGTCAGGCTGAGGAAGTCAGCCGCGTGAAGCGTTTCGAATCCGGTGTGGTCTATACCCCCATCACCCTGACGCCCGAGCAGACCCTTGCGGATGCCAAAGTGCTGATGGATCGCTATAACATCACCGGTTTCCCGGTGGTTGATGCAGAAGGCCGTGTGCTGGGCATCGTGACCAACCGCGACATGCGCTTTGCGAGCGATGACAAGACTCCGGTCAAGGTTATGATGTCGTCGGATAATCTGGCGATCCTGCGGGAGCCTTTCGACCGCGAGCTGGCCATCAGCATGATGAAAGAGCGTCGCATCGAGAAGCTGTTGGTCACCGATGGGGCCAATAAGCTGACCGGCCTGCTGACGCTGAAGGACACCGAAAAGGCCGTTCTGAACCCGCAAGCCTGTAAAGACGCCGAAGGCCGCCTGCGCGTGGCTGCGGCATCGACCGTGGGTGACGCGGGCTATGAACGTTCGGTCGCGCTGATCGAAGCCGGTGTGGATATGGTCGTGATCGACACGGCGCATGGCCATTCGGAAGGCGTGGGCAAAGCGGTCGAACGTCTGAAAGCCTATTCCAGCACCATCCAAGTGGTTGCTGGCAACGTGGCAACCGGTGCGGCGACCGCCTCGCTGATCAACGCGGGCGCTGATGCGGTCAAGGTCGGCATCGGTCCGGGCTCGATCTGCACCACCCGTATCGTGGCTGGCGTGGGCGTGCCCCAGCTGACCGCGATCATGGATGCCGCGCGCGCGGCTGGCGACGTGCCGGTGATCGCCGATGGCGGCATCAAATATTCGGGCGATTTCGCCAAAGCGATCGCAGCCGGCGCAAGCTGTGCGATGGTTGGTTCGGCAATCGCGGGCACCGAAGAAAGCCCGGGCGAGGTGATCTTGTGGAACGGTCGTTCCTACAAATCCTATCGCGGCATGGGCTCGCTGGGCGCTATGGCGCGCGGCTCGGCCGACCGCTACTTCCAGAAGGACGCGGCATCCGACAAGCTGGTTCCCGAAGGCATCGAAGGCCAAGTGCCCTATAAAGGCCCGACCGCAACCGTGCTGCACCAAATGGTCGGCGGCCTGCGCGCCGCCATGGGCTACACCGGCAACCGCACCGTCGAAGAGATGCGCAAGAACTGCGAATTCGTTCGCATCACCGGCGCCGGCCTGAAAGAAAGCCACGTCCACGACGTGCAAATCACCCGTGAAGCGCCGAACTACCGCGCTGGTTGATATTGAAATCATTAAGAAATTTCTCTGGGCCTCATTTTGGCCCAGAGAGCAAAATACCACAGCTTATGCGGAATCCAAAGCGGTTCGCTCGATACGCATAGAGACAGCGCTGCGCGTCGGTAGCTTGTTACCAAGGAATGCCGACAAAAACGCGGGCTGTTTTTCAGGCCATAAGGCCCAAGCTTTGACGCTATTTGATCGGATGTCGGCCACCAAGTGACATCTTGATGCGGGTTTCATTCGACCTCTGGATGTAAGCATCCACGGCGTCGATGACCTGGGCTAGGGTAAAAGCCCGCCAATCACGCGGATAGAAGACTTCAGTTTTGCGACCGCCGAGAAAGCCTTCACAGGCGGCATTGTCTTGCGCGCTGGCCTTGCGGGACATTGACCGGACCAGAGACAAGGGCCTGCGTGCGCCATTTGATCTCTATAGTAATAAATCGACCAAAAACGAACGACTTCCGGCAGATCAAAGCGCCCGCGCCCTTTGCTGTGCC
>DALYSR010000218.1:0-3896 GCA_031991825.1 Paracoccaceae bacterium
GAAATCAACCAGATTACCCGTGGCGACGGGCGGGTGATCCCGATCCGCCGGATGCAGATGATCCAAAGTCTCGAAGGCGGGATTTTGGGGAAACTGATGGTTTCCGAAGGGGATCTGGTCGAAGAAGGCGAAACCATCGCGATTTTGGACCCGACGCGGTCCGAAGCCGCCTTCAACGCAGCCGCCAGCGAGATTTCGACGCTGGAAGGCGAAATCCGCCGTCTTGAAGCCGAGGTTTTGGAAAAAGACACGCTTGATTTGGGTGATTTGGCCGCCAACGCGGCGATGGAAACCGAACTTGCGCTGTTTGCAGCAAGACGCAAAAGACTAGAGGCGTCGATGCAGGCGCTTTACGACGAACGCGCGGCGGTGGCCGAACAGGTCGCCATTACCGAGCCGCTCACCGAAAAGCGTTCGGTCAGCAAGATGGAGCTGTTGCAACTGAAGCAGCGGCTTGCCGAAATCGATGGCCGGATCAGCGAGACGCGCAACGGCTATGTCCAAGACGCCTATCGCGACTTGGCGGAGCGACGCGCGAAATTGGCCACGCTGCGGGCCGAAGTCGTGCGCAAGCAAGATGAATTGGAACGCACGGTCGTGCGCTCACCCGTTGCGGGGCGGATCAATAATATCGCCATCACCACCTTGGGCGGCGTCATCCAACCGGGTGAGCCGATCATGGAAATCACCCCTGTCGATGATCAACTGCTGATCGAGACCAAGATCCTGCCGCGCGATGTCGCCTTCATCGCCGCCGGCATGGCCGCAAGCGTGAAGCTGACGGCCTATGATTTCGCGGTCTATGGCGATTTGAAGGGCAAGGTGGTGCAGATTTCGGAAAGCACCGTCGAGGAAGATACGCCCTCTGGCAAGCAGGACTTCTACCGCGTCATGGTGGAAACCGACAAAAACTACCTCGAACGCTTCGGGGAAATCCTGCCGATCCGCACCGGCATGGTGGCACAGGTCGATATCCTGAGCGGTCGCCAGTCTATTCTGAGTTATCTTCTGCGCCCGCTTTTGCGCGCTCAACTTCGCTGATACAGGAGCTTTAATGCGCGCTTATGCCTTGCCTTTCGCCTTGGTTCTGCCGACCGTATTCGCAACGGCGATGCATGCCGAAATCTTTGACACCGCGATCGTGCGCGGTGCCAAGGTGGTGGCGGAAGACGATATCTTGAACACCTGCGGGCCGCTGACCGGCGTAGAACTCGACGATTACGACTTTCGCGATATCGAGACCTGTTTGAAATCCACCGGCGTTTTCGAGGATGTCAAACTGGTCGCGGATAACGACGTTCTGACAGTCGAAGTGGTTGAAATTCCCACCAAGCCGGGTCGATTTGATATTGGCTTGGCATGGAACAGCGACGATGCGATCAGCGCCGAATTTGCCTATAACCAATATGATCTGATCCCGCAAAGCTACCTGTCCATCGACGGATCGGTCAGCAAAGAGCGCAAAACCTATGGGGTGGGCATTTTGCGGGAAAAGGCTTGGGGGGAAGCGCTGCATTTCGGTTTCAAACTGGAAGGTCAGGCGACCAATTACGACGACATGCCCTATAGAAGCGATGTCGACCAAGTCGAAGCCAGCCTGATCTGGAGCCCGACCAATACCCCCTTGCGCGCCGATTTGGGGCTTGGATACCGAAGCCAGAAGCTGTTCGCTTTGGACCCTGACGCCAGCCCGATCTTCAGGGATTCCATGCAACGGATCAGCGCGCCGTTCTTGCATATCGGCCTGAGTTTCGCACAGGGGAAGCAAGACGCCGCCCTGCAATCGCAATTCGCATTTGAGCAATATGTCTGGAACCTTGGCACCGACGACCGGATCTTGGACCTGCGCTTTTCTGCCGATCTGCAGTATAGCATAGATGATAAAAGCAAATTCCTTGTCGGTCTTCAAAGCGGTGTCGCTTTGCCGCGCGAAGGCAATCAGTTAAGCGCCTTGGACCGCACCAATATGGGGGGCGAAAGCCTGCGGGGATTTGCGGCCCGTGGTATAGGTCCGGCTGATTTCGGCGATCTGCTTGGCGGGATGCGTTATGCGGGCCTGTCTTTGGAAGCGCAACGCGAGCTGAGCGTTTTCCAAGATAAGACTTTTACCGGTGGCATCTTCTTGGATATGGGATCGGTCTGGGGGCTGACCAATAGCGACAATGGCCGTGTGGATGACAGCTTCAACCTGCGCAGCAGCCTTGGCCTTTCCGCTACATTCCACGTGAATGACACGCCGGTGTCCCTCTACGTGGCCAAGCCCCTGAAAAAGCTGGCCCAAGATGATGTGCAATATTTCGGTTTGATGGTTCAAGCCACATTCTAAAGGAATGCGCGTCAGTGACGCGCATTCAATTTGTTACCCTTGGCGCGCGCGCATCGCCTTGTGGAACAGCGTCATATAACGGGGCGCGACGCTTTGCAGGCTTTGGGCTTGGCCCAAAATCCGCGCGGCAGCGCCAAGCCGTTTGCGTTTATCCGCATCCTGCTGAAGATCAATGATGGCCTTGACCCAATCAGCGGTGTCGTCACCTGCGATGAGGCCATTCACCCCGTCTTGGATATATTCACGCGTGAATGGGTGATCCGAGCCGATCACGCACCCACCCCGCCCCAGAATTTCGGCCAAGCCCCAGTTGGCTCCGCCGAAACGAAGCGGATAGAGGAAGAGGTCGATGTCGGACAGCTTCGCCACGTAGTCGGGATGGCTTAGGAAGCCGAGCTCATCGATTGCTGCCGCCGCGCGCGGATAGGTCTGCGCCAGATGTTTGGCAAAGCTAGTCAGCTTGCCGTCGGAATTGCGCTGCACCCATTGCTGATCATAGCCATAGGTCGGGCCTTCACTGGCGCCGATGGCAACGAATTTCGCGTCAATACCTGCCGCCAGCAAGTGATCGGCAATTTCATAGAAGCGGTCATAGCCTTTGGCATTCGACAGGTCGCGCGCGGTGAAGCCGATGGTAAAGGGGCGATCCGCGGCGGGCTGCAAGGCGGCGCCGAAATTATGCCCTTCGGCTTGCACTTCGATCTTGCCGCGCAATTCCTTGGGGAACATCTCTTTGACATGCTGACTGGACACGATGGTCAGATCATTGCGCAACGCCTGATAGAAGTTCAGCATTTCGCTGTTCTTGTCGCCCAAGCGTTGGACCAGATCCGGCGGATAGTCCTTGTCCCAGCCATGGGTGCGATAGCTGGGGAATTCGACATAGCTGATGATTGCCGCGTCGATTTCATCATACAGGAAATGCGGCGCGCCCCACAGGGAATGCGTCACAACCACGTCAATTTTGCGCGTTTTTTCAAACTCTTGCAAAGCGGCCAGCAAGCCGCGGCTGGCACGAGAGGCGCGCTCGACTTTGGCCGACAAAGGATAGCCCTGTTCGCCCGCGATCGCGCCATCGGCTTGGAACGGCAGAATATGCGCGCCACGATCCTTGTATTTGGCGTGATATCCTGCCGAGGTCAGGAAGTAGGTTTCCGCCATGCCGCTTTTGCGCAGGTAGTCGCATAGGTCCCCGAATTGGCCGGGATAGATGGCGCTTGCAAAGACAATGACGGGTTTGGTGGTCATTCAACTAACTTTCTGTCGCGGGCTTGGATAACGGCTTGGGTCCGATTGCTGACCCCCAGCTTGCGGCAGACGGATTTGACATGCATTTTGACCGTCGGCTCTGCCAAAGACAGGCGCGCGCCGATGTCGCGGTTCGACAGACCTTCCGCCAGAAGCTGCAAAACTTCCTTTTCACGCGGCGACAAGACACCGGCAGTTTCACCACTGGGCGCGGCAGCCGGAGCGGAGGCCCGCTTGCCGATCAGTTCCATCGGCAGATAGCGACCGCCGCCTGCCATCAGGCGCAGCTCGTTCGCAAGGTTTTTCAAGGAAGCGGTTTTCA
>DALYSR010000219.1:0-3789 GCA_031991825.1 Paracoccaceae bacterium
TCCTTCCATTCTAAAGAAAGGATCGCACCATCAAACCGTGGGATCAAACACCTAGCTGCCATCATGCTCGGGCGCGGTCTGCATCAGGCGCACATCGGGTGAGTGCGTCAGGCTCTTGTAGCGCTCGAATTGGATGAGAACATCGGTGATCACCTGATCGCGCGTCATCCCCATGACATCGTAGCCTCGTTCCCCGGTCGAGAAATAGGTGCGGGCCTCGTAGCGCGTTTCGGGTTTGCCCGCCGCCATGCTCGAGAGGACCGCGACCGGATGGCTGGCCACCAAGACGCCATAGACGAAATCCCTCAGGCCCTCGGTCCCGGACCGAAGCGCGATGGCACCGTCTTCGCCCTCTTCGACTTTGGCGTCTTGTCCCCGCGCGAGAAACTCCTTGGCCACCTGCGCCAGCGCCGGGTGGATATGCTCGGCGATGAAGGTGCGGACCTCGGGCTCGGTCGGCGCATGAAGGATCAGGCCGAGGCGCTTTTGCCAGGTGAGGCCCGCAGCGGGATAAGCCGGGATCGCCTCCGCAACGGCTCGGCTGGTGCGCTGCTGGGCCAGATCCGCACGCATCCCCGCAAGCATCGACCACAGAAGCGCGAGGATCACCCCGATGAAGGGCAGCGCGCTGGCGATCGTAGCCGATTGCAGTGCGCTCAAGCCCCCGGCCAGCAAGAGGACGGCTGCCACCACGCCCGAAAAGGCGCACCAGAACACCCGCTGCAAGAGCGTCGTCTCGGTCTGCCCGCCCGCCGCGAGGGTGTCTAGTACCACCGATCCTGAATCCGCCGATGTGACGAAGAAGATCGCCACCAGCAAGATCGCCAAGGTCGAAGTGACAGTGGGAAAGGGCAGATAGGTGAAGAACTCGAAGAGCCCGACCGAGAGGTTTTGGGAGATCGCCGCCCCAAGCGCGCCCGCTGCGACGCCTTGATCGAGGAAGATCGCAGTATTGCCGAAGACAGTCATCCAGATGAAGGTGAAGCCAGCCGGGATGAAGAGCACCGCCGTGATGAACTGGCGCACCGTGCGCCCGCGGGAGATCCGCGCAATGAACATGCCCACGAAGGGCGACCAAGAGATCCACCAAGCCCAGTAGAACAGGGTCCAGGCATCGATCCAAGGCGTCGGCTCATAGGCGTAGATGTTGAAGGTCCGCAGCACCATGCTGTCGAGGTAGAGCCCAAGGTTCTGCACGAAGTCGCGCAGCAACTGGGTCGTCGGCCCCACCATCAACACGAAGAGCATCAGCAAAATGGCGACGAAGAGGTTCAGCTCCGACAGGATCCGGACGCCCTTGTCGAGCCCGGTCAGCACCGAGATCGTCGCCAAGCCGATGACCAGCGCGATGATGGCAAGCTGAACCGAAGGCCCATTGGGCAGCCCCAGCAGGAAGCTCAGCCCCGCATTGATCTGGGTGACCCCTGCCCCCATCGAGGTGGCGAGGCCAAAGACCGTGCCCACGATGGCGAAAATATCGACGGCATGGCCGATGGGGCCGTCGATGCGCTCCTTCAGCAGGGGATAGAGGCCGGAGCGGATGGTGAGGGGGAGATTGTAGCGATAGCCGAAATAGGCCAGCGACAGCCCCACCACGGCATAGATCGCCCAAGCATGGATGCCCCAATGCAGGAAGGTGACCGACATCGCCTCGCGCACGGCGGCGACCGAGCCCGGCTGGGCGGTAGGGGGGGCGAGATAATGGGTCATCGGCTCGCCGACGCCATAGAACATCAGGCCGATACCCATCCCGGCGGCGAAGAGCATCGCCACCCAAGAGATGAAGCTGAAATCTGGCGTTGAATCGTCGGGCCCCAGCTTCAGATCACCATAGCGGCTGAAGCAGAGCAGCAGCATCGCGGTGAGGATGATGCCCACCGCCAGCAGGTAGAGCCAGCCAAAGCCGGACAGGATGCGCTGTTGCAGCCCGCCGAAGATCGCCTCGGCTTGCGAGGGTAGGAAAATCCCGATGCCAAGGAAGATCCCGATGATCACCAGCGCGCCGAAGAAGACCGGAGGGTTGATGAGGAAGGGTTTGAACATGGGACTACCTCGATACTAAACCGCCACGTGTTTACCGGAGCGCGTTTTGTTCAATGACTATGCGACCATATCGAATGAGTTCAGGTTTGCATAGAACGCCTCCTCTGCTTCAACAGGCGGCATGTAAGCTCCTTTGCCAACCGACCCACCACGGGCGCGAGATGGAAAGCGGCTTTCCGGCGTGCTGCCCCGGATAGATGCGCAAAGGAAAAGCTACATCAACACTGTTGGATGGGCCTTATTATTTTACTTTAATATTAAAAGTAAAATAAGATGCCGAAGAACCTCATCTTGGAGTAGCTTTTGGACCGTAGCAAACTTCACCATCAGGCGCGTGAACGCCTTCATCGCTATACGACGGAACACACAAATCACTACGACGTGGTGCCCGCGCCGCCGTTTGAAGCTGGGTTCAAGCTGGGCGAACACGGCCGCGATGTTGATGCGGCGATGGCCGCCTTGGGTCGGATGGCAACCCCGCCCCCCACGGGCATCATGCGGTTTCTGCGCTCTAGGATTCTCGCGCGCCAAGAAGCCATTTCCAGTTCCGGCATGGAGGGCACGCAAAGCACGCTTGATGCGGTTTTGGGATTGGACAGCGACAGTGAGGCTGATGCGCCCGCGCGGCAGGTTCGTAGCTATGCCATCGCTCTCGACACATTAACGCCCGAGGCCCGCGCCCAAGGCCCCGACATTTTCAGCGTGGATTTTTTCTGCAAGATCCATCGTTTCGTCATGTCGGATATGCCCGACTATAAGGACGTGCCGGGGCAATTGCGGCGCAGCGTGGTCTGGATCGGGGGAGCTGGCAGTGACATCAGCTACTCGACCTGGAATCCGCCCGGGCCAGAACATCTGTCGGCTTGCCTCAATGACACCGCACGCTATATGCGTGCCGACGGTCCCCATGCTGTCTCGCAACCTATCCTCCTGCGCATTGCGATCGCACATGCGCATTTTGAAGCCGTACATCCGTTTCTTGATGGGAACGGCCGTGTTGGCCGCTTGCTTATTCCCTTGATGCTTACAGCCGAGGGATACGAGCCTGTCTATATCTCGCCGTGGATCGAAACCAACAAAGCCCTGTATTATGAGGGCTTGAAGGCGGCGCAGCAGCAGTTGGATCATGGACCGTTAACGGGTGTGCTTGCGAAAGCGATTATCGAAACCGAAAAAGAGCTTCTGGCATCTGAGGCCGCCCTAAAACGCCTGTATGACATTTGGCGCAGCACCGTGAAGCTGCGACATAATTCGAGCGCGGCTAGACTGCTTGCGATTTTGCCCTGGCTTCCAGTGCTGTCGGTCAAGACGGCTTGCGAGATCCTCGGGGTGACGCCGAAGGCAGCTGGAGACGGGATTAAGGCGCTTTGCCAAGCGGGGATTCTTAAGGAACTGACCGGATTGCGCCGGAACAGGGTTTTCGAAGCGCAAGATGTTATGCGTATCATCACGCGCCCGTTGGGCGCCCCGCCGCTTTTGCCTAATGAAGAGATGGGCACAACTGAAGATATAGACTGGTCAGCAAGTTAGCATGGCATGCCTAAACACCCATACGCGGTGGAAAGCGACCTCGATCAGCCTTCATCTGGTAGAAAGCGCCGCGTTCCCTGCTGAAGCGTAACATCCGATAAAATTGCCCCCTAAATACACCTTTCAATTACATCACGGCAGCGTGATACTCCCACACATTAGGAGATTTTGAATGATGAAAAAATTTACTTCTATCGTGATTGTAACCACCCTGCT
>DALYSR010000220.1:0-3753 GCA_031991825.1 Paracoccaceae bacterium
CTGGAGGCGCGGCTCTTGCTGCCCGATGCCAATGATGTGCATGTGCTGGCCTGTGCCATCGCGGGCCATGCCGATGCGATCATCACCGTCAACGCCTCCGACTTCCCCCAGCATGTGCTGCGCGAGGAAGGGATCACGCGGCGCGATCCGGACGGGTTCTTGTGGGAACTTTACAGCCATCATCCCGAAGCAGTGTCCGGCGTGGTGCGGCGTGTTCACGCGACGGCCTGCCAGCTGTCGGGGGAAGATATTCCGCTGAAATCCCTGATGAAAAAGGCGCGGTTGAACCGCTTGGCCAAGGCGGTTCTGGCGGAAGGCTAAGCCAGCCAGCGCGACTCGTTGGCTTCGATGGCGCGGATGCGTTTGCTGGCGTCGGGATGGCTGAGCAGCCACGCCGGAATTTCCGCGCCCGATGTATGCGCCAAGACCCCCAGCTTCGACAGCAAGGATTTCTGCGCTTTCGTGCCAAGGCCCGCTTTCAGCAGCAGGGCCGAGGCATAGGCATCCGCCTCGAATTCATCGCGCCGCGACATGCCCGCCATCAAGGCGCTGGAAATCAGCTTTGCGATCCAGATGCCGATGAAGGGGATGAAGCGGTTCAGCAGCGCCGACAGCACGATGAAAACCGCATTCTGTCCGGTGAAATCGATCATCCGGCGCCGCGAATGGCCCAAGGCCACATGGCCCAGCTCATGCGCGATGACCGAGGCCAATTCATCCGCGCTGACCTCGCCGCGCATCTTGCGGTTCAAAAAGCCCCGCGTCAGGAAGATCCGCCCATCGGCGGCGGCAAGGCCGTTGACGGCTTCCACCTCTAGCACATGGACCTTGATCGCCTCGACTTCCAAGGCATCGGCCAAGCGATCGGCCAGTCGCAGGATCGACGGATCGGTCAAAGGCGTCGAATTTTCGTCCAACATCTTCAGGCTGCGGCGCTGGGAAAATTGCCACATCAACAGCCCATAGGCGATCATCAGCAGAATGGGCAGCAGGGTAAGCATCGGATCGTCCTGTTAAAGCTGGTGGCGCTCGGCACGGCGCTCGCGCTTTTCCGCCGCTTTGGCGCGGCGCTTTTCACGCTTGCGCGGATGCCAGAGCCAGTATCCGATCAATATCATCACGGCCGCCGCCGCAATCAAGCCAAGGGTCGATGCAATCAGATCCGAGGCCGCCGCCAGATTGCCCGCGAAGGCATTGCCCATCAGGATGTACAGGCTGACCCAGATCGCCTCGCCCAATAGGCCCGCAATCGCGAAGGGCAGCCAGCGTGCCCGCATCGCGCCGTTCAGGATATTGACGTAAGGTCCCAAGGGGCTGACCAGCCAACGCGACAGGAAGACCGCCACGGCGCCATGGTTTTCCAATGCCTTACGGGCGCGGGCGATCAACCTTTGGCGCGATTTGCGCTTTTGCAGCCGATCCACCAGCCGCGAGCCCCACAACCGCCCCGCGCCATAGCCGCAGTGATCGCCCAGAACCGCGCCGCCTAGCGCTGCCGCGATCAGATCGCCCAGCCGCAGATCGCCCGAAGCCGCAAAGCCGCCCGCCGCCATCATGATCACCGATGCCGGAATCGGCAAAGCGATACAGGAGCCGAAGGTGACCAAAGCCACCAGCCACAGCCCATAGGTGGGCACAAGGGACAGCAGCCACTCGGTCATTCGCTGCCCGCCGTATCTGTGAGGGCATCGATGGCCTGTTCGATCTTCAGGATCATCTCGTCCCATGTCAGCCCCAGATCGCGGGCCAATTGGTCGATGGTGGGGGCGCGGCCCTTGGGCACGCTTAGTCCCATCGCGCCGTCGATTTCACCCGCGCTTAACCCAAGGCTGCGCGCGATATAGCCGACGGTCATCCACGGCTCGATCTTTCCCGACTTAGCATGTGTCAAAGCAATGCCTTGCACGATGATGTTCACGCTGAAAAAGATCGCGGCCAGAAAGGCAAGCACGAAAGCGCCGACAAGGATCTGGCGCGTCTTCGATGGTTTTTTATGCGAAGGTTTCATCGCAGCTCTTTAACCCCGCGCGTGATGCCTTCCAAGGTCATTGGCACCATTCGGTCGGAAAATATCTGTCGGATCAGATGGGTAGAGCGGCTATAGTGCCAAGAGGCTTCCGGCACCGGATTGATCCACAGGTGATGGGGCCATTGCGCGCAGGCGCGTTCCAGCCAGAGCTGACCGGATTCCGCGTTCCAATGTTCGTTGGCGCCGCCCGCATGCAGGATTTCATAGGGCGACATCGCCGCATCGCCGACAAAGATCGCCCGCCAATCCGACCCATAGCTGCGCAGCAGATCCCAAGTCGGGGTCTGCTGGTCCCAACGCCGCGCATTGTCGCGCCAGACGCCTTCGTAAAGGCAATTGTGGAAATAGAAGACTTCCAGATATTTGAACTCGGCCTTGGCGGCGCTGAACAATTCCTGCGCGGCCTTCACATGGTCATCCATCGATCCGCCGATATCCAAGAACAGCAGCACCTTGACCGCATTGCGCCGTTCGGGACGGGTCTGGACATCCAGCCAGCCTTGCTTGGCAGTGGCGGTGATGGTGCCGTCCAGATCCAGCTCTTCCGCCGCGCCTTCGCGGGCCCAGCGACGCAGGGCGCGCAGGGCCACCTTGATATTGCGGGTGCCGATTTCGACCTGATCGTCCAGATTGCGAAACTCGCGCTTGTCCCAGACCTTGACCGCGCGGCGATGGCGCGAGCTATCCTGTCCGATCCGCACGCCTTCGGGGTTATAGCCATAAGCGCCGAAGGGGCTGGTGCCCGCCGTGCCGATCCATTTGTTGCCGCCCTGATGGCGGCCCTGTTGTTCGGCAAGCCTCTCACGCAGGGTTTTCATCAGCGCGTCAAAGCCGCCCAAGGCATCGATCTTGGCGCGCTCTTCCGGCGTCATGAATTTTTCGGCCAGCTTTTCCAGCCAGTCGCGGGGCAGGTCGACCGCATCCAAGGCCTGCTCCAGCGTGATCTGTTCAAGGCCTGCGAAAACACTTGCGAAAGCGCGGTCGAAGCGGTCGATGTGACGTTCGTCTTTGACCATCGTGGTGCGGGCGAGGAAGTAGAATTCTTCCACATCGTAAATCGCCAAACCGGCGGCCATTGCTTCCAGAAAGCCAAGGTATTCGCGCAAGGATACCGGAACGCCCGCCTTTCGTAATGCGTCAAGGAAAGGCAGGAACATTCGCGGCCCTCCGGTCAGTTGCGCAGATTGCGGTCGACAAGGATGGTGGCGAGCAGGCCCACCAAGGTGAAAGCGATGGCATAGCCTACGGCATATTGGGCGATATCCAAGCGGTTGCCGCCGCGACGTTTGGCGGTCACTCCGCCGATCACTGCGCCCAAAAGCATCGCGCCGATGATAATCATGTCCCGTCCTTCTTTCTTCGGTGCCGCAGCCCAAGGGCCAAGCGGGGCGCGGTGATGCGCCGTTCTGCCGCATGGAATAGCCCCCGATTGTCGCGCTGTCGAGCGGCGGCTTTGCTGATTCGTTTTTCCCTGCCTAGCGGCGGTTCGGGTTGCGCGACAGGAAAGCGAGCCGTTCGAAAAGCTGCACATCCTGTTCGTTCTTCAGCAGCGCGCCATGCAGTTTGGGCAGAAGGGACGCAGGGTCACGCGCCAGATCCTCGGGCCGCAGATCTTCGGCCAACAACAGCTTCAGCCAGTCCAGAACCTCGCTGGTGGAGGGCTTCTTCTTCAACCCCGGTGTGTCGCGGATCTCGTAGAACTGGGTCAGGAGATCCGCGACACA
>DALYSR010000221.1:0-3741 GCA_031991825.1 Paracoccaceae bacterium
GCATTGGCTTTGATCGAAAAAGCCGAAAGCGCGGGCGTGCCTTTGCTGGTGGGCCACCACCGCCGCCACAATCCCCTGATACGGCGCTGCAAAGCGCTGATCGCGGCGGGGCAGATCGGTGAATTGGTGATGGCCACCGTGACCTGTTCGCTCGCCAAGCCCGCCAGCTATTATGAGACACCATGGCGGCGCGCGGTCGGTGCGGGCGGGCCGCTGCTGATCAATCTTGTCCATGAAATCGACATGTTGCGTCATTTCTTTGGTGAAATCTCGCAGGTTCAGGCCCTGACATCGCATCGCCAGCGCGGGTTCGAGGTCGAAGATGGCGCCGCCGTGTCTTTGGCCTTTACGGCTGGCGGGCTTGCCACCTTGTGCATCTCTGATGCGGCGACGGGGCCTTGGGCTTGGGATTTGAGCGCAGGCGAAAACAGGGGGCGGTTTCCGGCCCATCCGGTGTCCGCCCATCTATATGCCGGCACCAAGGGCGGCATTTCCTTGCCCGATCTGACCCTGTGGCAGGCGCAAGGCAGCCCCGACTGGACGACGCCGCTGCTGCCACAAGACCTGCGGCCCGACAATGGCGATCCCTATGCCGCCCAGCTTGACCATTTCGCCGATCTGATCCGCCATGGGGGTCCGCCGCTGGTTTCCGCCCGCGATGCCACCGCCAATCTGATCGTTTTGGACGCGATCCGCGCCTCCGCCAGTTCTGGCACAAGGATCGAGGTTGACCTTTCCCCGCTAAACGCTGATTCTGGAACGACATTCAGAAACGGAACCACCCCATGAGCAGCGTCATCGAAAAATCCCTGTCCATCATCGAATTGCTGGTGGCCCATCCGAGCGGCCTGCCGGTTTCCGCCGTGGCGGCCGCGACGGACCAACCCGCGAGCGGGGTGCATCGCACGCTACAGGAACTCGCGCGGCTTGGCTATGTCCGCCAAGTGCAGGCGCAGGGCGATTACGTGCTGACGATCAAGCTGCCCGCCATGGGCATAGGCTTTCTGGGCCGCGCGGGGATTACGGATGTGGCCCAGCCGGTGCTGGACCGCTTGGCCGCGCAAAGCGAAGAACTGATCCGTCTGTCGGTCATCTGTGGCCATGACCTGACTTGGGTGGCGGTGGCGCAGGGGTCGACGGCCGGTCTTCGCTATGATCCCGGTCAGGAACAGGGGGTGACCGTGCATCTGGCCAGCTCGGCCGGTGGCAAGGCATGGCTGTCCACCATGAGCGAGGAAGACGCGTTGGCCCGTGTCGCCGCGCAGGGTCTGATCCGTGATGCGGATGGCCAAGGCCCCAATGCGCCGCGCAGCCATGCTTTGCTGTTGACCCAATTGGCCGAAGCCCGAGCACGCGGCTATGCCACGGCCGTCGACAGCTATATCGCGGGTATGGCGGCCATGGCGGTGCCGGTGTTTTATGCGGGCGGGCCCAATGTCTTGGGCTGCCTGTCGATCGCCGGACCGGCGGTGCGGATGACCGAAGATCACATGGCAGCGCTTGCACCTTTATTGCAAGCCGCTGCCGCCGAGCTGGGCCAAGCGGCTTCGGGCTCGAAATATTTCACGGCACAGGTGCGCGCCTTGGACGCAGCAGCGGAGCAGACGGGGGCCTGATCCCCGCCTGCTTTGGCCGCGCGTCACGCGTCAGCGGGGAAAGATGGAACGGCAACAGCAGGCGAATGACATTATTTGCGATGTTCTGGTGATCGGATCGGGGGCGGCGGGTCTGGCCTGTGCCGTCACCGCAGCCCATCACGGTCTAAGCGTCGTGGTGGCAGAGAAAGAGCCGGTTTTCGGCGGCACATCGGCATGGTCGGGCGGCTGGCTTTGGGTGCCGCGCAACCCGCTGGCGACGGCCGCGGGCATTATCGAGCCGCCTGACGCGCCGATGACCTATCTGCGCCACGAACTGGGCAATCGCGCGGCTGATCCGCGGGTTGCCACCTTTCTGGCCAATGCCCCCGATATGATCGGTTTTTTCGCACAGAATTCGGAAGTGGCTTGGCTTGACGGCAATAAGGTGCCGGATTTCCACGAAACCGAAGGCCATGCGCGCGGCGGCAGATCGGTGGTGGCCGCGCCCTATGACGGGCGCAAGCTGGGGACATGGATCGCCAAACTGCGCCCGCCTTTGGATGTGACCAGTCTTTGGGGCATGGGGATCGGCAGCGGGGCAGATATCCGCGCCTTCTTTGACGCGACCCGCAAACCCAAAGCCGCCTTGCATGTCTCCAAACGGCTGGGGCGTCATCTGCGCGACAGGCTGGTGCATGGGCGGGGGATGCAACTGGCCAATGGCAATGCCTTGGTCGCGCGCCTGATGCGGTCGGCCTTGGACAAAGGGGTGCGCCTGATCGACAGCGCGCCTGCGACAGAACTTTTGCGCGAGGGCGACAAAATCACCGGCGCGCGCCTGGCCATGGCGGGCGGGCCTGTCAGCGTGCGCGCGGCAAAAGGCGTGGTGCTGGCGGCAGGCGGCTATCCGCATGATCCCGCGCGGCTTGATGAATTCGCCCAAGCGGCGGGGGGCGCGCAGGGCCATTACTCGGCCGCGCCCAGATCGAATAGCGGCGATGGCTTGCGTTTGGCGCAGGCCGAAGGGGCGGCGCTGGAGGGCGATCTGGAATCCAACATGGCTTTGGCGCCGGTTTCCTTGATCAAAAGGCCCGATGGCAGCGTGGCGCATTTCCCGCATCTGATCGAACGCGCCAAACCCGGCATCATCGCCGTCACCCCCGATGGCAAACGCTTTGTCAGCGAGGCCGACAGTTACCATGATTTCATGAAAGCGCTGCTGGCCGCGACACCGCCGGGCAGACCCGCCCGTGCGTGGCTGATTGCCGATCACAAGGCGCAACGCCGCTGGGGCTTGGGCTGGGCCAAGCCGTTTCCGTTGCCTTTGGCCCCTGCCCTGCGCGCCGGTTATTTGAAACGGGCGCAAAGCCTGCCCGCCTTGGCGCGGCTTTGCGGCATTGAGGAAGCAGGCTTCGCCGATACGATAACCCGCTTCAACGCTGCCGCGCGCGAAGGCCATGATCCGGAATTCAACCGCGGCGCATCGGCCTATAACCGCGTGCAGGGCGATGGCGATCATGGGCCGAACCCCTCGCTCGCGCCGTTGGACACTGGCCCGTTTTATGCCGTGGAAATCGTGCCCGGCAGCCTTGGCAGCTTTGCGGGCATCAAGACCGATGTGCAGGCGCGGGTGCTGGACCAAGACGCCCAGCCGATCGAAGGGCTGTTCGCCATCGGCAATGACATGGCATCGATCATGGGCGGGCATTATCCGGCGGGCGGGATCACCTTGGGACCGGGAATGACCTTCGGCTATATCGCGGGCCGCATTTTGGCGGGCCAGCCCATTGCTTCATATGAATAAGAATACGTCTGGGAGGACAGGAATGCAGTTTTACGAATTGGCAACGCTCGATACGGTGATCTTCGGCGCAAGCAAAGCCGCGGCGGGGATCGAGGCCTGGTGTCAGGCGGGCGCGGGCCGCTTGCTAGGTGCATGGGGCACCGATATCGGCAGCCTCAACCGCGTGTTCCTGCTGCGCGGCTTTGACAATCTTGGCGATCTGATGAGCGAACGCGAACGCGCTTTGCGGTCGGACAATCCCTTCGGCTGCACCGAACATCTGGTGGGCCTGACCATGGAAAGCTATCGCGGCCTGGATTTCCTGCCGCCGGTGGAAACCGGCAGCTTCGGCCCCGTCTACGAGTTTCGCACCTATAAGAC
>DALYSR010000222.1:0-3627 GCA_031991825.1 Paracoccaceae bacterium
ATAAGACCAAGATCAATGGCATCATGCCGACGATGGAAAAATGGCAAGCCGCCCTGCCCGAACGCGCGGCCTATTCCAAGCTGACGGTGGCGATGTATGGCCTTGATGGCGCGCCGCGCCTGACACAGATCTGGCCCTATGCCAGCTTGGCCGCGCGCGCGGAGGCTCGGGCGACATCGGTGGCGGATGGCAAATGGCCGCCCAAAGGCGGACCGGATTGGCTGTCGCCCGAGATGACCAGCCAGATCGCGATGCCCCTGCCCTTCTCGCCGCTGAAGTGACGCGCCATGGCACATAAACTTTCGCTCGCGTTTCTGACCACCTTCGATGTCGGACCCGTCGATGCCGTCAAGATCGCGGCGCGCACCGGCTATGACATGGTGGGCCTGCGCATCCTGCCCGCTGCCGCCAGCGGCGAGGCGGATTATCCCTTGTTGCGCGATGCGCCCCTGATGCGAGAGGTGCGGGCCGCTCTTGCCGATACGCAGATCCGCGTGGGGGATGTGGAAATCATCCGCCTCAAGGCCCAGAACGACTGGGATCTTTTCGCCCATTTCTGCGACCGTTGTGCGGAATTGGGCGCGCGTCATGTGCTGGTCGCGGGCGATGATACCGACCGCGCGCGGCTGACCGACAGCTTCGCGCGCTTTGCCCAATTGGCCAGCCCCCACGGCTTGACCGCCGATCTGGAATTCATGCCATGGACCGCCGTCGCCAATCTGCGCGACGCGGTCGCGGTGGTGGAAGCGGCGGGTCAAGCCAATGGCGGCGTGCTGATCGACGCGCTGCATTATGATCGTTCAGATACCAGCTTGACCGAAATCGCCGCCGTCCCGCCCTCGCGTGTCAATTACGTGCAATTCTGCGATGGCCCCGTGCCTTATGACCCGTCCGTCGAAGGGCTGATCGAAATTGCGCGCGGCGCAAGGCTGTTCCCCGGTCTGGGCGGTATCGATATGATCGGGCTGGCCAAAGCGATCCCGCAGGATGTGACCATCAGCGTCGAAGTGCCCCATCGCGCTTGGGCGCAGAAAATTGATGCCGAAGGACGCGCGGCCATGGCGAAGGCCGCAAGCCTTGCGATCCTTCGTGCCGCAGGACGGGGGTAAGGGGCATGGCCGATATTCTGGTGATCGGCGGCGCGGGCTTCATCGGCAGTCGCACCGCCTTGATGCTGCGCGCGCTTGGCCTTCGGCCGAAGATCTTCGATCTGGCCCGCAGTTTAGATCGGGCCGATCTGCCCGCGGATTGCCTGCAGGTGGCGGGCGATGTCACCGATCCGGCCAGCGTGCTTGCCGCCGCGCAAGGCTGCAAGGGCATCGTGCATCTGGCGGGCATCATGACGCTGGACTGCGCCAAGGATCCCACGCGCGCGGTGACATTGAATGTGCAAGGCAGCCTGAATGTCTTTGACGCCGCGCGCAGGCTAGCGCTACCGGTGGCTTATCTGAGCACGGCGGGCGTCTATGGCCCCAGCGATCCGGTCCATCCGCAGCCGATGTCCATTTATGGGGTGACCAAACTGGCGATGGAGGGTATCGCGCGGGTCTATGCGGGGGATCACGGCCTGCCCAGTCTGGGTCTGCGGCCCTATATCGTCTATGGGCCGGGGGAAAGCAGCGGTGTGGCGGCGGGCCCCTCGATTGCCCTGCGCGCCAGCGTGAGGCGCGAGCCTGCAGTGATCCGCTTCTCTGGTCGCTCGGGCTTTGTCCATTGCGATGACGTGGCCCGTATCTTGGCAGGCGCCATGACGGCGGCGGTTGTGGGCAAGATGACGGGGGCGAGCGTCCTGACCATGGCTGGCGATACCCGCGACATGGGGGATTTCCTGTCGATCCTGCTTCAGCGGACCGGATGGGATCAGATCACCGTCGATGGTCCCGCGCTGAAAATCCCGTCCGAGCTGACATCCAGCCCCGTGCCGGATTGGCTGGGCCCGCAGCCCGTCACTACGCTGGAAGACGGCATCGACAGCACGCTTCGCGCCCTTCGGGCGGTCTGATCTTGGTGGTCGGTCAGCTTTACCCGCGCGGCTATTCACCGCTTACGCGGGCGAAGCCACGTCGGGCGCGGGCCTGAGCAGGAAGAAAACCGCCACCGCCAATATCCCGATCAGGGTTGCGGCGGTGAGCATCAAGGTCGCATGCGAGGCGACGAAGGCGGTCCTGCCCGCCTCGATCAACGCGGCGGCTTGCGGGGGTGCAAGACTGCCGGCCGCAAGGTAGGTATCGCCGATCGAGCGCATCGCAAGATCTGCCGTTTCGGGGCTGATACCTTCGGGAAGCACATAATGACGGGCGAAGGTGTTCGACAGGAAGACACCGAAGAAGGTGATGCCAAGGCCCGTGCCAAGCTCGTACCCGGTCGCCTCAAGCGATCCGGCGGCGCTGCCTTTACTTGCTTCAACCGCGCCCATGATCGCGATGGAGGATGCGGTCAATCCCACGCTAAGGCTTAGACCCAGCAGCGCCATCGCAGCTGGCACCATGATCCCCGGCTGGTGGAAATCGCTGATCGCCAAAGCCGCCAGCGCGACCGAAGACAGGATCAGCGACATCACCGCCACCATCCGCAGGCCCAACTTGCCCGAAAGCCAACCCGCAACCGGCCCGCCCACGGCGGCGGCGGCCATGATCGGGATCATGAAGATACCCGCCTCCAAAGGCGACTTGCCGATCACATATTGCAACTCTTGCGCAAGCGTCAGTTCGACTCCGGCCAAAGAGCCCGATGCCACCAGCGCCATGGTGATCCCCGCAAGGATCGCGGGACGCGCGAAAAGCGACAGATCCAGCATCGGCTGATCGCTTTTCAACTGGATGCGCGCGAACCCTGCGATCAATGCCGCCCCGATGACAAAGCTGGACCAGATCACCGCAGGCGCGCCTTTGCCCGCGAAGCCTGCCTTGACGGCATAGACCACGCCGATCAGACCCGCGATCAGCATCAAAGCCTGCGCAATCGACCACTTTCCGGCGGTCTTCTCCTCGTTTGCGGGCAGCAGGAACCAGCAAAGCGGCCAGACGATCGCCATCACCGGCAGGTTCATCAAGAAGGCCGATCCCCACCAGAAATGTTCCAACAGCGCGCCCCCCACCAAGGGACCAAGCGCCGCTCCGGCCGCGCCGACCGTGCCCCATAGGCCAAGCGCCATGCCGCGTTCGGCTTCATCTTCAAAGGTGCGACGGATCAGACCCAGCACACAGGGCACGATCATCGCCCCGCCAAGCGCCAGCAGGACACGCGCGGCGATCAGGGCCTGCGCGGTGGGCGCGAAAGCGGCACAGGCCGATGCGACACCGAAAATCGCAAGCCCTGTCAGCATCAGTTTCCGATTGCCGATCCGGTCGGCCAAAGTGCCCATCGGCACCAGCAACCCCGCCATCAGCAGGGGATAGATATCAATCACCCAAAGCACTTGGGTATTCGACGCGCCCAAGGCCTGCGTCAGACTGGGCACCGCGACATGCAGGATCGTCATGTCCAGCACCACCGGCAAGAAAGCCATGATGACAGCCAGCAACACCAGCCAGCGCTTCGGATCTTTGGTCTTCATCATCACATCCCGCGCGGTCCTACCAAGAGGCGCAGATGTAAATCTCTGCCGGTCCATTGCAAGACGTCATG
>DALYSR010000223.1:0-3494 GCA_031991825.1 Paracoccaceae bacterium
CGCAGGTCAAGGCGCTGACCCAGTTGCATCCCGATGTCCCCCCTGAAAAGCGGGGGCGCTATCTGGGGGTCAGCGATCCCGCGATGCTGGCGCATTACCGCAAGCTGGGCATCACCGCGATCGAACTTCTGCCCGTGCAGGCGCATCTGACCGAAGCCTTCCTGATCCAGCGCGGCCTGACCAACCACTGGGGCTATAACACCCACAGCTTCTTTGCCCCCGAACCGCGCTTCGCCCAGTCCGATCCCTTGCGCGAATTCCAGACCATGGTCCGCGAATTGCATGGCGCGGGGCTAGAGGTGATTTTGGACGTGGTCTATAACCACAGCGCCGAAAGCGATGCTGCGGGGCCGATCCTCAATCTGCGCGGCTTGGACAATGCCAGCTATTACCGCCTGCGGGACGGCGATTTCGAAAACCACACCGGAACCGGCAATATGCTGGACCTGCGCGTGCCGATGACCCTGCGGCTGGTGATGGATAGCCTGCGCTATTGGGTGGACACCTGCCATGTCGACGGCTTCCGCTTCGATCTGGCCAGCGTTTTGGGCCGTGAAACCGATGGGTTTGACCCGAACGCCGCCTTCTTCCGCGCTTTGGCGCAAGATCCGGTGCTGGCGCGCGTCAAATGGATCGCCGAGCCATGGGATATCGGGCTGCAAGGCTATCAGCTGGGCCGCTTTCCCTGCGGCTTTTCGGAATGGAACGACCGCTACCGCGACAGCCTGCGCCGTTTCTGGCGCGGTGATGTCGGCCAAGCGCCCCTGATGGCGGCAGGGCTGCTGGGATCGGCCGATTTGTTCGACCACAGCCTGCGCGCGCCGCAGGCCAGCCTCAATTTCATCACCGCGCATGACGGCTTCACGCTGCAGGATCTGGTCAGCTACGCGCAGAAGCATAACGACGCCAATGGCGAGGATAATCGCGACGGCCATCATGACAACCTGTCGGACAATCTGGGCCATGAGGGGCCGGAGTGTCGCGCCGATCAGCAGGCGGCCCGCGAACGCCGCAAGGCCGCCTTGCTGGCCAGTCTGATGCTGTCGCAAGGGGTGCCGATGTGGCTTGCGGGCGACGAGATCGGCCATAGCCAAAACGGCAATAACAACGCCTATGCGCAGGATAATGCGATCACATGGCTCGACTGGGGCGGGGCGGGTGATGACGGATTGGCCCGCCTCTTCGCGCGGCTTGCGGATTTGCGCCAAAGCCTGCCGTTGCTCCGCCAAATCCGCTTCCTGCATGGCCGCAGCCTCGACACGTCCGGTCGCGCTGACGTCTCGTGGTGGTTGCCGTGCGGGCGTGCCCCCGACGCGCAAGACTGGCAAGATCCTGCCATGCAGGCATTCGGGCTGCTGCTGCGGGATATCCACGATCCCAAGGCGGTGGCATTATTGATCTATTGCAATGCGGGCAATGACTTGCAGTTAACGCTGCCCACGGCAGAACCTTGGGAACTGGTGCTTGACACAAGCGATCTTGCGCCCGATGGAAAGATATCCGGCGCTATTCTGCCCCGGCAATCTGTCTTGCTATTCCGCTCGGCGCCCGAAACGGGACCGACCAATGGAGATACCGCATGATCAGCCCCATGATCACAACAGTGCCCACGCAACCCATCGCCGGTCAAAAGCCGGGCACATCGGGTTTGCGCAAAAAGACGCCGGTCTTTATGGGCAAGCACTACCTTGAGAATTTCATCCAATCGATTTTCGACGTGGTAGGCGCGAAGGGCAAAACCTTCGTGCTTGGCGGCGACGGGCGGTATTTCAACGATCGCGCCACACAGACCATCCTGCGCATGGCTGCCGCCAATGGCGTGGCGCGCATGATTGTGGGCCAGCATGCCTTCTTGTCGACGCCTGCCGCCAGCCACCTGATCCGGTTAAACGCCACCGACGGCGGCATCATCATGTCCGCCAGCCATAACCCCGGTGGCCCGAATGAGGATTTCGGCGTCAAGTTCAACATGGCCAATGGCGGACCTGCGACGGAAACGCTGACCGAGGCGATGTATCAGCGCACCACCGAAATCGCCGCCTATAAGACCATCGTGACGCCCGACATCGATCTGGGCCAGATCGGTCGCCATAGCTTGGGCGACATGATCGTCGATATTGTCGATCCGGTCAGCGATTATGCCGATCTGATGGAAAGCCTGTTCGACTTCGACGCCTTGAAAGCGATGTTTGCCAAGGGCTTCACCATGCGCATGGATTCCATGTGCGCGATTACCGGCCCCTATGCGGTCGAAATCTTTGAAAACCGTCTCGGCGCTGCGAAAGGCACCGTGACCCATGCCCAACCGCTGCCCGATTTCGGCGGGATGCATCCCGACCCGAACCCGACCTGGGCGCATGAGCTGATGGCAGAGATGATGGGGGATAACGCTCCCGATTTCGGTGCCGCATCGGATGGCGATGGCGACCGCAATATGGTGGTCGGTCGTGGCATCTATGTGTCACCATCGGATTCCTTGGCGGTGCTTGCCGCGAATGCGCATCTGGCACCGGGCTATGCACAGGGCTTGGCAGGGATCGCGCGCTCGATGCCGACATCGGCCGCCGCGGACCGCGTCGCGGCCAAACTGGGCATCACCAGTTTCGAGACCCCGACTGGTTGGAAATTCTTCGGCAATCTGATGGATGCCGGTAAGGCAACCCTATGCGGCGAAGAAAGCTTCGGCACGGGGTCCGATCATGTGCGCGAGAAAGATGGCCTCTGGGCCGTACTGCTCTGGCTGAACATCTTGGCGGTCCGCGGACAGTCCGTGGCCGAGGTGATGGCGCAACATTGGGCGGAATACGGGCGCAACTATTACAGCCGTCATGATTTCGAAGCTATTGCCACCGACAAAGCTGATGCGATGATGGCCACCCTGCGGCAGGCTTTGCCAAGCTTGTCCGGACAGGCCCTCGAAGGGCTGCAAATCCGCGCGGCCGATGATTTCGCTTACACCGATCCGGTTGACGGATCGATCAGCAACAAACAGGGTATCCGGATCCTGTTCGAGGATGGCAGCCGCATCGTGTTGCGCTTGTCTGGCACCGGAACCGAAGGGGCGACCCTACGCGTTTATCTGGAGCGCTATGCTGCCGGTCCTGACGGGTTGGACCTTGATCCCCAAGCCGCCTTGGCGCCGATTATCCGTGCCGCCCATCAATTGGCCAAGATCGAAGCCTTCACCGGACGCATCTCGCCCGATGTTGTGACCTAAACAAAAGGCGCCTCCGGCGGGGGAGTATTTCAAAAAGGTGCAATTGCAACTTTCGTAAATACTCCCCCGCCGGAGGCGTTCCGCCGCTCGTCGTCAGCGGAACTGCTTGGCGAGTTTGAGCCCTTGCCCTTGATAATTCGATGCGATTTTTTCGCCATATAGGGCATCGGGGCGGGCTGCCATTTTTTCATAGACCAAGCGGCCTACAACTTGACCGTGTTCAAGCACGAAGGGCGCCTCGTGACAGCGCACTTCCAGCACACCCCTTGAGCCTGCG
>DALYSR010000224.1:0-3338 GCA_031991825.1 Paracoccaceae bacterium
TAGGGGTTGGATGCTGCTGGGGCAAGGGGAAGATCGGATTTATGTGGCATGTCTGCCATGCGTCAGGCGCATGGCTTGATATGGCATTGTCTTCATCCGCGTCTTCAAGATGAGTATTTGGAAAAGGTGCAAAGCGGAAGCGCGGGCGACTTGCGGCTGCCGTTGGTAAAAAAGGCGCCCGTCGGGGCGCCTTTGAGGTCAATCTTCTTCGGCTTGTTGGCGGCGGCGATAGGCCGTGATTTCTTCGGCGATGAAGTCGCGGAAGGCGGCCACCCGCTTGGAGTGGCGCAGTTCTTCCGGATAGGCCAAGAAGACCGGCACTTCGGCGCTTTCGATATCGGGCAAGACGCGGACCAGATGCGGGAAGTCTTCGGTGATATAATTCGGCAGCACGCCGATGCCCACATGGTTCAACACCCCCTGAAGCACGGCGAAATAATTATTCACCGTCAGGCTGGAGGAGATGTCATTGGACATCAGTTCCTGCACCAAGGCGGCTCCGGCGGCGACCTGCGGGGTGCCGGCATGTTGGGCGATGATGCGGTGCTTGGAGAAATCCGCCATGGTCAGGGGCATGCCGTGTTCGGCCAGATATTCCGGCGAGGCATACATCCGCATCCTGATCTGCAGCAGGCGTTTGCGGATCAGATCGGCTTGGCTGGGTTCCTTCATGCGGATCGCCACATCGGCTTCGCGCATCGGCAGATCGAGCACGCGTTCTTCCAGCATCAGGTCGATCTTGAGGCCGGGGTATTTCTTGTAGAGGTTCGACAGGCGCGGGGCCAGCCACATCGTGCCGAAGCCCGTGGTGGTGGTGATCTTCAATTCGCCGAACACTTCGTCTTCGCTGTCGCGGATACGGGCAGAGGTGGCGTCGAGCCTTTTGCTCATCGAGGTTGTCGCCTCGAACAAGAGTTCGCCCTGTTCGGTCAGGATCAAGCCGCGCGCATGGCGGTGGAACAGCGTGACATTCAGGCTTTCCTCGAGCGCGCGGATCTGGCGGCTGACGGCGGATTGCGACAAATGCAGGGTGTCGCCCGCATGGGTGAGGCTGCCACGTTCAGCGACAGCGTGAAAAATCCGGAGTTTATCCCAATCCATATCCCAAACCTTCAGGCGCGTCGTTTGTCGTTCATGTTGCGGTATCGGCTTCTGGGCGGGGGCGTCCCGTGCAGGCCATGACACCGCGAGCGTAGCGCGATTTAAGTAGGGATAAAGCCGCATATGTAAATGGGGTAAACGCGGAATACTGCGCGGATTGTGTCTTTGTGACAATTGCAAAGGCTGCAAGGCTGGGTTGCATAAATATTGGGCGAGAGGGGCGCTGCGTCAAAAGGCGCGGGAAATTCAGCGGCTTCGACTATTCCCCGCTTTCCCCTGCTGCGCGAGGCGATTATGCTTCGCCACGATGCGGCGATTTTCGGGCGAGCCGGAAATATGCCACAAAAACAGGCGCTCATAAGGGCGCAGCGTCAAGATGGCGTGGAATTGGGCGCTATCGGTGAGGGGGCAGCATGGCTGTAGGTATTTTTGATTCCGGGCTTGGTGGCTTGACGGTGCTTGACGCGGTGGCGCGTCGCTTGCCGGAGGTGCCTTTCGTCTATCTGGGCGATAATGCCCATGCGCCTTATGGCGTGCGCACCCATGATGATATCTACAACCTGACCTGTGCCGCTGTCGAACGCCTGTGGGACGAAGGTTGTGATCTGGTGATCCTAGCCTGCAATACCGCATCGGCGGCGGCGTTGAAGCGGATGCAGGAAAACTTCGTTCCGCAGGATAAGCGGGTGCTGGGCGTCTTCGTGCCGCTGATCGAGGCGATGACCGAACGCCAGTGGGGTGACAATTCACCGCCGCGCGAGGTTGAGGTCAAGCATGTGGCCTTGTTCGCCACGCCCGCGACGGTTGCCAGCCGTGCGTTCCAGCGCGAATTGGCGTTCCGCGCGATCGGGGTGGATGTGGAAGCACAACCCTGCGGCGGTCTGGTCGATGCGATCGAGCAGGGCGACGAGATCCTGGCCGAAGCCTTGGTGCGCAGCCATGTCGAAGCCTTGAAGCGCCGGATGCCCAAGCCGCAGGCGGCGATTTTGGGCTGTACGCATTACCCGCTGCTGCAATCCACCTTCCAAGACGCTTTGGGTCCGGAAGTGCAGGTCTATAGCCAAGCCAATCTGGTGGCCGAGTCCCTGACCGATTATCTGCAGCGCCGTCCGGAATTCCACGGATCGGGCAAGGAGTCCAAATTCCTGACCACCGGAGACCCGAAATCGGTCTCGGTCCATGCGACGCAATTCCTGCGCCGTTCGATCACATTCCAGTCAGCATAAGGCTTTAGGGGGCTTGGCTTGTGTCGCGCCCCCTCGACATCCGGCGCGGAACGGCGGAAAGAACTGCCTTGCAAGTAAGAGGGCATGACCATGGCCGGTATGAAGGGTCTTAAGAAACAACGCCGCATCCAGATCATCATTCTGGCATTCGTGGCTTTGGCGGTTGCCGCCGGGCTGATCGGCTATGCGATGCGCGACGGCATCAACTTCTTCAAGACGCCGACACAGGTGGTCGAGGCGCCGCCGAAAGACGGCGAGAGATTCCGCATCGGCGGCTTGGTCGTCGAGGGCAGTTTGGTGCGTGGTGCCAGCGAAAGCATCAGCTTCAAGGTGACCGATACCAATGCCGAAGTGCCCGTGGTCTTCAAGGGCATCTTGCCGGATCTGTTCGGCGAAGGTCAGGGCATGGTCGGCACCGGCAAGATGGAAGCGGGCGTCTTTGTCGCTTCCGAAATTCTGGCCAAGCATGACGAAAGCTATATGCCCAAGGAAGTGGTCGACGCGCTGAAAGAACAGGGCGTCTATAACGAGGGCGAGGCCGCCAAGACCAACTGAGCCCCTTGTGCTAAGATACGCCCGTCGCATGGTTTCCCCACCTGCGGCGGGCTTTTTCATGCGATAATGCGGAAAAACGCCTCTGACGGGCTGTGGAATGTCTTGGCAAGGGATGGGCGAACTTGACCAGCCTGCCGCGCTCTGGCATGGCCTAGGGCATAAGACAGGATTAGATCAGATGAACCTCTTCGCAGATATCCGTGGCCTCGTCATCGAGGCGCTGAGCGCCCTGCAAGCAGAAGGCGCGCTGCCCCAAGGTCTCGACTTCGCCAATGTCGCGGTCGAGCCGCCGCGCGATGCCGCCCATGGCGACATGGCCACCAATGCCGCCATGGTCTTGGCGAAACCCGCAGGCGTCCAGCCGCGCGTGATCGCCGATGCTTTGGCCGCGAAACTGGCGCAAGACGCGCGTATCGCCTCTGCCGAAGTCGCAGGCCCCGGTTTCTTGAACCTGCG
>DALYSR010000225.1:0-3335 GCA_031991825.1 Paracoccaceae bacterium
GTGTTGCTGGATGTCTCGATGCCGGGGATTTCGGGCTATGACGTTTTGCGCGCGATGCGGGCTGAGGAAACTCTGGCGCAGATTCCGGTGATTTTCATCACCGCGATGTCGCAAGAGGCCGATGAGGAATTCGGCCTGTCGCTGGGGGCTGCGGATTTTGTCAGCAAGCCCTTCCGTCCGGCCATCGTCAAAGCCCGCGTGATGACCCATCTGAGCCTTGCCCGTCAGCGCCGCGATCTGGAAATTCTGGCCAGCCGTGACGGTTTGACCGGCATTGCCAATCGCCGTGGCTTCGATGACCATTTGGCGCGGCTCTTGCGCGAACAGGCCAGCACGGGCGGCAGTCTGGCCTTGGGGCTGATCGATATCGATCATTTCAAGCAATATAACGATTACTACGGCCATATGGCGGGCGATGCGGCGCTGCGGCAGGTGGCGCAAATATTGGCCGAAGCGGCCGACAACCGCGGCGATCTGGTCGCGCGCTATGGGGGCGAGGAATTCGTGCTGCTGCTGGGCGGCGAGGCCGATATCCTGCCCCTGATGGAGCGCGCCCGCCTGATGGTGGCCGCTGCCGCGATCCGCCACGAAACATCGTCCACGGCGGGGCATCTGACGATCAGCGGTGGTGCGGCACTGCTGCGCAAGATCGGCCCCGATAGCGGTAAGCAATTGATCGAATTGGCCGATCAGGCGCTGTATCGGGCGAAAGCGGCGGGACGCAATCGGGTGGTGATGCACGATCCCGCCTGATCTTTCACCGATCAATCATGCGCAGGGGCTGCGGCATCATGTTCGCGCAAGCGGCTTTCGACCAGCAGCCCGTCTTCATCCATGATCGGATAGGCAACCGATACCGCATGGGCATTCACCCGTTTCAGATCGCGCAGCAGGTCCAGATGCAGCGAGGATGTCTCGCGGCTTTCGGCGGTGCCTTCGCGCAGACGGGCCAGATGGCGCTTGGAGGATTCGCGTTCGAAATTGCGGATATCGACCTTCAATTCGAACAATTTGCGGGCCATCGCACGGTCTTGGGTCATGAACACCGTCTGCGCCATCCGCAGATTTTCCTGCGTCATCAGGAACATACGGTCCAGCTCGCCATAGCCTTCGGCCGAAAACCGCAGACCCAAAGCCGCCTTCTTGCGCACCGCAGGCACCAAGCCCTTCTCGATGATATCGCCCATATGTTCCAGATTGATGACATAATCGAGGATATTGATCGTGCGCCGCCGTTCGGCTTCGGTGGCGACATTGCCCAGACGCGAGAGGTAATTCTTCACGGCCTGCTGGCCGAAATCAATGCGGCGTTCCAGTTCCAGCACTTCGGCAAGATAGCTGGTATCGGTCTTGCGAAATGCCATAAGCGTTTGATTCAACATCCGTTCCGCCAGATCTCCAATCGCCAGAACCTCGCGGCTGGCCCCTGCCAAGGCCAGCGGCGGGTTGGACAATTGGCTTTCATCCAGCCAACGGATCTGGGCGGCCTCATCGGCTTCGTCATCGGCGACCAATTTGGTCATCACTTGGGTCAGAACGCCCGACAAGGGCCACATCACCAAGGCCAAAGCGATGTTGAAGACCAGATGGGCCTCGACCGCGAAACCGACCTTAAGGGCCGGTAATTGCAGCAATCCTGCGGTGATCAACGCGGCGAAAGGGGCCGCGATCACGCAGCCCAAAGCCCGTGCGACCAGATTGCCCAGCGTCAGCCGTTTGGCGGAAGCGGCATCCGACAGCGTCGCCAGAACCGGCGGGATCGCGCCGCCCAGATTGGCGCCAAGCACCATCACGAAGGCCAATTCCGGCGGCAAACCCAGCGAGGCCACCAGCAACACCGCCGCCAGCGAGGAGGAACACAAGACCGCAATCACCGCCGCCAGCACCAAAGACAGCAGCGTCGAATTCGCCAAAAGCGGGATCAGCGCGGGCAGCAGTTCCGAACTGCGGATCGGCTGGGTCGCCTCTTCCAGCAGGGTCAGCGACGACAGCATCAGCCCGACGCCGATCAGCGCCATCCCCACGCCCGAAGCCAGCGGACTTTGACGCTTTTTGCAGATGTAACCGATCAGCACCAGAATAGGCGCCAGCATATTGATCCCTGCCGATACCACCAGCGCGGTCAGCGCGGTGCCGACATTGGCTCCCAGCAAGACGACCTGTGCCATCGGCCCGCGGATCATGTCGCGCTTGACGAAAGAGGCGGTCAGAAGCGCCGTCGCGGTCGAGGATTGCAGGCCCAAAGTCGCCACCAGACCCGCGATGAACGCCCGCAGGCTGGTCTGCGTGCCGAAGCCGAGGATCATTTTCATCCGCATGCCAAAGGCTTCATCCATGCCGTTGCGGATCAGGGTCAGTCCGAACAGCAAAAGCGCGATCGCGCCGCCCAGTTCAAGGAGCACATATAACGAGGTCATCCTGCCTTCAGCCTTCTTTTTGTTCTTGGGGCAAATCGGTGCAAAATGTCAGTCTAGGACGAGGCAAAATGTTTTGCACGCGCCGGATTGCCTGTCGGGCAAGAAACTGATGCTTGTCGCAGGGCCCGAAGAAACGTACAGATATGGACATCAATGATGCCATGCCCTCCGGCATCGGCTGTGCCTCTAGATGTCGTCAGCCGCCAAAGGACATGATGCCGAAATCCCTGCCTGCCCCATCCGCTGAAACGCCGCTCCTGGACGGGCGAGACATCCCGCTGACCCGCGCCGATTGGTTGTCGCTGGCGCTGCGCAAGCTGGTGTCAGAGGGGATCGATCAGGTCAAAGTGCAGATCATGGCCAAGGAACTTGGCGTCGCAAGGTCTAGCTTTTATTGGCATTTCACCAGCAGGGACGATCTGTACCGCGCCATGATGGATGAATGGCTGCATAAAAATACCGGCCCGATCATCGAACGGGCCCTGCGTCCGGCGGCGGATATCAATCTTGCCTTGCTGGCGGTATCTGAATGCTGGCTGAGCCAAAGCCTATTCGATCCGGCTCTGGACATAGCTGTCAGGCTTTGGGCGCGGCGATCCGAAGAGCTACGGGCGGTTATCATGCAAGCCGATGCGATGCGGATCGATGCGATCAAGACCATGTTCATGCGATATGACTATGATCCCCGCGATGCCCTGATCCGCGCCCGCACGATCTATTTCACCCAGATCGGCCAATTCACTTTGGAAGATATCGAACCGCCCCCGCTGCGTTCTGAACATGCCATTGATTATATAAGAATATTTACCGGTCGCGAGATGACGGCGGATCATATCCGTGCCGTCAAAGAAGCCTTTCGCAAACACGCGGCGGGACTTTAAACCTGTCTAAATCTTGGGCGGGCGGCTGATTAAGGAT
>DALYSR010000226.1:0-3272 GCA_031991825.1 Paracoccaceae bacterium
AATCTGGTTGATTTCTGCAAGCGCCGCCCAAGCTATGGCAATGACAAAGCTAAGTCCAACAAGACGGATGGTCCAAGTCGCACGTCTTTGAGCCGCCCGACGGAAGCTGCCGTCGATGTGGCTGGTCGAATGGGAATCGTCTTCCATCATGGAACGGCTTGAATCGGGCTCTGCTGAACTTTGTTCGCACGCGCGGTATTCAGGATCTGCATCAGGTCGCCATCACGTGCCACACGCCCGTCTTTCATCACAATCGCCCGCTGGGTCAGCGTCAGGACTTCGCGCTTATGGGTCGAAATGATGGCGGTCCGTCCCTTCAGCCATTGGTTCATGAAGGCGATCACCTTCGCTTCGGTCACATGGTCGAAGGCCGATGTCGGCTCGTCCAGCAAGACGATACGCGGGTCCTGCAAGATCACCCGTGCAAGGCCGATCGCTTGTTTCTGACCGCCCGACACATTGGCATTGCTATGGATCTGCAAATCAAGGCCGCGCACGTGGCGACGCACATAGGCGCCCAGACCCACGGCATCAAGTGCTGCCAGAATTTCCTCGTCGCTATGAAGGCCGTGATCCAGCAGCAGATTGTCACGCAAGCTGCCTTGGAACAGCGCCACAGCCTGCGGCAGATAGCCGATCTGGCGGCGGCGATCGATCGGATCGATCTGGCTAAGCGCAAGATCATCGACCAAGATCGCCCCCTCTTGCGGGTCGGTAAGACCGGCAAGCAGCCGCAGGAATGTCGATTTACCCGCACCATTGCCGCCCAAAAGCGCAACGCGTTCGCCTGCGGTGATCGTGAGGGCAGGGATGTTCACGACCGGCGGCGCCTCTGGCTCGTGGCGATAGACCGCCTCTTCGATGCGGTAGCCACCAACCATATTGCCAGCGCGGACGTAATCCCGATCTTTCGGGCGTTCGACCGGCAGCTTCATGATCATATCCAGACCTTCCATCGCGGCGCGCACTTGCTGCCAGCGGGCCAAAAGCCCTGCGACTTGGCCCATGGGCGACAAAACGCGGCTGGACAGCAAAGTACAGGCGATCAGGCCACCGACCGACAAGCTGCCATCGCTGATCATGTAAACGCCGACGATGATTGTCGCGGCATAGGAAAACTTCTGAACTGAAGAGACAACCTGCGAGATGATGTTGTTCACATTCCGGTTTTTAACGCCGGAGGTCGCCATGGTTGCCGAAAGCTGCTCATAGGCGCGCTGCAAGCGGCCTTCGGCGCGCGATGCCTTGACTGTCTCAAGATTGGTGACCGTCTCCAGAAGCAGGCCGTTCAGCGCCGATGCTTCACGCGCGTTTTCACGCGAAGCGCGGGCCAGATAGCGTTGCATCACCAGACCGGGCACGATGGTCATGACCGCGGCCACCGCCGTCACCATCGCAACCCATCCGCCCAGATAGGCCATCACGCAGATGAACAGGATGGTGAAAGGAATGTCGCAAATGGCCGTCACCGTCGAGGAGGTGAAGAATTCACGTACCGTCGCGAAATCGCGGACCTGATTGGCGAAAACGCCGGTCGATTTGGGCTGGTGCGCAAGACGCAGGTTGGCCACCTGGTCGAACAATTGCGACGACAGCCGCAAATCAAGATCGCGTCCCGATACGTCGATCAAAGAGGACCGCATCACCCGCAGCACGACCTCGAGAACGATGGCGATGCAAACGCCGCTGGCCAAGATCCACAAGGTGTCGAAGGCTTGGTTCGGCACCACGCGGTCATAGACTTGCATCGAAAACAAAGCGGTGCCCACGGCGAGAAGGTTCGCCACGAAAGACGCGACAATCACATCGCGATAGATCGACCAGTTTTCAAACAACGGCCCCAAGATCCAGTGCTTGTGATCTTTGCCCTGCTGCCCCAGTCGGGTCGAGACGATATCGATCGGTTTGGACACCAGCAAGCGGCCGGCAAAACGCGCTTCCAGTTCCGCGCGGGTCCATTCCACACGCCCGCCACCGGTTTCCGGCAGGCAGATATAGGCCTTATCTGCTGTCAAATTCTCAAGAATGACGGTGTTGCCATCCTTTAGGAAGGCAAGGACAGGCAGGCTATGTGTGGGGAATGACGCCAAGGATTCGCTGCTGATGCGGCAGCTCATGTTCACCCGACGCAAAGCGGTCATCGCTTGTGCCGCAGTGAGCGGCTCGCCCGCATTGCGTTGCAACCCGCTTGTCAACCGTGCCGCTGATGCGGTGACGCCATGCAAGCGGCAAAGTTCAACCAAGCCGATGGTCAAAGGATCATCTTCGTCGCGGCGTTGGGTCGATTGGTGTTCTGTCGCTGACATAACAAAAACCCTTACTTGGAGTTTTCTACGATGAGAGTTCCCAAGACGCCAAGATCATAGGCGGCTTCATAATCCAAGCGCTTCAAATCCCCATATGTTTCAATGGAATCTATCTGCGCGTCATATTGATCACGTCCGGTGGTCAGCAAATCGACCAATTGGCGTTGGCCGGCCACAAATTGCTGTTCGTAATTCTGCAATACTTGATCAGCATCTGCCAATTGGCGACTTTGCGCAAGCTGGCTCGCCTCTAGCGTGCGCAACTGTTGGATCGCACTTTGGGCCGAATTGGTAATATTGCGCGAGACACCGGCCAAATTGGCCTTTGAGGCTTCGGCATCCAAACGGGCTGCTTCAAGTTGACGGCCACGCATGGCGCTCATGCCAAGTTCAACGCCGGTCGAGATGCCGACCGAAGATTTGGTATTCCGACGGTCGATATCGGACCGGACCTGCGCTTGCAATTTGATGCTGGGCTTGCGCGATGCACGGGCCACGTCGATTTCCGCATCGGATTTCGCGACCTCGGCCTGCGCCTTGATATAGTCCGGCGAGAAGCGCACAGCCGCTTGCAGTTCTTTGGGATCACGATAGCGTTTTGCGAAACCCAACATCGGCGCGACCGCGATCTTCTTCACATCACGGCCCGTCAAAAATACCAATTGCTGCAATGCCAGATCGCGCTCGGCCGTCAGCTGATTGATCTGTTCTTCGGTGCGGATGACTTCAAGGCGGGTTCTGGCATATTCGCCATTATCGCCGCTCCCGGCCAAAGCACGATCTTCGGCGCTGGTGGCAATACGTTGTGCAAAGGCCAGATATTCCATCGAACGGGCGATTTTTTGATCCAGCAGCTCGACATCGACGTAAAAGTTCGCAACGTCCAGATTAAGCCGCTCAACGCCTGTCTTCATTGCCGCGACCGCCACCACGCGATCTTGCGAAGCGCTTTCGATCGAGGCCTTG
>DALYSR010000227.1:0-3170 GCA_031991825.1 Paracoccaceae bacterium
AGAGTCTTGCCCGCAAAGCGCGGATCGTCCAGATCCCAAAGCTGATAGTCCAGCGCGAGGCCTTGGGCCTGTGCCTCTGCCATATGCATCGCCGGCGTTTTCGACGCTTGAATGCCCGCCCCGATCAGCCCCAATCTAACCATGTCATTGATCCGCAATCAGATCGCGCAGGGCCCGCACCGCCACGGGATAACCTTTCGGCCCCAGCCCCGCGATCACGGCAGTGGCCACTTTCGACATCAGCGAGTTGTGATAGACCGCCTCGCGCCGATGGATATTGGAGATATGCAATTCAATGATCGGCCCCTTGAACATCTTTAGCGCATCCATGATCGGCACCGAGGTGAAGGTCAGTCCGGCAGGATTGATGATGATGCCCTTGGCTTCGGTTTCGATGGCTTCATGAATCCAGTCGATCAGCTGGAATTCGGCATTGCTTTGGTGGAAGCGGATATCGCCCCCCGCCGCATCACGGCACCAGCCTTCCACCTCGGCCAAGGTGGTATGGCCATAGATGTCCGGCTCGCGTTTGCCCAGACGGTTCAGGTTCGGGCCGTTGAGAACAAAGATCGTCATTATCGCACCTTGATATCAACCCGCATAGCCAGCCAGACGCGGCAGCCACAGCGAGATTTCAGGGAAAAGTGTCAGCAGGACCAAGCACAATAGCATCCAGCCCAAGAAGGGCAGGCAGTCGCGGATGATATGCTTCATGGGCGAGCCGGAAATATTGGTCATGATGAACAAGAGCAATCCATAGGGCGGCGTCACCAGCCCCAGCATGATATTGACCACCGCCACCACGCCGAAATGCACCAGATCAATGCCCAAGGCCTGCGCGGTCGGAATGAAGACCGGCACGATGATCAACAGCACCGCCGTGCCTTCCAGTACACAGCCAAGGATCAGCAGCACCAAATTGACCAGCAACAGGAATTGCAGCGGGCTAAGGTCCCAGCCCGTCAAGATCTGACGCAGCATTTCGGGGATGTTTTCGATTGTCACCACATAGTTGAAGACCAAGGCGCCACCGATCATCATCCCGATCGAGGCCGAGGTCTTGGCCGACACCAGCACCGCATTATAGCCCTCGCGCCATGTCAGGCTGCGATAGATCACGGTCGACACCAGCACCGCATAGGCCGCCGCCAGCGCCGCCGCTTCGGTGGGCGTGGTAACGCCGGAATAGATGCAGCCCAGCAGGATCACCGGCATCAACAGGGTCGGGAAAGCCGCCCAAGTGACACGGGGGATTTCGCGCAGGGGCACACGTTTTTCGACCGGAAAATTGTGGCGCTTGGCATCCCATGCGACTTGCCCCATCTGCATGGCGGTCATCAACAGACCCGGCACCACGCCCGCCAAGAACAGATAGCCAATCGATGCATCCGACACCAAAGCATAAACGACCATCGGAATGGACGGCGGCAGGATCGGGCCGATCACAGATGTCACCGCCGTCAGCGCCGCCGCATAGGACGGCGTATAGCGGTTATCGCGGGTCATCATCGCCTGCATCATCCGCCCCGATCCGGCCGCATCGGCAATGGCCGACCCCGACATGCCGGCAAAGATCAGGCTTTGCACGACGTTGATCTGCGCCAGACCGCCGCGCATGTGGCCGACCAGCACGTTGCAAAAGCGCAAAAGCCGTTCGGTCATCGAGCCGGAATTCATCACTTCAGCGGCAAAGATGAACAAGGGCACGGCCAGAATGATATAGTTCGAATACATCCCATTCAGGAATTGTTCGGCGGTCAATCCGATATCCATGCCGGACATCCACAGATAGCCGATCGATCCGACGATCATCGACAGGCCGATCGGCAGGCCCAGAAGCGCGAGCGCGGTGATGCCATAGATCGCTATGGCGAAGGGGCTGGTGAAATTCATACGCCGGAACTCGCTTTGGTGGGATCATAGGCTTCGGGACCGCGGCCATAGATCGCTTGGAAGCCAATCCAGAGGTGACGCAAAATCATCACCACCGCGAAAATGACATAGATCGAATACAGCCAATTGAAGCGGATATGCAGATAGGCGGTGCGTTCGACCTTCATGAAGGTGACGTAATCCCATGTCGCGGGCAAAGCGATCACGAAAAGAACCACCGTAATAATGGCCGTTATCAAAGCCATGATCCGCCGCGCCTTGTCGGAAGCCGCGCCATAGATCAGATCGAAGCGCATCTCTTCATGGTCGCGGATCACGAAGCAGGCGCCGAACAGCACCAGCCAGATCCACAGCATCACGCTGACCTCATGGGTCCAGCCGATCGGCCATTGCAGCAGATAGCGGGCCACGATCTGTAATAGGAAAACCAGAAACATCGCCAATAACATGATGACGACAGCATCTTCGGCGCGGCGTCTGAACCACGCGCATAGGGGAGCGATACACATCTTACCTCCGGCAGCCAGGGGCCCGTGGCGCGGGGATTGCGCCACGGGGAAACAGGCTTAAAGCGCTGCGATCTTATCCAGCAATCCTGCGGGCCAATCCTTGGCCAGATCGGAGGCGAGATAGGCCTTCTGGACATGGCTGCGGAAGGCATCGACATCGGGCGTGTTGATCGCCAAGCCCTTTTCGGCAAAGCTTTTCGCCAGATCGGCTTCGCGTTTGACATGTTCGGCCTGCGAGAACGCGATGGCCTCATCTGCCGATTTCTGCACGGCGGCCTTTTGCTCGTCGCTCAGGCTGGACCACAGCTTGCCCGACATCACCAACAGGTCATAAGCGACCAGATGCGATGTCATGACGATCTGCTTCATCACCTCGTAGAACTTCATATTGTCGACATTGGGCAGCGGATTGCCCTGCCCGTCGATGGCACCGGTTTGCAGGCCGGTATAGACCTCGGCATAGGCCATCGGCGTGGGGTTCGCGCCCAGTGCCGAGCCCAAGAATTGCCACGCCTCGCCACCGGGCATCCGCAGTTTGATGCCCGCCATATCGGCAGGGGTCTTGATTTCCTTGGTGGAATTCAGACCGACCTGACGGATGCCATAGAAGGTCGGGCCAAGGATCTTGATGCCCAGCTGCTCTTCCGCCATGGCCTTCATTTCGGTGCCGATGTCGGAGGCGAAGAATTTGGTCAGGTGATCCGCATCGCGGAACAGATAGCCCGAGGTCAAAGCCGACCATGCGGGGATCTGGTTGGAAATATCCTG
>DALYSR010000228.1:0-3162 GCA_031991825.1 Paracoccaceae bacterium
CGGCCCCTACCGCTTCGTGCAGTGGGTGCAGGGGCAGAACGTGGTCATCGAACGATCGGACGATTACTGGGGCGAAGAGCCGGTCATCACCAAGGCCACGTATGTCTGGCGGTCGGAATCCTCGGTCGTGGCGGCAATGGTGGCAACGAACGAGGCGGATCTCGCGTTTTCCATCGCACCGCAAGATGCGACCGATCCGGCGATGGACAAGGTCTATCCCAACTCCGACAGCGCGATGTTCCGCCTTAGCGTCGATGTGCCGCCGCTGGACGACATCCGCGTGCGCCGCGCGATCAACCTTGCCATCGACCGCACCGCCTTCCTTGGCACGATCGTGTCCGAAGAGGCGACCGAGGCGACCCAGCAGGTCGGACCGAACGTCTTCGGCTGGAACGACAGCCTGACCCCGTGGGAATACGACCCGGACGAGGCGATGCGCCTGCTGGCTGAAGCCAAGGCCGATGGCGTGGACGTGGACACCGAAATTCGCCTGATCGGCCGCCCCGCCATGTTCGCCAACAGCAACGAATTCGTCCAAGCCGTGGGTGAGATGCTGCGTGCCGTAGGCCTTAACGTGAAGATGGAAACGCTGGAGATGTCGCAATGGCTGGAAGTGGCGAACAAGCCCTTCGATCCAGCCCGCAAGCCCAACATCTTCCTGACCATGCACGACAATAACAGCGGCGACGCGGCCTTTACCGTCTATTTCAAGTATCACTCGAACGGACGGCAGAGCGAGCTTCACAACCCCGAGCTTGACGCGCTGATCGAAACCGCGGCCACCTTGTCGGGTGACAAACGCAAGGCAGCCTATAACGAGGCTTTCCGCATGATCTATCAGGACATCGTGTCGGATGTGCCGCTGTTCCACATGGTCAACTACATGCGGATCGGCCCGAGGATCGACTTCACGCCGACCATCGCCAACGCGGTCGAGTTGCAGCTTGCCAAGCTTTCGCTGAAATCGAGCTGATGGCCCGTCGGGGCGGTCGCGCCCCGACCATTCCACGCGGAGGGCCCCATGGGCAGTTTCATCTTCAAACGCTCGTTCCAGAGCATTCTTTCGCTGATCTTTCTTGTCATCGTAGTGTTCTTTCTGTCCCGCATGACCGGATCGCCCGCGATGCTGTACCTGCCGCCCGAGGCGACGCAGGAACAGATCGACGCCTATAATACGCTGCATGGGTTCAACGACCCGCTGATCGTGCAATTCGGCAGCTTCATCTCTGGCGTGTTCCAAGGCGACTTCGGCAATTCGCTGCAATATTCCCGCCCCGCCCTGGAAATGGTGCTGGAGGCGTTCCCGACGACGCTGGCGCTTGCTGCGGTGACGATGCCGCTGGTGCTGCTGATCTCCATCGTGACTGGGGCACTGGCGGCCTATAATCCGGGCGGTGTGTTCGACCGGCTGGCCAGCCTCATCTCGCTGATCGGGGCTAGTATGCCGAACTTCTGGGTCGCGATTGTGGGGGTTCTGGTCTTCGCGGTCACACTGAACGTGCTGCCTACTTCTGGCACCGGAACGTGGCAGCACTGGGTGCTTCCGGTCGGAGTGCTGGTTCTGCGGCCCGCTGGCGTGCTGGTTCAGGTGATGCGGACGTCGATGATGACGGCGCTGTCTTCGGTCTATGTAAAGGCGGCCAAGGCCAAAGGTGTAAAGGCCCGCGCGATCATCTTCGTCCATGCGCTGCGCAATTCGCTACTGCCGGTCATCACGGTCGCCAGCGATCAGGCGGCGGGTATCGTCAATGGCGCGGTGATTGTGGAAACCGTTTTCGGTTTTCCAGGCATCGGCAAGCTGATGATCGATAGCGTCCTGATGCGCGATTTCGCGGTCATTCAGGCGGCGATCCTCGTGACGGCGCTGGCCGTCTTCCTCATCAACATCATCGTGGATATCTCATATGCCTTCGTCGATCCCCGCATCCGTCACAGCTGAGCTGCCGGTCGCTCAGGGTCGTCGGAAATCGACCCTTCTGCGATCCCTGTTGCGCGACCGCTATGCCACCGTCTCGGTGATCTTTTTACTGGTCGTGCTCGTTTGCGCCATCATCGGTCCGACCCTGTTGGCCGAGCAGGCCCGTGCGCTGAACCTCAAAGGGCGCAATGCCGCGCCGTTTTCACTGGACGCGGGATGGATGTTCATACTTGGCGGCGATGCGCTTGGCCGCAGCCTGCTGGCGCGGATTGTGGTCGCAAGCCAGAACACCATCCTGATTTCCGCCACCGCCGTTTTGTTTTCGGTGCTGGTCGGCGGGTTCCTCGGGCTCATTGCGGGCTACCGAGGCGGCTGGGTCGGCGATGTGCTGCTGCGCCTTGCCGATGCAATCATGACCTTCCCGTCGATGCTGCTGGCGATGATTGTGCTGTTCGTATTCGAACCCGGTGTAACCAACGTGATCTTCGTCCTCGCCGTCTCGCGCATCCCGATCTTCATGCGGACCGTGCGGGCCGAGGTGCTGGAGCTGAAGCAGCGCATGTTCGTCGTCGCCGCCCGCGCCACGGGGGCCAGCACCTCCCGCATCCTGCTGCGCCACATCGCGCCCATGGTGCTGCCCACGATCATCAACCTTGCGGCGCTGGAGATGGCATTCGTGATGCTGGTGGAATCCGGCCTCAGCTTCCTTGGCATCGGCATTCAGCCGCCCGAGGTGACATGGGGCCTGATGGTGGCCGACGGGCGCAACTATCTGGGGTCCGCGTGGTGGCTAGCCTTCTGGCCCGGCCTTGCGATCATGCTGACCGCGATGTCGCTGAACCTTTTGACCAACTGGCTGCGCGTCGTCACCGATCCGGTGGAACGCTGGCGCTTAGAAACCGAAGCGAGGTAAACCATGCAACCTCTTCTCTCCGTTCGTAATCTGTCGGTCCAGTTCCCGTCCCGCGCCGGCCTCGTCCGTGCCGTCGAGGATGTTAGTTGGGACGTGAACGCAGGCGAAACACTGGCTATCCTTGGCGAAAGCGGTTCAGGCAAGTCGGTCAGCGCATCCGCCGTGATGAACCTGATCGAGACGCCGCCCGCCGTGATCCCCCAAGGCCAAATTTTGTTCGAAGGGCAGGACCTGCTGCAAGCGAGCACCGAAACGCGCCGCCGCATCAACGGCAAAAGCATCTCGATGATCTTTCAGGACCCGCTGGCGGCGTTGAATCCCGTCTATCCCG
>DALYSR010000229.1:0-3096 GCA_031991825.1 Paracoccaceae bacterium
AAGCCTTGCGCCACATGGCCGATCGCCGCCGCAGGCGCAGCTGGAGCACAGCGCGCGACACGGCCGTCGCCCCTGCCAGCACCACGGACGCGCCCCAAGACTGACGCCCAAAGGCCGCGGCTCATAAAACCTGGGGCCTGCGGAAACATTGCCGCGGCAGAGCGATTGACCTGCATCACAAGCAGGAGCCTGACATGTCCGCACCGCATACTGATATCGAAAAGCAACGCCGCCGTCACAGGGGGCCGCTGATCGGAATGGCGCTTGTTGTCGTCTTTGCTGTGGCCTTGATCTTCTTCTGGTGGGGCGACCTTGCCTCCAAGACCGCGCCGCGCACGCCCAATGATGCGACGACGCTCCAACAGGCCGATCCTTCGGTCGAGGTGCCAGACCAACCCGCAGCCAACTGATGCGTTGCTTGCAAATGAAAAGCAGCCGCATCACGCGGCGGCTTTTGCCTGCGCTCTGGCGCGCGTGATGCCAAGGCGGCTGCGGGAATAGCCGCAACCGCCAAGACCGCATCAGCGCTGGACAGATCGTCCGATCACGCCCTTACTGCCAGGATTTGATCAGTTCCTGATAGGAAATCGTCTCGCCCTGCGGCTTTTCGTTTTCGATCTTGGCCACCGGCGCGCCTGCGGCGTCCAGCCATTCCTGCGGATCTTTCGGCTCGTTCAATTTCGGGCCAAGATCGCCTTGAACGCCGGCGCGCTCCAGTCTTTCCAGCACTTTTTCCTGTTCCGCGCAGAGCGCATCCAAAGCCTCTTGCGGGGTCTTGGCCCCTGCCATGGCATCCCCGATATTCTGCCACCACAGCTGCGCAAGCTTCGGATAATCCGGAATATTCGTGCCGGTGGGCGACCATCTGACCCGATCGGGCGAGCGGTAGAATTCGACCAAGCCCCCAAGCTTGGGCGCGCGTTCGGTGAAGGATTTATCCTGAATGGTGGATTCACGGATGAAGGTCAGCCCGACATGGGATTTCTTCACATCCACGGTTTTCGAGGTCACGAATTGCGCATAAAGCCATGCCGCCTTGGCGCGATCTTCGGGGGTGGATTTCATCAAGGTCCAAGACCCCACATCCTGATAGCCGATCTTGGTGCCTTCCGACCAATAGGCGCCATGCGGGCTGGGCGCCATGCGCCATTTCGGGGTGCCGTCTTCGTTCATCACCGGCGTGCCGGGTTTGACCATATCGGCGGTGAAGGTGGTGTACCAGAACATCTGCTGGGCGATATCGCCGCGCGCAGGCACAGGACCCGCCTCGCCGAAGGTCATGCCCTGCGCTTCGGGAGGCGTATATTTCTGAAGCCAATCAATGGCTTTGGTTACCGCATAGACTGCCGCCGCATCATTGGTGGCCCCGCCACGCGCGACACAAGACCCCACGGGGCGCGAATTTTCGTCAACCCGAATGCCCCATTCATCAACCGGCAAGCCATTGGGTTCGCCCTTGTCGCCCATCCCCGCCATCGACATCCAGGCATCGGTATAGCGCCAGCCAAGGCTTGGGTCCTTCTTGCCGTAATCCATATTGCCCCACACCTTGGTGGGGCTTCCGGCGACATAAGACATGTCGCGACCGGTGAAGAATTCAGCGATATCCTCATAGGCCGACCAGTTGACCGGCACGCCAAGGTCGTAATTATACTTGGCCTTGAAGTCGTCCTTGGTCTTTTGGTCGTCGAACCAATCGGCGCGGAACCAATACAGGTTGGCAAATTGCTGGTCGGGCAGCTGATACAAATGCCCATCCGGCGCGGTGGTGAACTTCAAGCCCACGAAATCATTCAGATCCAAGGTCGGGCTGGTCACATCCTTACCGGCATTCGCCATCCAATCGGTCAGATCGCGCGCCTGTTGATAGCGCCAATGCGTGCCGATCAGATCGGAATCGTTGACATAGGCATCATAGATATTCTCGCCGGTCTGCATCTGCGTTTGCAGCTTTTCAACCACATCGCCTTCGCCGATCAGATCATGGGTGATCTTGATGCCGGTGATGGCGGTAAAGGCGGGCGCAAGCACCTTGGATTCATATTCATGCGTGGTGATGGTTTCCGACACCACCTTGATATCCATGCCCGCGAAGGGCTTGGCGGCATCGATATACCATTGCATCTCGCTTTCCTGATCGGCGCGGGACAGGCTGGAGAGATCGCCTATCTCTTTGTCGAGGAAGGCTTTTGCCGCCTCCATATCGGCCCAGGCGGGCAGGCCGCAGACCATCAAAGCCAGCGCCATGGCCGTGGTCGAACGTCTTAAAGGTCTCATCGTCGTCTCCTCCCTTAGGGTTGAATGCACGAAAGACGCGCTTGGGGCCCCCTCCTTAAGGCCGCAGCAAGCGCCAAGTCATACCCAGCGGAACACCGCTATGGCATAGACAAGACAGATCGGCAGCGCCCACCACAGCGGCGGGCCTGCGAAAAACAGAAAGGCCAAAGCGATGAAGGCCGATCCCAGAAGCGATATGAACAGCCGGTCTCCCGCGGTGGTTTCAATCCGCAAGATGCCGCGTTTGGGCACCGGCTGCGCGCGTAGGGCCATTAAGGTGAACGCGCATAGCAGGCAAGCGATGCACCAGAAGAAGAAGGCGACCGGAAAGCTCCATGCCATCCAGCCGCCATCGGACATCTGGGCGGTCCAGGCTTTTGATCCATCCTTGACCGGCGTGAGCCAGCCCAGAATTCCCAAGGCTGCCAACAAGATAAGCGCAACCACAATCGCCAGTTTACGCCATTGCGCAGGCGGGATCGGCGGATGGGGGGCGGGCGTCAGACTATCGGTGGTCTCCATCAAAATGCCTCCTTAGACGCGGCCAAGCGCGAAGCCCTTGGCGATGTAATTGCGTACGAACCAGATGACCAAGGCCCCTGGCAGGATGGTCAATATCCCCGCCGCCGCCAGCACCCCCCAATCCATGCCCGATGCCGATACCGTCCGCGTCATGGTGGCGGCGATGGGCTTGGCATTGACCGAGGTCAGCGTGCGCGACAACAGCAGTTCGACCCATGAGAACATGAAGCAAAAGAACGCGGCCACCCCGATGCCGCGGGCGATCAAGGGCATGAAAATACGGATGAAAAAGCGCGG
>DALYSR010000230.1:0-3078 GCA_031991825.1 Paracoccaceae bacterium
AAGCCATCGCTTCTTCGACGATACGGTTGCTGGGGTTGGAGGTCAGGATCCCGACCGGCTTGCCGCCATTGGCCTGAAGCGCTTGGGTCAGACCGCCAAGACCGTTCATGCCGGGCATATCCAGATCCACAAGGATCAGATCATAGACGCCATCCTGTTCGATAGCGTCCAGAACGGCCGGTAAATCCTTGACTGTCTTGGCCCAGATGTCAGGGGTTTCCGCCAAATATATTTCCAGCATTTCAAGGATCATAACGTGATCGTCGGCAATCAGAACCTTGATTTTGTCGTCGCTGTGCTGGGTCATCAAACATCCTTTGAGATATGATCTCGAGCATCACTATTTAGATCGGAAACGCACCCAATACTAGTCGTCGCCATAGTCTAACAGTTGCCGTCGTAAAGCCAAATATATCTAAGGTCACCCTGCCCTTTCGTTGACAGCGCTTTCGCTTTCTTCCAGTGCCGCGCGCAGCTCGTTCAGCAGCGGGGGCGTGGGCGATTTTCCCATATTGACTTCGACTTCAATACGGCGAAGACGCTTTTCCACCAATTGCAGCCCTGTCAGCCCGCAAGCCCCCGTCGCGGCATGAAGCCTGCGGCCGGTATCGGGGCCGACGCCGTCTCGGTCAAGCTCATCCAATATATGGCGCGCTTCGCCGATGGCGCGATGGATGAAGGATTTCGTGCGCTCAAGCCCCAGCTGGCGGATCAGGTCATCAAGGGTTTGATTCGAGAAGATACTTTCCGCCGATTGATCTTTTTCGTCGACCGGAGGCTTTTGATAGGATCCCCCCAGGATCTCGGACAGGATACGCGTCAGCAGCTGCGGCTTGATGGGCTTTTCCAAGACGCAGGTCATACCTGCCGCCAGACAGGCCGCGCGGATCTGGTCGTCCGCATGTGCCGTCAGGCCGACGATTTTCACGCTCCATTTCTTCGGCGCAGCAGGGTCGCCTTTTGTCAGACGGGCCGCAAGGTCGATCCCCGACATGCGTGGTAAGGTTACATCCGAAAGCATCAGATCGATGTTCTTGATCTGGTCGTTGCGCGACAACAGCGCCAAGGCTTCGGGGCCCGATCCCGCGGCATGGACCTCGGCGCCCGCTGATTGCAGCACATGACAAAGCCAATCACGACTTGCAGGGCTATCTTCGACCAGAAGGATGTGTTTGCCCGCCAGCAAACCGTCGGGCTGCGTGACGGCGGGGACGGCAGAAAAGTCGGGCGCGTTTTGCAAGCTGAAACGGGCGACAAAGATCGTGCCGATCAGGCGTTGATCCTGCCCAGCATCTGCGATGCCGCCGTCGGGGCCGCGGTCATGGACCTCTAGCACGCCGCCAAGTTGCTTCAGCGCATTGGCCATGACATTCAATCCGGCAGAGGGCCGTTTGCTTTCGGTGGCCAGCGGCGGCGGCGCATCTTTGGGGGGGGTAAGGGTTACCAAATCGCCCAAGGCGCGCGCCAGTCGCGCTTTCTGCGGCGCAGGCAAGCCGCCGCCTTCGTCGCAGATCCTGAATTCGATACACCAGTTTTCCGCGCCGTGTTGCTCTTCTTCCACAAGGTCGGAGATGAGCTGACATGTCAGCGAGATACTGACCCGCCCCCCGCCGTGATTGACCGAATTGTCGATAAGATTTTGAAAAAGCGCCCGAACATAGCGCAGCGGCCCGTGCAGCAATAGCCCCGAGGGTGCATCAATCTGGAGCTTGATTTCAGTATTTCGCGTCGCGGCGATCGGCTCGATCAGATCGACGATGCGGCGCAGTTCGTCGGCGATGCGGAAGTCTTCATCCATCTCGCTTTCCGACAAGGGTTTTTCGCCGCGAATGACCTGCAAGACCGTGCTGATATGGTCCAGCGCCAGCTCTGCCGCACGTCTAAGCTGGGCCGCTTCGGCAGAGGATTGCAGGCCATCTGACTTTTCGATCAGGGCATTGGCGGAAGCGAGCAACGATTGGATCGGGGTGCGTAGATCATGGGCGACCCGCATCAGGGCTGCCGCTCTTGCGCGGTGGCGCAGCAGGCTGAGATCAAGGTCGGACTGGGCCAATCGAATCATGTAACTATCGATCGCACCGAGCGGGACGTGGATCACCTCTCCTTCGAAGTCGTGGCTAAGTACATTCCAACGGATGGGGGTGCTACCCGACCGTTTGCTCGATGCGCAAATGCTGGGCCAGTCAAGTCTATCAAGGATTTCTGCCTGAACCAGAGCAATTTTCTTTGCAGCTGCATTGGACAGAAGCAGTTCACCTTTGGCGGTCGCAAGCGCAACCGCGCGACGATCAGCAAGGATAACGCGTGCAATCGATTGAAGTATCGTCCGTACTTTTTCTTTTGCATCAATGCTTTGTTGATGTTCTGCCCGTGTTTTATGATCGCTCTCGGCCATAAGGTGTTCCAGATTTCTATCCTTGGGAGGGAGTGGCAAAGGATGGATAAGATTTATCGACCTAAAATGCACGATAAATGGTGGATTTTGAAATTTTTAACAAAACTTGCCAAGTTCCCTGTTCGAATTGTTGACAAGGCGTCGAAATACAGAAAGGATGTATTCAAACGTATGTGATATACATACCATTGATCAAAATCTATTTTGCCGGATTGGCAGAGACGTAGGAGCTAACGATGGCACAGAGCATTATTCAAGCTGGCGGCATCAAAGATATTTCCGTCCATTTTGTGAAAGCTGACATCGCGTCCTCTACGAAGAGCGGCAATAATCTGGTCGTCAAGCTGAAGAACGGTGACGTTCTTGAGGTAAAGAACTACTTCCAGCCGACCGCGGATGGTTCCGCGCATAGGCTTCTGCTGGGCGATGGCTCGGCGCTGCAATTCAATGCGGGCGAAGAAGCCGAAGGTATGGGTGGCGCTGCGGCGGCCTTGTCGCAGACGGATATGTTCGCTCTGGGCGCGGCTGGTCTTGGTGCGGCATTGGTCGCATCGTCTGGCGGTTCGGGCGGCAGCAACGATGACAATGGCTCCGATGGTGGTGACAACGGCGGCACCCCGCCCGATGGCGGCGATAACGGCGGCACCCCGCCCGATGGCGGCGACAACGGCGGCACCCCCCCC
>DALYSR010000231.1:0-3016 GCA_031991825.1 Paracoccaceae bacterium
GGCGCGGTCGCGGTGGCCTTGGCAAGCCTTTGACCCAAAGCCCGCAGCACCACATCATTCAGCAACGGCAGGTGTTGGCGCAGATCGTCCCACTGGCTGCGGCTCAGTTCCAGCACCTCGCTATCGCGCGAGGCGATGACATCGGCGGTGCGGCTCAGGCCTGCGAAAAAGGCGATCTCGCCCACCGGCTCGCCGCCGCCAATTTCCGCCACCAGACGGCCATCGCGCAGAATATCGAACCGACCGCGCAACACGTAATACAAGGTATCGGCCATATCCCCCTGGCGCACCAAAACCTCGCCCCGATCCAAGAGGCGCAAGCTGGCACGTTCGAACAAAGCGAGGCGATCGCTGTCCGGCAGGTCGCGAAACAAAGCGATATCGTGAAGCAGGGCGGTGGTTTTGGGCATGGGAAACGCATGGATTTGAAATTCCGCCCCAGTATCCATGCTGACGCTGGGAAAGCCACCCCCGAATATGCGGCGGGCGGCCGCGTGACGTGAAGTCTCCACCCAAAATCGGCCGCCATCATCCGCGCAAAGGGCGCATTTGGACCATGGACCAAAATGAAATGCGGGGCGGTTGGGACCGTGGTCCAAATCGCCCCGCAGCAGATCATTTCAATTTGAATGCGGCAGCGGCCAGATAATCGCGGGTCTGTTCCCGCCCCGTCAGTGCCGAGACTGCATCAAACCGGCGGCTGACCGTCTTGGTCCAACCGACCGGCTTCATCTCCTGCTTGTTCTGGAAGGCGACCATCGCCGCATCATAGGTGGCCAGATCGGCGGCGCTGGTGGGCTGATAGCTGTCCTGCATCAACACCGCCGACAGCGGCAGACGCGGCTTGATATCGGTGGCAACCTCGGGCTTGGGGCGACCGACGGTCATGGCAAAGACCGGCATGGTCAAAGCGGGCAGGGACAGTTCGGCCGCCAGTGCCGCCATCTGGTTGCGCGCCCCACCGATATAGCAGCAGCCATAGCCCAAAGCCTCGAAGGCTAGGGCGGCATTCTGCGCCGCCAAGGAACAATCGATGATCCCCATCATCAACGCTTCGGTATAGTCGAAGACCACACCCGCGCCGCCCAGATCATCACTGATCGCCTTGTTGCGCGCCAGATCCGCGATCCAGACCAACAAAAGCGGCGCTTGATCGATCTGGGACTGGTTCCCGCACAAAGCATTCAGACGGGATTTGCGGGCGGGATCGGTGACGGCAATCACGCTCCAGTTCTGCAGGTTGGACGACGATGCTGCGGATTGCGCCGCGATGATGGCCGCGTTTACCACCTGCGGATCAACCGGATCGGCAAGATAGGCGCGATGCGTGCGATGCGCGACCATCTGCGCCACAAGCGGGTGATCCACGGATGCCACAGCGGCATCAGGCGCCACGCCATAGCGATCTTGCAGCATGTCGGTAAAAGAAGTGTTCAGATGCGTCACGTCAAAATCCAATGCTCGGTATTTCCTATGCCAGAGATAGCCATGCCTGCCTTAGCCTGTCAATTTCGCGGCGAAGCTGCGGCGGCGATTGCCGGTGGTCAAGGCGTGGAAATAGGCAGAGGGTTTGCGGATACGATCAATATTCTGCACGATGAACAAAGCCGCCATCACCGATAAGGTCTGTCCGCTGCGCTGGGTCGCGCGGTGGAAGCTGTCGCGGGCGATCCCCGTCCATTCGGCAATCTGCGGCGTTTGCTGACGAAGATCGGCCCAAGTCTCGACCCGTTTAGGGATCAGATCGAAAGCCTTCGGCATCAAGTCTTGCGCTTTTCTCAGCAAGATCGCTTGGCTTTCCACAGGCGCATCATCGGCAAGAATTTCCGAGTCTGTAATCCTAATTTCTTGTTTGATATTGATCTTGTGGCAGTCATTTTGATTGCTTGTGGCAGCCATTTCTTCTGTAGATTCAAAGGAGGCCAATAGGACCGATAGCTCATCACAGAGCAGGCGGTAATCTTCGACCTGCAGCTTTTGGCGCAGCGCGCGGCGCATCGGGTCCAGCAGGGGATGATCCGGATCACGCTGTTCCAGCCGCCAGATCAACTGGCCCAAGATTTTACGCAGATGGCGGATTTCGCGATTGGTTTGACGAAAGGCGATCATCGCGGCGGTGATGTCACTGGCGCGCGCGAGCAGGGGTTCCAGATCGATCCCGAAGGCCAGATCTTCGATTCCTTGGGTCTGCATGGCGTAACGCTTGCCGTTCGGGCTATCGATGCGGCGGGCAAGACCTGCATCGACCAGCGCGCGGATGTGACGGCGCAGCGAGCTTTGCGAGATGCCCTCGGCCCGTTCGCACAGCTTGCGGTTCGAGGCGAAGACAACCGTGCCGCGTTCCATGAAGCTGATCATCGCCCGTAAGGTGGACAGGACGGGGCGCGCCAAACCAAAGGCACTGCGCGCCTCGATCAGGTCGCGGAACACCGGCCAGAAGGCATCGGCTGATTTTTGGCCATAAGACACCTGCGCCTGACCATTGGCCATGCGGGCAAAATCTTGATCCATATCCATCTCACGACAGGATGCTTTAGGCCGCACGAAGCCGTTCCGTGACTCTGACGACGGATTTCACGGAATTTTGGATGCAAATCATCGTGCTGCCGCGGGGGGCAGTCTTGACGATTTGGCGCGGAGGCTGTTAGATCAAGTTGCTAGACTTTGATCAGGGCTCTCCGAGGGTGACTTCGGGGGGCTCTTTTAATTGCGGTCCTGGCTCGTGCTCCTCTGTTAGGGGTGTCCTGCGCGCCTTAGGATTGGCGCGCTTTGATCCAGCGCTGCTGAATGTCGGCCGCAATCTCGTCGATATGTTGATCGAGCCAATTGCTAAATTCTTCGTTAACGTGGCGTTCGAAACTGAGCGCGATCTGTTTCGATGATCCGCGATAGGTCAGTTGCGGCGCATCGGGCTGACCCAGCAAACGGAAAGCGCGCGCCGATATCGCTTTGACAGGCTTGGCTTTTTCCGCTTTCGCAGGGGCAGGGGAGGCGGATGCCTGCAACACCGCCGCCT
>DALYSR010000232.1:0-2992 GCA_031991825.1 Paracoccaceae bacterium
AATTCTTGATGCGTTTCTGACCGAAGAACCGCATGCACGCGTGGCTTGCGAGACCTTCGCGACCACCAATCGCGTTGTCGTTGGTGGTGAGGTCGGCCTTGCCGATAAAGCCAATCTGACCAACATGCTGGACAAAGTTGACGCCATCGTGCGGGGCTGCGTCAAGGATATCGGTTACGAGCAGGACGAGTTCCATTGGAACACCTTGGAACTGACCAATCTGCTGCACCCGCAATCGGCCCATATCGCGCAAGGCGTGGACCGTGATGGCGCAGGCGATCAGGGCATCATGTTCGGCTATGCCTGCCGCGAGACGCCCGAGCTTATGCCCGCGCCGATCGAATATGCCCATAAAATCCTGCGCCGTCTGGCTGAAGTGCGCAAATCCGGCGAACAGCCGACCCTGCGTCCGGATGCGAAATCGCAGCTGTCGCTGCGTTATGAAGACGGCAAGCCGGTCGAGGTGACCTCGATCGTGCTGTCGCACCAGCATGCGCTTGAATCGCAATCCTCGGATGATATCCGCGCGATTGTCGAACCCTATATCCGCGAAGTCCTGCCCTCGGGCTGGATCACCGAAAAAACCGAATGGTGGGTCAACCCGACCGGCACCTTCGTGATCGGCGGTCCGGATGGCGACGCGGGCCTGACCGGGCGCAAGATCATCGTGGATACCTATGGTGGCGCGGCCCCGCATGGCGGCGGTGCGTTTTCGGGCAAAGATCCGACCAAGGTGGACCGCTCGGCCGCTTATGCCGCGCGCTATCTGGCGAAAAACGTGGTGGCTGCCGGTTTGGCGGATCGCTGCACGCTGCAAGTGTCTTACGCGATCGGTGTGGCCAAGCCGCTGTCGATCTATGTCGACACCCATGGCACCGGCGTCGTGGATGAGGCACAGATCGAACGCGCTGTCGGTCAGGTCATGGATCTGACCCCGCGCGGCATCCGCACCCATCTGGGTCTGAACCGTCCGATCTATGCGCGCACTGCGGCTTACGGCCATTTCGGTCGCGCGCCGGAAGCCGATGGCGGCTTCTCCTGGGAAGCCATCGATCTGGTGGAGGCTTTGAAAAAAGCGATCTAAGTCTTTCGCAAGGCTGATCTTCATGCGGCGCGTTGGGGGCAACCTTGGCGCGCCGTGTTGTTTTGCGCCAGCTGCAAGGGTTGACGAAACCCGCGAGGCCTGACAAGAGCGCCCGCTAAACCGCTATAACCGTATGGGGACCGCAATGAGCGAAACCACAGAACGCCGCAATTTCTATGGTCGTATCCATGGCAAAACCCTGCGGTCGAGCCAGAAGGATTATCTGGCAAATGACTTGGAACTGCTGCGCATCAAGGGCATCACTGTTGATGAAAACCCCGAACGCAAGCTGCTGGATCTGACCCAGATCTTCCCGACCCAGCAGCCCTTGTGGCTGGAAGTCGGCTTCGGCGGCGGCGAGCATCTGGCGCATATGGCTGAACTCTACAAGGATGTGAACATCATCGGCGCCGAGCCTTTCGTGAACGGTGTCGCGATGCTGTTGGGCAAGGTGCGTCAGGCGAACCTGACCAATCTGGCGATCCATCCGGGCGATGTGCGGGATCTGTTCGACGTGCTGGCCGATCAATCGGTGGAAAAAGCCTTCCTGAACTATCCCGATCCCTGGCCGAAAGCGCGTCACCACCGCCGTCGTTTCGTGACCCAAGGCTATTTGCAGCTGTTGGCACGTGTGCTGAAGCCGGGTGCCGAATTCCGCGTGGCGACCGATATTCCCGATTACGTCCGCCAGACCTTGGAAGAAGTGCCGTTGGCAGGCTTCGACTTGGTCAAGGAAGCGGGTCTCAATGAGCATTGGGAAGACTGGATTTCGACCCGCTACGAGCAAAAGGCTTTGCGCGAGGATCGTCTGCCGCATTACCTGACCTTCATCCGCAAGGGCTGATCCGGTCGGATATCAGAGGAAAAGGCCCGCGCCATGTCGCGGGCCTTTTGCTTTTGGCGCGCGCGTTTGATCGGGCGTCTGATGATCTGGGGCAAGGGGGGATCAAATGCCGTTTACCCCTGTGGATGCATGGGCTATCACGCTGTGAAGCATTCGCAAGGGAGAGCCTGATGTCCGGCCATGGTGACGCGCAAGTGATGATTTCCTCGGCCTCGGGCCCGTTGAAGGGCACGGCTTTGGTGCCGGGCGACAAGTCGATCTCGCATCGTGCGCTGATCTTCGGTGCCATGGCGGTGGGCGAGACCAAGATCACCGGCCTGCTGGAAGGGCAGGACGTGTTGGATACCGCCAAAGCGATGCGCGCTTTCGGCGCGACCGTGACCCGCCACGGCGACGGGGAATGGTCGGTTCACGGCGTGGGCGTGGGTGGCTTCACCGAACCCGCCGATGTGATCGATTGCGGCAATTCGGGCACCGGTGTGCGCCTGATCATGGGCACTATGGCGACATCCGATATCACAGCGACTTTCACCGGCGATGCGAGCCTGCGCAAGCGTCCGATGGGCCGCGTGACCGATCCTTTGGCCTTGTTTGGCACGCAGGGTTTTGGTCGCAAGGGGGGTCGTCTGCCGATGACCATCGTGGGGGCCGCTGATCCCGATCCGGTGCGTTATGTCTTGCCGGTTGCCTCGGCTCAGGTCAAATCGGCGGTGTTGCTGGCCGGTCTGAATGCGCCCGGCGAGACGGTGGTGGTCGAGAAAGAACCGACCCGTGATCATACCGAACGGATGCTGAAGGGCTTTGGTGCCGATATTCGCACCGAAAAGACCGATGAGGGTCATGTGATCACCTTGAAGGGCCGCCCCGAGCTGCGTCCGCAGGTGGTGGCGGTGCCGCGCGATCCGTCGTCGGCGGCTTTCCCTGTCTGTGCGGCGCTGATCGTGCCGGGCTCGGAGATTTTGGTGCCCGGTGTCAGCCAGAACCCGACGCGCAACGGTCTGTTTACGACTTTGGTCGAGATGGGCGCGGATATCACCTTCGAAAATCCCCGCGAAGAGGGCGGT
>DALYSR010000233.1:0-2977 GCA_031991825.1 Paracoccaceae bacterium
CAAGCTTTGGATCGCCAACTTCGCGGCTGATCCTGCAGCAATCCTCTTTCGCGACGGGCCTTCTGTCCGTCAACCGCCCGCACATAATCTTGCTGCCGTTGCGCCGTTTGCAGCCATTCTTATCGTATTTCACCGCCGTGTTGCGCGACGTTCCTGCCCGAAATGCAGACTTTTATCCCTTTGTCTTTCAAGCATTTCTTCCACTATGCAAAAGGGTCTGCCAAGCGGAGGCCCTGAAGTTTTGAATGCTCCAAAAGATCGGGAATTGGCGGTCAGGCGGGGACTGAAAGCAAGGATTCCGACGCCAAAAGAAAGCCAGTAAAGTGTTGGAAATCTGCATAATTTCGCAGAAAATTTGCGGCAGCTTTGGCCAGAGACTGACGGTAAATCAAATAGTTACAGGCCAAAATTTCAACTCATAAGGCGCTGTCCTGATACTTCGGTCCGGCCCAGTTATCGCTGCGAAGATCCGAAAGGATTGCCCCATGCCAACAGACAAATGGCCTTTGGATGGAAGGGCGTTCGTCAGCGGGGGGCCCTGAAAGCACAATTTTCATAGGACAATGTCGGACATTATTGACAGGAATGTCCGACATTGTTGATGATGGGCAAACTGCCCCTAGATTCAGAGTGCGCCTTGCCCAATCCCCCGACAAAACCCCGTGACGTGGTTCAGCTTTTGACCAAGATGGTCGAGGCTGATGGCTTGGGCGTGGGTGATCGCCTGCCACCCGAAGTGGATCTGGCAGAGCGATTTGGCATCTCGCGTTCCAAAATTCGCGAGGCGCTGCGGCAATGGGAATCCTTGGGTGTCATTGCGCGCAACAAAGGCGCAGGCACCAAGCTTATTGCAGAAATATCTAGTAAAACCATGCACTTGCCACTCATGCTGCAGATTGAGGCTGCAAGTCTCAGCCGAGTTTTGGCGGTCCGCCGCCCACTTGAAATCGAGGCGACCCGTATTGCCGCACGGCTTGCCACCCCCGCCATGCGGATGGAGGTCATGGCGAAGATGGAAGAGCTGATGACCGTTTACGAAGCTGGCCAGGATTGGCGCGCCGCCGATTACCAATTTCATTCCGCCATTCATCGAGCCACGGGCAACCCTTTGTTCGGCAAAGTGATTGACCAAATTCATCGCGCTTTTCACGGGCTTTACGAAGCCCCTTTCGACCAGCCCCAATTGGGCAGTGAAACCATCCCGATGCATCGCGAACTGGCTTTGGCCGTTTTTAAAGGCGATGCCGATCGCGCTGGCGCGCTGATCGAGAAAATCATGGCGGATGTTGATCTTTCCGCCCAAGACATTGCAAAAGGACTCATTTAAATGTCTGACTCTCTGGCGAAACTGGCCACTTTGCTCTCGGCCCCTCATCATGACGGCAGCGGTTCAATCACGCCGCCCATCGTGCAAACCTCGCTTTTCGCCTTTGATAATGTTCAGCAATTCGAAGACCGCATGGCGGGGCTGAACGAGCGCGCGCTTTATACCCGTGTGCAAAACCCTACGGTAGAAGCCTTCGAGGCCCTTATGGCGCAAGCTGAGGGGGCCGAGGCTGGCGTAGGTTTTGCTTCGGGCATGGCGGCGATTTCTGCCACCTTGATGGCCTTTGTCAAACCAGGTGATCGCGTTGTTTGCATCGAACATGTCTATCCCGATGCTTATCGCTTCATGGAAAGGGTCTTGATCCCTTTTGGCATCAAGGTCGAATATGCTTCCATTCAAGCGCTTGAAAATGATGCGGAATTGCTGAAAGGGGCCAAGCTCGCCTATCTTGAAAGCCCGACCTCAATGACCTTCATGCCGCTCGATCTGGCCAAGGTCGCGGCTCATGCCAAAGCGCATGGCACCTTGACGATCATCGACAATTCTTGGGCCACGCCGGTCTTCCAAAATCCCATCGCGCTTGGCATCGACATCGTGATCCATTCGGCCTCGAAATATATCGGCGGTCATTCCGATGTGGTGGCAGGGGTTGTGGTCGGCTCCAAAACCCATATGGCGGCGATCCGCGATCTGACGCTGCCGCTTCTGGGTGGCAAGCTCGCCCCATATGAGGCATGGCTTTTGATCCGTGGCCTGCGCACGCTGGTGGCGCGGATGAAGCAACATCAGGCCTCGGCCAGCACAATCATCGAGCGGCTTGCAGGCAATCCGGCTGTCACCCATATCAATGCCCCCGCCCCCCATTGCGTGGCGGGTTTGCGCGGCCGCTCGGGCCTGTTTTCCTTCGGTGTCAGCGACCACGTCGATGTGCGCAAGCTGACCGATGCGCTGAAACATTTCCGCATGGGGGTCTCTTGGGGCGGTTTTGAAAGCTTGATCCTGCCCACGCAAGTGACCATGGGCCAAGCAGGCCCCGCCAATCCGATGACACGTTTCGGCATCAGTCCGCGCCTCGTGCGGCTGTCGATCGGCTTGGAGGATGTCGAAGATCTTTGGGCCGATCTCGAAGGGGGCTTGGCCGCCAGTTTAAAGTGATTGAACCGCGCAAAGACCCGAAAAATCGGGCAGCGCATAATTGCAAATAGGGAGATAATAATGAAAAAACTCATGCTATCGGCCGGATTGGCCGCGCTTTTGGCGGGTACTGGACATGCCGAGACCCTCAAGCTGGTCGAGGTCATCACCTCCCCCGAGCGCACCGAAACTCTGAAAGCCACGGTGGCCAAATTTGAGGCCGCCAACCCTGGCACGACGGTGGAAATCGTCTCGCTGCCCTGGGGTCAAGCCTTTGAAGCGGTGGCAACCATGGTCGCGGGCGGCGATGTTCCCGATGTCATCGAAATGCCCGATGCTTGGCAGGGGCTTTATGCTGACCAGCTTGTCAGCCTTGATGACTATGTCGCAGGCTGGGAACATGGCGCGACGCTGACCGATAAAACCGTTGATATGGGCAAGGTTATCAACGGCAAGATCAATATGATCCCCTATGGCTTCTATTTGCGCGCGATGTTCTACAACAAGAAATTGCTC
>DALYSR010000234.1:0-2961 GCA_031991825.1 Paracoccaceae bacterium
CGCCCCAAGCCGGATCGACCTTGCCGCCGACCGCCAGAGTGACGGTTTGGCCGATCTGATGATCATTCAGCTCGGCTGCCGCTTCGGGATCGATCAGCGGGCCGAAAGCCGCATTGTCCAGCCCCATATCCAAAAGGCCCTGCAGCAGATTGGTCGCATCGCCATAGGCCCCCGCACCGGGGTTGTCCGAAAAGTCGGAAATCACCAAGGGCCCAGCTTTTACTGGCTTGAAATCGCGTATCTTTTCAACAGTTTCTTCCACGCTGAGGAAGGTATTGACGCAATCATTGCGCGCGTCCCAAATGGCCTGTGACAGCTCCATCGCGATCTGGCGGGCGCGGGGTTCGGCGCCTGCAACCTGCGTGTCGAAACTGACCAGCACCGAAGGACCGCTTTCCAGAATATCCGCATCGGGGAAGCCGGAATTGAAGGATACCGCCAGAATCCCCGCTTCGGTTTCAAAGCGGCGGGCGCGGGTATAGAAGTCCATCGTCGGCAGCACATCCGAACGACCGCCATTGGCTTCGTCCAACATCGGCAGCTTGACGCGCAGGGTCTGGCCCTTGACCCGGCCCTGCATCATCGCATGCAAGGCCCGCGCCGCATGGGCCGCCGTTTCGACGTGATCGACATGCGGATAGGTCTTGTAAGACACCGCCACATTCGCCACCCGCGCCATGTCGGGCGTGGTATTGGTGTGCAAATCCAAGGTGATACCGATTGGCAGGTCCGGCCCCAGAATGGCGCGCAGGCGGATCAGCAGCTCGCCTTCCGGATCTTCGATCCCTTCGGCCCCCATCGCGCCATGCAGCCCGATCAACACGCCATCAAGGCTGTCCTTTTGCGCTTCCGCCGCATCGGTCACGATTTTGGCAAGATATTCAAAGGCATCGCGGGTAACAATCGGCCCCGGTGTGGCGGTGGCTGACAGCGCATGGCTCACCCGCCACCCTTCGGCTTCGGCCACATCCAAGAAGCCTTTCAGCTCGGCGCGGCCTTGGCGGCGTTGGGCGATGGCGGCGGCGCCGGTTTCAAGGATTTCAACGCGGTATTCATCAAGGCCGGTGCGGCCCGCATTGAAGGTGCTGCATTCTTGGATGATTTCGGCGGTCAGGACGTGGAATGTCATGGTTGGGACTCGATTGGATTGAAGCAGGCGATTTGACCGTGTCCGGCAAGGGCTTGAAGCGGAGGCATATTCTGGGCGCATTGGGCCAAGGCACGGGCACAGCGCGGCGCGAAAGGACAGCCTTTGGGCAAGGCGAAGGGCGAGGGGATTTCGCCCTCCAACGGCAGGATCTTTTGTCGCGCGGCCGGATCGGGGGCGAAAGAGGATGCCATCAGCGCCGCCGTATAGGGATGGCGCGGCGCGGCATTGGCGTCATCCAACACCTCGACCACGCTGCCCAGATACATCACCACGATGCGCGAGCAGAAATAGCGCACCAGCCCCAGATCATGGCTGATGAACAGATAGGTCAGACCCTGTGCGGCATGCAATTCTTGAAGCAGACCAATGATTTGCGCTTGGATCGACACATCGAGCGAGGCGGTCGGCTCGTCCAGCAGGATGAATTCCGGCGCATAGGCCAAGGCGCGCGCGATGCCGACGCGTTGGCGCTGACCGCCCGACAATTGATGCGGATAGCTCTCGGCAAAGGCTTGCGGCAGGCCCACTTGATCCAGCAAAGCCTTGATGCGCCCGGCGGGCACCGGTTCATTCAAGGCGCGGAAGGGTTCTTCCAGACAGTCGCGGATGGTGAAGCGCGGGTTCAGCGACGAATAGGGGTCTTGGAACACCATCTGCATCCGCTTGCGCAAGGCGCGCAAGGCGGTGCCCTTCGCAGTGGTCACATCTTCGCCGTCAAAATGGATGCGGCCCTCGCTGGGGTCGATCAAGCGCATCGCGAGGCGGGCGAAGGTGGATTTGCCGCAGCCGCTTTCACCAACGATTCCAACGATCTCACCGCGCTGGATGCTCAGCGACACCTCCCGCACCGCCGTCATCTGGCGGGGTTTGCTGAACAGGCCACCGGCAGTCCCGAAGCGGCGGGTAAGATGGTCAAGCGACAGGATCGGCGCGCGATCAATCGGCATTGCGGGCCTCCGTCAGGCTGTCGAGCGGGTGATGACAGGCGAAATCCGAGCGCCCGTCGGTGCGTAAACTGGGCCGAAGCTGGCTGCATCGCGGCGATGCCTGGGCGCAACGCGGCGCGAAACGGCACAGGTCTTGGCCGTAATTTGCGGCGGTCGGCACCGCACCGGGGATGCCTTTCAGGCTGAACGGCGCCATGCCGTCCCGCGGAATGCAGCCGATCAGCGCGCGGGTATAGGGATGACGGGCGGCGGCGAAAATCCTGTCCACCGGACCGGCTTCGGCAACGCGGCCTGCGTAAAGCACGCAAATCCGGTCACAAATTTGCGCGACCACCCCCATGTCATGGGTGATCATGATCAAGGCGATGTTCTTTTCGCGCACCAGATCGGCCAGAATCTGCACGATTTGGGCTTGCACGGTCACATCCAAAGCGGTGGTCGGCTCGTCGGCGATGATCAGATCGGCATCGGCCGCCAAGGCCATGGCGATGACCACGCGCTGCTTCATGCCGCCCGACAATTGATGCGGGAAGGCTTTGGCAACGGTCGCGGCATCGGGAATGCGTAGTTTGGTCAGAATATCAATGCTGCGCGCGCGCGCCTGCCGCCCGTTCAACCCCAGATGCAGCTTAGAGACCTGATCCACCTGATCGCCGATGGTCTTCAGCGGGTCCAAGGCGGACATCGGATTTTGCGTGATATAGGCGATGCGTTTGCCGCGCAATTTGCGTAGGGCAGGCTCGGGCAGATGGGTAAGGTTTTGGCCGTCAAAGCGGATTTCGCCTTGGGTGATCTTGCCGTTGATCCGCCGGATCAAGCCGTTCAGGGCCATGGCGGTCAGCGATTTGCCCGATCCGCTTTCGC
>DALYSR010000235.1:0-2947 GCA_031991825.1 Paracoccaceae bacterium
TTCCTCCTCAGGAGCTAAAGCTTAGCCCCTGGTCCGAATTCGTGCGACCACCTCTGACATCGCATATTGCATTGCCTTTCTGGCCGATAACACGCGCTCGGGCTTTATGACAGGTCAAGTGATTGCACTGGACGGCGGCTACAGCCTGTAGCCGCCGTCCCGATGCCATGAGCCGCAGACGGCGGATTCAACCGGTCGTTGCAACACCACCGATCATATCCTGTTTGAGCAGCAGGTCGCGAGCCTCCGCCGGCGTTCTCCACCCCGGCGTTTTCCCGGGACGCGTGTTCCGCGCATGGGCAACTGCGCCCTGCTGGCTGAGATCCGTGCCTTTTGGGAAGTATTGGCGCAGCAGCCCGTTGGTGTTCTCGTTACTGCCACGTTGCCAAGGGCTTTGAGGGTCACAGAAGTAGATATCGAGACCTGTAGCGATCCGAAGCTTTGCGTGTTGGGCCATTTCGGCCCCCGGGTCCCACGTCAACGCGCGCCGGAGATGGGCGGGCAGAGCGCTGATTGTCCCCACGATAGCATCACGGACAGCCCCCGCGCCGTGACCGGCAAGGGCCGGCCCATTTTTGACGGGTTTGCCTGCCCCGTATCCCTCCATGCGCGGCAAGTGCAAGAGTAGGGTAAAGCGGGTCGTGCGTTCGACCAATGTGCCGATCGCCGAACTGCCAAGGCCGAGGATAAGATCGCCTTCCCAATGGCCGGGAACCGCCCGGTCCTCGATCTCCGCGGGGCGGTCACTGATCCTTAACGCATCGGTGATAAAGGCCTTTGCGCGGTTGCGGGTGCGTTCGCGGGGCACCCTGAGGGCGCGGCCGGATCGGAGACAGGCCGAAAGGTCTCGCCTCAATGCCCCGCGCCCTTGAACGTAAAAGCTTGATAGATGGCTTCATGACGGATGCGCATGGTCGGATTCTTTGGAAAATCCATCTTCAGACGATGTGATATCTGCTCCGGGCTCCAGGCCGATGACCAGCGTCGGCTTTGTCGGTGAACGGCCCGCCGCCCTTTCCATACTACCACCGGCCCATCAAAGGCGATGCCATTCGGTGTGGCGATGAGGCCGGCCAGCCGATCCTGAACGTAGCCGCGCAGGACGGGATTGACCGCGAGTTTGCTGATCTTCGGACGCTTGGCGGCACGATCCGCATGCCATTGCGCGGCAATAGCGCGATAGCTGAAATCGCCGTTACGGGTCGCCGAATTACGCCTGATCTCACGCGAGATCGTGCTGGGTGACCGGCCAAGCGTGCGCGCGATAACCCGCACGCCGGTCCCACGCGCACAAGCGAGGGCTATCTCCTCCCGTTCCACAAACGACGGGCAACGCTGCTTCGGCACATAAGCCGATGGCGCAAGATGTGTAGGAGGCATTCCACCAGAACGCCGAAACCATCGGCTTCCGACGGGAGCGAAAACACCTGAAACCACAGCTGCTTCTTCGCTCGAAAGCCCTGCAGCATTCTCCCGCCAGAACCGGCACAGCTGCTCACGCTGCCAGACCGGGGGACGGCTCGGCGAGGATAATTTGCGGCGCGTCGAACGCTCCGACTTTTGTCTTCCTGTTATGGACAACACCTCCGATAGCAGGGTGTTGCAACGACCGGTTGAATCCGCCCTGCCTATGACGTGATGCTGTAATTGAAGGTATATCCAGCCGTTGGGCTGGGTGCATTGGCTGTGCCAAGCGAAGAGGATCCTTCGCTTTGTCTGGTTGTCGCGGGCTTCGGATGGCTGCACCAAGGGCTGCAGGAAATACAAGTCCTGACGTTATCTGAGAGTTTAGCGGATCAGCAGATCGAAGCGCTGGCTTGGGGTCTTGAGTTCCACTTAGGCGTGACCCACCGAGTCCCGCCTAAGTGGAACTCAACATACCAGTCTTTTGGTGTCGCGATTTGCTACACTATTTGATGGGCGGATCGGATGAGACCGCGTCTACGTGATAGACGATGATTGCATAATCATAACCCTTATCTCGGCAGGGCGGCATAGATGCCCCGCTGAGATCCTTAACAATGGGCCCAATAGTCACGCAAACCACTCTTATCGCAGAAGGATTTCACCGTTCCGCTTCACAGAATACCGGATCGCCATGCCCTTTTCCCACATGCCGTCAACCGCGCTACGGCGAAGCTGGCCCGATTGCGGATCGCGGTAGGTTACGACGGAATAGGGGACCATATATTCCGTACCTGCCATTGCCGCGCCAGTGGACGCGCCAAGAAGTGCGCCAACCGCCGTCGCCGCCTTGTTCCCTTTGCCCTTGCCGAATTGATTGCCGAGCGCGCCTCCTGCGGCAGCGCCAAGCAATGCGCCACCCGCATCACCGCGGAATTCCTTGCGCATCGACTTCTGTACATCGGTCACGGTTGCCGTATAAATCGGCAATTCGGCATACGGGCCCGCGCATGCTGCCAAGAAAGTTGCGAACGTGAGCGAAAGGAAAAGCTTTTTCACGGTTATGGTCCATCGCTTCACAAAAGGAGTAAATTCCTTGCCAGTCTAAAGTGTTATGAAGCATGGACAAGTGGGAATTCCCTGCTCGGCGCCTTATTTCGCTGAACAAAATTGCGCCCCCCATCCCTCTCGCGCGGGGTTACGGAGCCTTTCCACACCATATCGATCATGTTCTGGGATGTAATTGCGGCGCTTATTGCTGGCTATGTAGCCATTAAACACCGTTTATGTCTTCACTTTAATAATGGCCGATAAAATTGCATTGTCGAATGTGCAAAATTTGGATAATTTCTGGACGACTACAATAAATAATAGCATTAGTGGCGACTAGGAAAAATTTCCCAATCGCCATAAGAAACAAGTGCATCACTAGCCTATCCGCGCGAAAATATAAACGCTTTCTAGCGGCCCGCATGTTTAAGCGGTTCTGCCGTAAGCGGTGTCCCGATCACACGCCTGTCTTGAATGCCCAAGGCATGAGCTG
>DALYSR010000236.1:0-2859 GCA_031991825.1 Paracoccaceae bacterium
GCGTCGCCAAGACGGCAGCACCAAATCCGGCGAAATGACGCCGGTTCATTTTGAGTGTCATCTGTTCCTCCCTATGGCAGACGCGCTCTCTCCCTGCACCCCTGCTCTGAGCGAAGACTGACACCGCTTTTCCAACCGATCAACAAATTTTACGATTTCATATGATATTTTTTAAATCCCCCTATAATTATTAAATGTCAGGCGATCTTGCGCTTTCCCCTTGGTTAGGCTTCACTCCGCAGGAAGGAGACCACCATGAGCGCAATCCCCAGTTCCGATTTCGCCAGCGCCGGCCTTGGCCTGCATGACCGGCTGCGCCATGACATCATCTTCGGCGTGCTGCCACCGGGGCGGAAATTGCGGCTGGAACGGCTGCGCGATGATTACAATGTCTCGGTCACCAGCCTGCGCGAGGTGCTGGCGCGATTGGTCGCCGAAGGTCTGGTCCTGTTCGAAGCCCAGAAAGGGTTCGAGGTGACCGCCGTGTCAGCCGATGACCTGCGTGAAATATCCGAAATGCGGATTTTGCTGGAATGTCATGCGGTTGGCCAATCCTTCGCGGCGGGCGATCTGGAATGGGAAGCCCGCGTGGTGGGGGCGCATCACAAGCTGTCGCGGATGGAAGCGCGGATGCTGGCGGGCGAGAATGATGCCACCGAAACGTGGAAACGTTATGACCGCGAGTTCCATGTGGCCTTGATTTCCGCCTGCGGCTCGCCGGAACTGCTGGCCGCGCATCAGCGGATTTTCGACCGTTTCCTGCGCTATCAACTGCTGATGGTGATGTTTCGCGGCGCGGTTGCGGCGAAAGAACACCATGATCTGCTGGAGGCTGCCTTGTCGCGCGATATTGCCAAGGCCCAAGCCATCCTGACCACCCATATCGAGGCCTGCCTTGCCTTCACCACCGCGCAAGACCTGTTCGCCAAACCCTTTGAGGGGGTGAAATGAGCCTGACCTTGGATCTTCCCGACTTCCCCGCCCGCGAAACCGTGGGGCTTGGCGTCTATCAACAGCTGCGCAGCGATATCATCATGGGCCGCCTGCGCCCCGGTCAAAAGCTGCGGTTGGAACACCTGCGCGAATCCTATGATGCAGGCGCCAATACGCTGCGCGAGGCCTTGTCGCGGCTGGCGGCCAACGGCTTTGTCGTGGCCGAAAGCCAGCGCGGCTTCGAGGTCACGCCGATTTCCGCAGCCGGTCTGCATGATATCGCAGCACTTCGGCTTTTGCTGGAAGAACATGCCCTTGCACGCAGTTTCAGCACCGGCGGCCTTGACTGGGAATCCCATGTCATCGCCGCCCATCACCGCCTTGACGCCCATGAGGAACGTCTGGAAGCGGGCGATAGCAGCACTATCATCGCCTGGCGGCAAAGCGATTGGCAGTTCCATCAGGCGTTGATTTCGGCCTGCGGATCGCAGGTTTTGCGCCAATCCCATGCCGAAGTTTTTGACAAATACCTGCGATATCAGATGATTGCCTTGGCCTTCCGGCCCGCCGCATCGCGCAGCGAACACCGCGCGCTGCTGGAGGCGGCCTTGGCGCGCGACATCGATGCCGCCAAGACCCTGCTGCGCGATCACATCACCGGCGGCGTCGCACAGGCCTTGGCCTTGGGATCGGGGCTGCTGGGTTAAGCAGGCGTCATATCTTCGCGCCGCAATTCGTCCAGCAGGCTGCGAATGGCGGTCAACGCCAGTTCCTGACCGCTAAGCGGCGTGATCAGTTCCAATCTGCCGTCAAGTTCCAGCGAAATCGCGCCATGCGCCATCACATAAAGCCGCCCCGCCGCCTCATCTGCCGCAGCCTGCGATAGGCCGGGGCAGTTTTCCGCAATCAGCGCGGCCAAGCGTTTCATCAGCTTGCCGATCGCTTGCAGATACCATGCGGGATAATCCCCCTTGCGCCGTTCTCCGGCGAAAAGCGCATGCCACATGGCGGGATTGTTGCGCATGAAACTCATGTAGCCGGTGGCCAAAGTCAGAAGCCGTTCAAGGGGTTGGCGGTCCTGCGGCAGGCTGTTGAACAAAGTGTCCAGCTCGTCGAAGGTCGCCTGATTGAGCGCCATGAACACATCGCCCATCGTCGGAAAAATCCGGTAGATCGCCGATGGCGGCATGCCCGCATCCTTGGCCAAAGCCCGCGCGGTCAAGGCGCTGCTGCCGTCCTCGCGCAGGATGCGCCGCGCGCTTTCAATGATCTGCCGACGCATATCATCAGGGTCGAGCCGTCGCGGCCTTGCCATGGTTACTCCATTTCGGAACATTGTTCAAAAATACTATTGACGGAAAAAACCGCTTATGTCAATTATAGAACAATGTTCCATAATAATGAGTCGGATTTTAATCATGCCGACCCCCAGTCCCAGCATCCGCACCACAGGGAGGATCATGTCAATGTCGGGTGATCCGCTGCTCAAATTGGACCTGTTTCGCGTGGGATCATGCCGCGCGCTTGCCGCGTTGAACGTGACCGGCGGCGGCTTTCGCCTGCAAAGCGCGCCTTCGGGCGTGGCGCTGATCCGCCATCCCAGCCGTGGCACCATCTTGTTCGATACCGGCTATGGTCCCAGCTTCTTTCGCGCAACGACCGGATTTCCCGAATGTTTCTACCGCTGGCTGCGGCCTGTGACCCTGCCCGAACAGGAACGCCTGCCGGTGCAGCTTGCCAAGCGCGGCATCGAACGGCCCGATCTGGTGATTCTGTCGCATCTGCATGGCGACCATGTATCCGGCCTGTTCGACCTGCATGAAGTGCCGCGCCGCGTGCTAAGCGCGCAGGACGCGGTCGAAGGGCTGCATCGTGGCAGATTGGCCAGCCTGAACGCCGGATGCCCGATCGGCTTGCGCGATCCGC
>DALYSR010000237.1:0-2850 GCA_031991825.1 Paracoccaceae bacterium
TGTCGATGCCGGGCGTGATTGCGGCGGTATTGATCGTCTTCATCCCGACCATCGGCGACTATGTCACCCCCGATCTGGTTGGCGGCGGCAAATTGCCCATGATCGCCAATATGATGGAGGTGCAGATGCTGAAGGTGAACAACAAGCCCTTGGGATCGGCCATCGCCGCATCGGCCATGCTGATCGTGGCTGTCGTATCCTTGATCTTCGTCCTGCTGAACCGCCGTTTCCTCGGCCCGCAGAAATAAGGAGAGCCATCCGTGTCTTCCTCCGGAAAAGCCACCGGCCTGCGCGTCTATGCGATCGGCTATCTGATCTTCTTATATGCGCCCATCGTGCTGCTGCCGTTGTTCGCCTTCAACAATTCCAAGATCATCTCGTTCCCGCTGACCGGTTTCACCACCGCGTGGTTCGCCGAGATGTGGGCCGACCAACAGCTGTGGCGCGCCCTTCGGCATTCCTTGATCATCGCGACCAGCTCGTCGGTGATCGCGACCATTCTGGGCATTTTCGCGGCCCGCGCCTCTACGCGCTATGACTTCCCCGCGAAAGGCGGTCTGATCGGCCTGATCATGCTGCCCTTGGTGCTGCCGGAAATCATCGTGGCGATGTCGCTGCTGATCGTCCTGCTGGCAATCGGCCTGCCGTTGTCGATCTTCACCGTCATCATCGGCCATGTGCTGATCACCACGCCTTTCGCGGTGGCCATCTTGTCGTCTGGCTTCCAGTCGCTGGATAAATCGCTGGAAGAGGCGGCTTATGATCTGGGCGAGGGGCCGGTTGCGACCTTCCGGCTGATCATCCTGCCTTTGGTGATGCCCGGTATCGTCTCGTCGCTGCTGATCTGCTTCACGATCAGCTTGGACGAATTCATCATCGCCTATTTCCTTGCGGGCAAGGACACCGTGCTGTCGAGCTATATCTACAGCCAGTTCCGCTTCCCCGCCAAGGTGCCCGCCATGCTGGCACTGGGGACCATTCTGGTCTTCGTGTCGGTCATCCTTCTGTCCATCGCTGAATTCTTCCGTCGTCGCGGCATCGCGAAAACCGGCGGCAAAGATACCGGAGGCTTCCTGTGAACAGCGCAAAACCTACCATGATCGAACTCCGCGATGTTCATAAGTATTATGGGGATTATCATGCCCTTCGCGGCATCACCGCGACCATCCGCGCGGGCGAGTTCTTCTCGCTGCTGGGGCCGTCGGGCTGTGGCAAGACCACGCTTTTGCGCACCATCGCAGGCTTCGAGGGCCTTGATAGCGGCGTGATGCTGATCGACAGCAAGGATATGGCGAAGGTGCCCGCCAACCTGCGGCCGACCAATATGGTGTTCCAGTCCTATGCGATCTTCCCGCATATGTCGGTGGGCGAAAACGTGGCTTTCGGCCTGCGCCGCGATCCGCGGTCCAAGGCGGAAAAGGCTGCGGCGGTCGAAGAAGCCTTGGAAATGGTCGGCCTGAAGGGCTATGGCAAACGTGCGGCCCATGCGCTTTCGGGCGGCCAGCGCCAGCGTGTCGCTTTGGCGCGCGCGCTGATCCTGAAGCCGAAGGTTCTGCTGCTGGATGAACCCTTGTCGGCCTTGGACAAGAAGATGCGCGAACATATGCAGGTCGAATTGATCAAGCTGCAACGTCAGGTCGGCATCACCTTCGTTCTGGTCACCCATGACCAAGAAGAAGCGCTTGTCATGTCCGACCGGATCGCCGTGATGTTCGAAGGCCAGATCGCGCAATTGGCCGATCCCGAAACGCTGTATCGCCGCCCGAATTCGCGTCAGGTGGCGGATTTCATCGGCACGATGAACTTCATTCCGGCGGAGGTGATTTCCGAAGCCGATGGCAAGATCGAAATCGAAGCCAAGGGCCTTGGCCGCGCCACCTTGGACCAAGATCAGGCCCCGCCCGCGCGCGGTGGCGCGGTGGTCGCGGGTCTGCGCCCCGAAACTCTGACCATGCTCTACCCCGGTCAAACGGCCAATGACCGCGTGGTCGAAGGCATTATCGACGAGGTGATCTATTTCGGCGATATGACCTATTACGACGTCTATATCGGCGGCACCGATGTCGAAGTGCGTCTGTCGATGCGCAACGTGCCGGGCCGTCCGGTGCTGGAGGTCGGCTCCAAGGTCAATGTGGCGTGGAACCCCGCCGCTCTGGTGCTGTTCCGCTGAGCTTGCCTGACGATATCGCGGCCTGCCGGATCTGCGCAGGCCGCTTTGCCCAAACGGCCACGGCCCATCAGCCGCGCCCCGTGGTCTGGTTCGGACCTCAGGCGCGGCTTTTGCTTGCCGGTCAAGCGCCGGGCGCGCGGGTCCATCGCTCGGGTCGCCCCTTCACCGACCCATCTGGCGACCGCCTGCGCGATTGGCTGGGCTTGGATGAGGCCGCTTTCTATGACCGGTCCCGCGTGGCGATTGTGCCGATGGCCTTTTGCTTCCCCGGCTATGATGCCAAAGGGGCCGACCTGCCGCCCCCTGCGATCTGCGCGCGGACATGGCGGGGGCGGGTGATGGAGCAGCTGCCCCATATCCGGCTGACCGTCTTGATCGGCGGGGCGGCGATGCGCTGGCATCTGGGGGCCAAATCGGTGGGCCAGACCGTGCAGGACTGGCGCATCCATGCCGCCAATCGCATCTTTCCCTTGCCCCATCCGTCGTGGCGGAATACGGCGTGGGTGAAACGCCATCCTTGGTTTGAAGCGGAGCTGCTGCCCGCGCTTCGCCAAGCGGTGCAAGACCTGATGACGGAGTAGCCCCGATGTCCGACACCGATACCACCGATCCCCTGATCAGCCCGCTCGACCATGCCCATGCGGCTGTCACGGCGGATCCGGCCAACGAAGCCCTGCGCC
>DALYSR010000238.1:0-2790 GCA_031991825.1 Paracoccaceae bacterium
GCCCAAAGCGAAAGCGACACGACGGCCGTGTAGATCTTGGTGATCGGCGGCTGATTAAATAGAAATGGTCAGGATTTTTTCGGGGGTCGCATGGGCGACTTCCTCGATATCCATGCCGCCTTCGGTGGAGGCGACGATCGAGACGCGGCTCGATTGACGGTCGATCAGCAGCGCCAGATACAGCTCGCGTTCGATGTCCGACCCGTTTTCGATATAGATGCGGTTGACCTGCTTGCCCGCCGGACCGGTCTGTGCGGTCACAAGGGTGCGGCCCAGCATCTGCTTGGCGTATTCGGCAGCTTCTTCAACCGAATGGGCCAGACGCACGCCGCCCTTTTCGCCCGCTTCGGGTTCAACGAATTTGCCCTTGCCGCGACCACCTGCGTGGATCTGCGATTTCACGACCCAAAGCGGGCCGTCGAGTTCGCTTGCGGCGGTCTTGGCTTCTTCAGCTTTCAGCACCACGCGGCCATCCGACACCGGAATCCCGTAGGAGCGCAGCAGCGCTTTGGCCTGATATTCGTGGATGTTCATAGTTCGCGTCCTTTGGGTCGTGAATTTTGACCGAAGTGATGCCATGACTATGTCATTCCGCCAAATGATCTTCACGTGGCGTTACGGAAAACTGCGGAAAAAATGACTTTTGTGATCACAGAAATCAGACCCGTGATCACAGGTTGTGAAACTGTGATCGCAAGCGAAATCAGGGCCGTTGCTACGATAAGCTGCCGCTGGGTGAAGGTGATTCGTTTCGGGATGAAAATGCCGCATTGCAGCACCGTGCCGCGGCCTAGAAATCACGGAAAAATAGGTAAAAAACCCGTATTTTACGCCGCCCGCTTTCGACGGGCGGCGGGGTGTTTTTTCGCTCCGCTCAGGCGGGCACGGCGCGGAACAATTGCTGGCCGCGCGGCAGTTCGGTGGGCAGCGTGGACACAGTCCAGCCTGCGGCTGTCGCCGCCGAAATCACCGCATCCTGCACGAAGTGATAGGGCGTGCGGGCGGGGTGGGTGACCACGCCGTCGGGCTGGCGAAACGGCGCGTCATAGGCATCTTGGGGGGCGATGAAACTGGTGAAGAAGAAGCATTTCAGCGAGGGCAATTGACGGCGCACATTGACCAGCGCGCGGTCCAGCATCGGCAGCGGCAGGTGGGTGAACAGACCGAAGGCGATGGCGTAATCCATCTGATCGGGCACGTTTGGCAGATCGAAGCTGTCATCGGCGATCAGCTGCTGCTCGGGCAGCCGCGAGGGGTCGGCCAATTCGACCTCGCGCCCACGCAGCATCAAGGCGCGGCTTTGGTCGGTAGCCCAGTAATTTCCCGGATCCAGATAGGGCACCGCGCGGCAGCCAAGCCGCAGGCAACCCGCGCCGATGTCGAGCAATTTGTGATGCGGATCAAGGCCTTCTGCCAAAAGGATCTGCATCTGCACCAGACCGGTTTCTTCCCAGCGGCCACCGACGATATCGCGGTGGCGGCCGGTCGCAAGGGCCTCGTCATAAAAACCGGGGGCGAGATAGGGCGAGGGATATTTGCCCCGATGTTTCGGCTTGCTCACGGCTTGGCTGCCTCTGCCGCGATGGCCAGCATCAGCCGTGTCGCCGCGTCCATATCCTGTACCGCCACCCATTCGAGCGGCCCGTGGATGTTCTGCATCCCCGTGAACAGATTGGGGCAGGGCACGCCCATTTCGGTCAGCCGCGAGCCGTCGGTGCCGCCGCGAATCGGGACGGAATGCGCTTCCAGCCCGATGGAGGTGCAGGCGGCGCGGGCCAATTCGACCGGTTTCATGTCGTTTTCCAGCCAATAGCGCATGTTGCGATATTGGGGTTTGATCTGGCAGCTGATCTGGGCGCGGGGTTCCGATGCGGCGATGGCCTCGCAGATCTTGCGCAGGGTTTCACCCTTTTGGGCAAGGCCGTCACGTTCGAAGTCGCGCAGGATCAGATGGATGGTCATTTCCGACGATCCGCCCGACATTTCGGTGGCATGGATGAAGCCTTGGCGTCCCGAGGTGGTTTCCGGCGTCGCGGAATGGGGCAGGGCTGCGATGATGCGGCTGGCCAAGGTGATCGCATTCACCATCTTGCCGGTCGCATAGCCCGGATGGATCGAGACGCCCTTGATGGTGACCACCGCGCCGTCGGCGGAGAAGCTTTCGTATTCGACTTCGGCCAAAGCGCCGCCGTCGAAAGTATAGGCGAAATCGGCCTGCAGGTCCTTGGGCAGGTCCTTGTGGACGCCGCGGCCGATTTCTTCGTCAGGCGTGAAGGCGATGCGGATGGGGGGGCGCGGCAGCGCAGGATCGGCCAGCAGGGCGCGGGCGGCGGTCATGATGATGGCGACGCCAGCCTTGTCATCGGCCCCGAGCAGCGTGGTTCCCGAGGCGGTGATCAGGTCGCAGCCTGTCTTGGTGGCCAGATAGGGGTGATCCTTGGGCGACAGGATCAGATCCGCATTGTCGGGGTAGCTGATGTCGCTGCCGTCATAGGCGCGGATCACGCGGGGCTTGACGCCGGTCGCATTGAACTGGGGCGCGGTGTCGACATGGGCGAGAAAGCCGATGGTCGGGCCGGATTGATTGCCGGGGATGGTCGCCAGGACGGTGCCGTAATCGGTCAGCTGCACATCGCTCGCACCGATGTCGCGCAGTTCGGTTTCCAAAAGCCGCAGCATGTCCCATTGACAGGCGGTCGAAGGGCCGGTCTGGACCGCCGGATCGCTTTGGCTGTCGATGGCGGCATAGCGGATCAAGCGGGCTTCAAGCTCGGCGGCGAAGGTTTGGGG
>DALYSR010000239.1:0-2786 GCA_031991825.1 Paracoccaceae bacterium
GGATCCGTCTGGCGCTAGAGGCCGATTTCGCGCTGGCCTTCTATAATCCGCGCTCGCAAAGCAGGCTGGCCCAGTTCGACAGCGTGATGGCTGTTCTGCGCGAGATGGCCGAGCCGGAGCGGCTGGTCATCTTGGCCCGTGCCGTATCGACGCCGCAGCAATCGATTACCGTGCTGCCGCTGGCGCAATTGCAGCCGGAGATGGTGGATATGCGCAGCCTTGTCATCATCGGATCCTCGCGGACCCGACGGGTCGGGCGTTTCACCTATACCCCGAGGACCGCATGAAGCCAGTCCATTGCCGCGCCGACCGAGGCCACCCTGTGGCGGCCATCAATCACGGGGCGTTCGATCAGCATCACCTCGATGCCCAAGGCCCGCGCGGCCTGCAATTTCGCTTCGGCGCCACGGCCTCCGGCGTTTTTGGCGACGATCAGGTCAATGCGGTGCTGGCGCAGCAGGGCCAGATCGCCTTCAAGGCTGAACGGGCCGCGATCGATGGTGAGGTGATGATCGCGAAAGCCGAGCCGCGCCTGCGGATGATCGACCAGACGCAGCAGGAAGAAATGCTGATCCAGTGGGGCGAAAAGATCGAGATGCTGGCGACCGATGGCCAGAAAGATACGGCGGCCGCGGCCGGTCAGCCTTGCGGCGGCGGCGTCAATATCGGGCAGGGTTTGCCAAACATCCCCCGCCCCCGCCGTCCATTGCGGCCGTTCGACCGCCAGCAGCGGCACATCCGCCGCGCGACAGGCCATGACGGCGTTGTTGCTGATTTGCTGCGCGAAGGGATGGGTGGCATCAATCACCTGCCCGATCCCCTCGGATTGAAGGTAATCCCGCAGCCCGCTGACCCCGGCAAAGCCGCCGATCCTGACCGGAACCGGCTGCGCGCGTGGCGCCTCGACGCGTCCGGCGTAAGACAGGATGGCGGGGAATTGGGCGGCGCTGATCGCTGCGGCCAAGGCGCTTGCTTCGGTCGTTCCGCCCAGAATGAGGGTCTTGCGCATGCGTGAGTGGCTTTCGATCATTGGCATCGGTGAGGAGGGCCTGACTGGACTGTCGCGCCCCGCCTTGCAAGCCCTATCCGCTGCGGAAGTGGTGTTCGGCGCGCCGCGCCATCTGGCGATGGTCACCCATCATGATAAGCGCGCATGGCCGGTTCCCTTCGATCTGGCGCCGCTGCTGGCGCTGCGGGGGCGCCACGTGGCGATGGTTGTCTCGGGTGATCCCTTCTGGTTCGGTGCCGGTGGATCGATTGCCCGCCATATCCCGCCCGAGGAATGGCGCAGTCATGGCGGGCCGTCTATCTTCTCGCGGATGGCCGCGCGGCTGGGTTGGCGGCTGGAAGATTGCGACTGCCTTGGGCTGCATGCCCGTCCCTTGGCGCTGTTGCGCCCGACACTGCATGAAGGCGCGAAGATCATGGCCACATTGCGCAACGCGGATGCGCCGCAGGCCCTTGCCGCCTATTTGGATGGCGCGGGATTTGGCGCCAGCAGGCTGCATATTTTCGACCAGCTCGGCGGCCGCAACGAAGCCGTGGTCTCGACGGTTGCGGCGGCGTTGGAAGGGCCTTTCTCCGCCTTGGTCGCTTGTGCCATCGAGGTGCGAGCTGCCGATACCGCCTTGCCTGCCGATCACGCTTTGCCTGTGGCATCAGGCCTGGCCGACCGGTTTTTCACCCATGACGGCCAGATCACCAAACGCCCGCTTCGCGCCCTTGCCCTATCGGCTTTGGCCCCCCGCCCCGGCGAATTGCTGTGGGATCTGGGGGCGGGATCGGGGTCCATCGGGATCGAGTGGATGCTGTCGCATCCGAAAAATCGCGCGATCGGGGTTGAACAGAATGCCGCCCGCGCCGCCACGGCGCGCCACAATGCCTGCCACTTGGGCGTGCCCGATTTGCGCATCCTTGAGGCAAGCACCATCGCGGCGATTGACACATTGCCGCCGCCGGATGCCGTTTTCATCGGCGGCGGCGCGGATGAGCCCCTGTTCGAAAGGCTATGGCAGATCCTGCCCGCGGGCTGTCGCGTGGTGGCCCATGCCGTCACTTTGGAAACGGAAGGCCTGCTCAGCCGCTGGCAGGCAAAGGCGGGGGGAAGCCTGCTGCGCATCGAGCTGTCGGAGGCACGTGCCTTGGGGCGCAAACGCGGCTGGAAAGCCCAATATCCGGTGGTCCAATGGCAGGCGGTCCGATGATGTTCTTGGGACTGGGGCTGCGAAAGGAGGCAAGCCTAGGCGCCTTCCTCGCGCTTTATCGGCAGCTGTCGCTGCCGCCCGCCCTGCCAATCGCCATCAGCGCGCATCTTGAAGCCCATGCTATGCTGCCAGAGCTTGCCGCCATGGGACATGAGGTTCGGACATTCCCGCTTGCGGATCTGGCCCAAGCCCGCTGCTTGACCCAAAGCCCGCGCATCTTGGCGCTTCACGGGGTGGGAAGCCTTGCAGAGGCGGCCGCCTGGTGGCGCGCCCAAACGGCCTGTCTTGCGGGCCAATACCCCGTCCTGAAACGCCCGCGACAGGTGTCCAGCTGCCGCAGCATCACCCTTGCCATTGCCCATATCGGAGACCCTTCGTGACCGTTCATTTCATCGGCGCTGGCCCCGGCGCGCCCGACCTTCTGACGCTGCGCGGCCGTGATCTGATCGCCTCCTGCCCTGTCTGCCTTTATGCGGGCTCGCTGATCCCCGAGGCCATTCTCGCCCATTGCCCCGAAGGCGCGCGGATCATCAACACCGCGCCCATGGATCTTGATGGCATCATCGCAGAGATCAGCGCCGC
>DALYSR010000240.1:0-2739 GCA_031991825.1 Paracoccaceae bacterium
TTCTGTTGAACTGAAGGCGGCGCTTATCCTCCGCAGTCCAGCCCTTCGGGGCCGCTCATATCCCCCAGCATAGTACATCCGATAAAATTGCATTATCGGATATCTTATTTTGCGCTGGCACTTGCGGTTGAAAAGCTCCATAGGAAATTCGCACCGCAGCCACGATGATATCGTCACTGTTTTTTTATTCCCGTCGGGGCAGTATGCACCTGCCTTGCTCCTGAGACACGCTCGTGGTTAATAGCCTCGGACTCGAGAATACCCCTCCCATGCTTAACTTAGCCGCTTAGAGATATGGTCCAATCCGACGGATTGTTCTCTGCCCGGTGCCTGCCAGAGGAACTTCCGTGAAAAAACCTTCCACATTTGTCTGGCGCAACGTCTTCCTTCTGACTGGGGGAGTCACGCTATTTTCCGTTGGCGTCTCAACGGGTATCCGATTTTTCTACGGAGCAAAGTCAGACACCATTACGATCCTGATGCGGTTGATAATGCCGGTGGTCATCACTATGCCACTGGCGATCGTTGCCTTCACTTGGATTGAGCGCCTTGAGCAGGCCTATGCCAGCCTTCTCAAAGAGGTCCGGGAACTTGGTCGCGCGGCCAGTACCGATCCTTTGACTGGTCTTCTGAACCGGCGCAGTTTTGAAAAACAGTTTGACAGCGCGATGCGCCACCGCTCAGGGGGGAAGTTTATCCTCGCAGATGTGGACTATCTCAAGACCATTAATGATAGGTTCGGGCATGTGATAGGCGATGATGCGATTCAGGCCTGCGCCTCAGCATTATCTACCGTTCTAGGCGACAAATGCTTGATTGCCCGAATTGGAGGAGACGAATTCTGTGCCTTTCTACCCCTTGGGTCCGCGCAGAAAGTTGAGGAGCTATCCAAGGCGATCAATGAAGCAGCCGATCTGGATCTGAAAGCCCGGAGCGGGATTGAAGACTTAAACCTGTCTATCTCTGTCGGAATGGCGGCCTGCCCCCTCGGCTCCAGCTTCCGAGATATTATGGACCGCACAGACAGCGATCTTTACCGTAAGAAAATTCGTCGCTCTCTGCGTTAGGGTCAGGACGCATTGATTGTGGATCTCTGTCATGATTCATGAGGTGCCAGGAGGCCCTTCTGATGAACAATCTTTTCTGTCTGACTGACGCGCAGATAGCGCGGCTTGAGCCCTTCTTTCCCAAGAGCCATGGCAAACCACGTGTCGATGATCGCCGCGTCTTGAGCGGCCTAATCTTCTTCAATCGCAATGGCTTGCGCTGGTGCGATGCGCCCCGGGAATACGGTCCGCCCAAGACCCTCTACAACCGATGGAAGCGCTGGAGCCGGATAGGTGCGTTGGTAATCATCCCCATTTTAAGGGGGCTCTGGCGTAGAATTCACGCAGCCAGTGTTGATTTCCGAACGGCAGATTTGGAGCATGCTACCGCGAGAACCCCAAGCAGATGAGGGGCGGCTTGGGGCCGAAAGCAACCCCTGCCCCGCCCAGTAAAGTTCCATTTTGAGATGTGTTCTCAAAGGGTCTCCGGACAGAATCAAGGCCGACCTTCTTAAAGACCGCTATGGATAGGGAAACTCTAGCTCAGCCACGAAGCCATGCGGATTATAAGTCAATGTTGCCCGACCATTGAGGTCATGTTCCGCAGAAAACAAAATCAGGCGCGTGCCAAAGCCAGTTTTAGCGGGCGGTGTGACTTCGGGGCCCCCGCTTTCCGCCCACTGCAAGACGATTTCAGAGTTGCCATTAGGCTTGGTTATCTGCCTCCCGCTCACGGCCAGATGGCCGTTTGGGACGGAGAGCGCGCCATATTTCAACGCGTTCGTCGCCAGCTCATGCAAAATCATACCGAGCGGCATCAACTGGCTGGGCGAAAGCATGATTTCGGCCTCAGTGCTTAGGGACACCTCGCTGACGCCAACTCTATAGGGCTCTAGGATGACCTTCATCAGCTCCGCCAACGTGGAAGACCCCCCTTCCCTACTAGCCGCCGAGGCGCGACTATAGGCTTCAAGACGCCCCAATAAATCCGTACGATACTCCTCGGCACTGCGCCCGACCGTCTTGGTATGCGAGGCAAGTGCGAATATCGCGGCCTGCACGTTTTTGAGCCGATGATCCAATTCGCCGATCAGGATATCCTTCCGCTCATCGGCCCGACTGCGTTCTGTTGCATCTATAATGGACAGCATCAGAATACGTTGGCCACTGTCAGGATGCTGCAAGCGCTGTGCGGTAACTAGCATAACGCGCGCGCCAAGATTGGGGAAATCGGTTCGCACCTCATAGTCAAAAATCGAAGTGCTTTTAGGGATTACCTGCTCCAACAACAGATGCAGATCCGGAATATCCCATTGGCCATTACCCAAGGCCTTGAAGGCCACGCCGATGGTCTCATCGCGGGTAGTCTGAAAATCACGATAATAGCTTGGACTGGCGCTAAGAACGCATTGATTATGATCAAGCACGAGGATGGGATCCCGGAGGGTACTCACAATTCCTACGGCTTGGACGTGGGAGCCGCGCAACAGGCGGTAAAGTTCGTCGAGATCCATGTATTCCTCAATGAAGTCGTGGAATATTATTATTCCACGATAATTCGCGTGAATTTAGTGCATTATGTGTCGAGACCAGAGCATAAGCAGCATATATCTGCCAATCTTCTTGCCTGCGCAGTCTTGTAATGACCTAGCGGTTTCTGCTCAGTTCATGCTGCTAATTTGAATGCCTCAGC
>DALYSR010000241.1:0-2717 GCA_031991825.1 Paracoccaceae bacterium
GCTGACCACCACGCAGGCAATGCAGGCGACCCAAAGATGCACGATCATCCAACGCAGATAGGGAAACATGCCAACACTCCCGTCCAGACTGTCTGCGTAAAACGCTTGGCCTTGGGAAAAGGTTCCCGCACGGGAGTGTCGTGATGCGCCACCTTACTGGATGCGCGATGCGTTGGTCGCGAATAGGGCGGGGCGTGTTGCGGGCAGAATGGCCGCGACGCAATTCGGGATCATCTCGAAGACCTGCATCTGGATGTCTTCGATTTCTTCGTCGGAAAGCGTGCTGCTGCCTTCATTGATCTCTTGCAAGGCCATCAGGAAAACCAAAGCGGCGGTCGCTTCTTGGTTGCTGCCTTCGATGAGGCGTTGCCATGCATCGGGTTGCAGGCGCAGGCCGCGCGCGAAGCCGTCCATCCAGGCATCCCACAAAGTATCCTCGGTTTCGGGATCTTCCTCGTAGATCGGTTCGATCCATGGGGATTGGCTCAGAGCTTCGGCAACCGTGTTGTAATGCGCCGTCACGGCCGCCACGGTCTCGGGCGGGATTTGCCATTCGGGCACGGGGCCATCAGCCGTCTCTCCCCAGACCTGCGGCAGCCAGTCGGAGGTCGGCGTGAGTTCGGAGCAGATAAGCAGGCCGGTCACATAGCCATCCAGCTCGCTCAGCGTCATCGGATAGTTTTCCTGCGGCAGAGCGTAGAGCAGGTTGTCCAAACGTTCCAGTTGCGCGTCCGTATCGGTCATATTTGCCTCGCATGTCCTTTGGGGTCTCACCCTTCATAGCAGCGCCTAGCGTTTTTTCCACCTCAGATGGAAGCCGTGACCAAGGGGCGGGCGCCGGATTTTCCGAACGCGGGCCAAGTCGGGCGGCCTTGTCCGGCGCCACAGGGCGTGCAAGCACGATGCCCCTTAGCTTGGCTTTAACGCCGCAACGGGGCATCGATATCGGTGCGACCTTTTAGCGACATTGTTCTTGAACACGAGGGCAGGCTGTTTTCGCACAAGCGGTGCCCCACGCTTGCAGAGACGCTGGCACTGGCACTGGCGCCGTGCCTGAAAGCGGCGAATGTCGCGGCAATGGCTTTGGGCGTCCTGCATACCATCATCGATCCGACACATGCGGTGCAACTGCGCGGGTGGTTGGCTCAGGGGCTGGGTCCCGCGGTCATCATCTGCTTGAGCACCGAGGTTTCACCGGAAATCCGCGAATAGGAACGCTTTTCGACGCTCCGTTCCAATGTCTATTTGTTCAAGCGGTGCATGCCGCAATTGCAGGTGAGGTGGCGGGTCCTTTCGCACCACGCCTGCCATATCGGCGGCATCGGCGACCGTCCCGCCAGAGACGGCCCCGATTGTCCGATCTTTTGCGCGCGCTCAGGCGAGGTTATTGGCCCGCCAGTTTTCCCAATCCTCGGGCGTGTCGATATCGGCCAAAGCGTTTTGCGCGGGCAATAGCACAAGGATCGGCTGTTCGGGCGCGGCGGCGATGATCGCGCGCGCGCCGCTATCGCCGTCGATTTCGGCCAAGGCGGGACGCAGTGCGGCAGGCAGGATCACCGGATGGCCCGGAGTGCCGGTGCCGGTGCCGCCACGATGGATGCGGTGGGGCTGTAATTGCCATTGTTCGATCACCCGCATCAGATCGGCGGTGGTCAGATCGGGTTGGTCGCCCAAAATCACCATCACCGCGCAGTCCTGCGGGATTGCCGCCAAGCCATGCCGCAGGCTGATCGCCATGCCGCTGGCATCGATGTCTTCGGGCAGGGTGATCTGGTGCAAGCCCAGCCCGCGCAATGCTATCGCCCGTTCGGGATGATCCGGCGATAGCACCACATTCAGCGGCAGGCCGGTGGCCATTGCCATTTCCGCCAGACGACGGATCATCGGTTTGCCGTTGATCGTCAGCAGCAGCTTGTCGTCAGGAGCCATGCGGCGGCTCTGGCCAGCGGCCAAGAGCAGCAAATGCAGCGGCGGTATCAGCATTGGTACCCTTATCTTTCCGGCAGTAGTCCTCGGGGTGCGAAGCGCAGCACAAGCAGCAATACGACCCCCATCGTTAACAGACGCATATGCGCTGCGGAATTGACAAGATGGGATTTGAGCGGCCCATCGTCAAAGGGGCTGGCGATCATTTGCATCAGACCGGGTCCGATCCGTTCCATCATCACCCAAAGCCACCAGATCAGGAAGCCGCCCAGCACCGAACCCCAGTTGTTGCCCGAGCCGCCCACGATCACCATCACCCAGATCAGGAAGGTAAAGCGCAGCGGATTATAGGAGGTGGGTGTCAGCTGGCTGTCCAAGGTCACCATCATCGCCCCCGCAATGCCGATCACCGCCGAGCCAAGGATGAACACCTGCAAATGGCGGCGGGTGACGTTCTTGCCCATGGCGGCGGCGGCGATTTCATTGTCGCGGATCGCTTGCATCATCCGGCCCCAAGGGCTGTTCTTGGCGGCTTGGCTGGCGGCGATCAGGATCAGCAGCACCACGCCGAACAGGCCGAAATACATCAGCTTGGTGGTCAGCGAGGATGCCGTCATCGGATCAAAGCCATAGGGCGCGATCCATGACAGGAAGGCCGGATCTTGCTGCAGGTTGACCTCATAGGGCACCGGACGCGGCAGCGAGATGACGTTTTTCACGCCCCGCGCCAGCCATTCTTCATTCTTCATCACTGCCAGCACGATTTCGGCAATGCCCAAGGTCGCGACCGC
>DALYSR010000242.1:0-2681 GCA_031991825.1 Paracoccaceae bacterium
ATTTTCCTATTCGAAAGTGTAGATTTCTGCGGAACCGTATCGGCAAACCCCACGTTGTCCCTGCATAACGAGTTCAACTCTTTCAACAGATAGAAGGACATCGATCATGGGCAGCACTGGTGACAAGATCAAAGGCCTGGCGAATGAAGCCATGGGCAATGTGAAGCAAGCCGTCGGCCGCGCGACCGATAATTCCAAACTGGAAGCAGAGGGCCATGCGCAAGAGCTGAAGGGCGAAGCGCAACAAGCCGTCGGTTCCGCCAAAGACAAAGTCAAAAAGGCGATCGACGACGTCTAAGGTCGCCCTGACAGTGACCGATCCTTTCCCTGCCACACCGTATTTACAGCCGTATTTATAAATTCGGTTTTTGTGACTGCGGTTTGGCAAGGCGTTACGAGTTACCGCCGTGGGTCTTGAAGCGCGGCTGCGGCGTTCCCTGTTACCAAGCGCTTCACTCTTTCCTCTCTCTTTCCTCTGTTGCTTCGGAAAAGGGCGCCTCGGCGCCCTTTTTCATATCCGCGGGCTTCAGCCCGCCAGCCACATGCCGAAGCCATCGGCCAGCAGCTTGATCGACACCACCAACAAGGTCCAGGTCACCAGCTGGAAGAACCGCTTTTCCGGCAAGACCTTCAACAGTTTCACCCCCGCAAAGACCGACAGCGCCGCAATGGGCATCAGCACCGCTGCCGTCTTCAGATTGCCCGTGTGCAACTGGCCCAACTGCCAATAGGGCACGATCTTGGCCGCATTCACGATGGCGAAGAAAATCGTCGAGGTGCCGGCATAGGCCAGCTTGGCCATCCCCAAAGGCAGGGTATAGATCTGATAGGGCGGCCCACCCGAATGGCTGACAAAGCTGGTAAAGCCCGATACCGCCCCCCAGAACTGGCCCGGCAAGACCCGCGCGGGCTTGGCCTGACGCCTGCCCTTGCGCCGAAAGATCAGATCCAGCGCGAAGGCCACCCCGATCACCCCGATCAGGATCGTCACCCCCCATTCGGGCACGATATGCGCCGTGGCCCAAGCCAGCCCGATCCCGACCAGCATCCCGGGTACCATATAAAGCAACACCCTGCGGTCGAAATCCTTACGATAGGCGTAAAGCCCGAACATATCCGACAGCACGTAAACCGGCAGCAGCAAGCCCGCCGCCGCCACCGGCGTCATCACCAGCGCCAGGATCGGCACCGACAGCATTCCCACCGACGGAATGCCCCCCTTGCCCATGCCGACCAGCACCGATGCGATCACCGCCGCCGTCCAAAATCCGACCTCTTCCATCGTCCAACCGCCCCCGAAGAACCCCTGCGTCACTTTGTCAAATCTGAGGTTAGCGCAAACACTTACCGCCTACCCGAAGTTTAGCCGTTTTCGGCACACCTTTGTATACCGTTTACCGCTCTCAACGCTTGCAAGCGCTGACGCAAGGGGCTACGCCATCCCCCGAGAATCCACCAGACGGGAGACATCACCCATGGCACGACCCAAGATCGCCCTCATCGGTGCAGGCCAAATCGGCGGCACCTTGGCGCATCTCGCAGCGATCAAAGAACTCGGCGACATCGTCCTGTTCGACATCGCTGAAGGCACTCCGCAGGGCAAGGCCCTCGATATCGCACAGTCGGGCCCTTCGGAAGGCTTCGACGCCGCAATCAAAGGCGCCAATTCCTACGAAGATATCGCTGGCGCTGATGTCTGCATCGTCACCGCAGGCGTGCCGCGCAAGCCGGGCATGTCGCGCGACGACCTGCTGGGCATCAACCTGAAAGTCATGAAAGCGGTCGGCGAAGGCATCAAAGCCCATGCCCCGAACGCCTTCGTGATCTGCATCACCAACCCGCTCGACGCGATGGTTTGGGCTTTGCGCGAATTCTCGGGCCTGCCGCACAACAAAGTCGTCGGCATGGCTGGCGTGCTGGACTCGGCGCGCTTCCGTCATTTCCTGTCGGTCGAATTCAACGTCTCGATGCGCGACGTGACCGCATTCGTGCTCGGCGGCCACGGCGACACCATGGTGCCGCTGACCCGTTACTCGACCGTTGGCGGCATCCCGCTGCCGGATCTGGTCGCGATGGGCTGGACCAGCCAGGAAACCCTCGACGGCATCGTGCAGCGCACCCGTGACGGCGGCGCCGAAATCGTCGGCCTGCTGAAAACCGGTTCGGCCTTCTACGCACCGGCCACCTCTGCGATCGAGATGGCAGAAGCCTATCTGAAAGACCAAAAGCGCCTGCTGCCCTGCGCCGCTTACGTTGACGGCGCCCTCGGCCTCGACGGTCTCTACGTCGGCGTGCCGACCATCATCGGCGCCGGCGGCATCGAACGTATCGCCGACATCAAGCTGAATGCCGACGAACAAGCCATGTTCGACAAATCGGTCGAGGCGGTCCGCGGTCTGGTCGCAGCGTGCAAAACCATCGATCCGTCGCTGGCATAATCGCCACGCGACATCGCATAAAGGCGCCCCTCGGGGCGCCTTTTCTTTTGCCCGCACCCCCAGGCGCCCCATTTGCACCTTTTCCAAATACTCTGGGGGCGCGGGGGCCAGCCCCCGCTCTCTTCCGCCCCAACCGCCCCGCGCCTGACCGCCTCACCCTTGACTTCCCGCGACCCAAAGCGCGACATCGCCGCAAAGGAGCGCCGCCATGAGCCATACCCCCCAAACCTTCGCCGCCGAGCT
>DALYSR010000243.1:0-2673 GCA_031991825.1 Paracoccaceae bacterium
TCGGCGAAGTCTTGCAGATCAAGGAGGATGCCGGAGGCACGTGCCATGGCGGGCAAATGCAGCACCAGATTGGTTGAGCCGCCGGTCGCCATCAAGCCGACGATGCCGTTCACATAGGCGCGTTCGTCGAGGATTTCGCCGGCGGGGCGGAAGGTTTGGCCCAAAGCGGTGATCGAGGCGGCATGGGTCACGGCGGCATGGGTCAGCGCGTCGCGCAGCGGCATTTCGGGATTGATGAAGCTTGCGCCCGGCAGGTGCAGGCCCATGAATTCCATCAGCATTTGGTTGGTATTCGCGGTGCCGTAGAAGGTGCAGGTGCCGACGCCGTGGTAGCTGGCCATTTCGGCGGCCATCAGTTCTTCGCGTGTGGCTTTGCCTTCGGCATAAGCGTTGCGCACCTTTGATTTCTGGTCGTTCGAGATGCCGCTGGTCATCGGACCTGCGGGGATGAAGACCGACGGAATATGGCCGAAGGTTGCCGCCGCGATGATCAGACCGGGCACGATCTTGTCACAGACGCCCAGCCAGACGGCGGCATCATAGCAATTATGCGACAAGGCCACGCCCGCCGCCATCGCGATCACATCGCGCGAGAAGAGCGACAGTTCCATCCCTGGTTGGCCTTGGGTGACGCCATCGCACATCGCGGGCACGCCGCCTGCGACTTGGGCCGTGGCGCCTGCCTTGCGCGCGGCGTCGCGGATCAGGTCGGGATAATATTCGAAAGGCTTATGCGCCGAGAGCATGTCATTATACGACGTGACAATGCCGATATTGGGCGCGCGCGCTTCCAGCAGGGCGGTCTTGTCTTCGCCCATGGCCGCATAGGTATGGGCTTGGTTGCCACAGGTCAGGTGGGCGCGGGCGGGGCCTGCTTGCACGGCCTTGCGGATTTTTTCCAGATAGGCCGCGCGGCTGTCACGGCTGCGCTCCCGGATGCGGGCGGTGACGCTGGCGATCATGGGATGGAGCGACGTGGGGTGGTGCGGCATAGCGGGCCTCGTCTCAGCTTGCGTTGTGGGCGGTTTAACAACTTAAGTTAGCGCTAACAACATTTTTCTTGACGTAAAGTCGATAAAGCTCGCACGAGTAGGATACATTTCCCGTGCCGCATTGAAATATGGTGTCGCGGCGGCTCAATGGCAACGGTGCTGCGATCTGCCCATTTTCTTGGGCAGGCAACTGCTGTAAAGAAGGGGGATGATGACCCAGACCCCTTCGCAAGACGAACCCGCCCAAACCACCACCTACAACCATCCGGTTGTGCGTCTGAAACCCAAAGCCGAAGCCCGTGCGATCCGCCACGGCTTCCCGTGGGTTTATGCCGACGAGCTGGTCACCGACCGCCGCACCTCTAATCTGGCACCCGGCACCCTGGCCGTGCTGGAGGATGGCGATCGCCGTCCGATGGGTCTGGTGACGGTCAATCCGAAATCCAAGATCATCTGCCGGATGCTCGACCGCGATATCGAGGCGGTGATCGATCAGGCTTGGTTCGAAAAGCGCATCACTGCCGCTTTGGCGATGCGGGGCCATATCTTCGATCAGCCGTTCTATCGTCTGGTCCATGCCGAAGCCGACGGCCTGCCGGGCATCGTGATCGACCGTTTCGGCGATACGGCCGTGGTCCAGCCGAACGCGGCTTGGGCCGAAGCGCATTTCGACGCTTTGGTGGCGGCCTTGATGGCGGTGACGGGCGTGGCCAATGTGGTCAAGAACGGCTCGGGTCGTTCGCGCGTGTTGGAAGGTCTGACGGAAGAAATCGTTGTGGCCAAAGGGGCTGTCACCGAAGCGGTTCCGGTCCAGATGAACGGCGCGGTCTATATGGCTGACCTGTTGGGCGGCCAGAAGACCGGTCTGTTCTATGACCAGCGTCCGAACCATGCTTTCGCCGCGCGCATCGCGAAAGGCGCGAAAGTGCTGGATGTGTTCAGCCATGTTGGCGGCTTCGGTCTGGCGGCTTTGGCGGGTGGCGCAACCAGTGCTTTGGCGGTGGACGGATCGGCGCCTGCCTTGGCCTTGGCGCAAAAGGGTGCGGAAGCCATGGGCGTGGCCGAGAAATTCTCGACCCGTCAGGGTGATGCCTTCGACGTGCTGGAAGCTTTGGCCGAAGAAGGCGCGCAATTCGACGTGGTGATCTGTGACCCGCCGGCCTTCGCACCGTCCAAGCCCGCTTTGGTCGCGGGTCTGCGCGCTTACGAACGTATTGCGCGTCTGGCATCGGCTTTGGTCGCGCCGGGTGGCTATCTGGTGCTGTGCTCTTGCTCGCATGCGGCGGATATCTCGTCCTTCCGCAATTCCTCGGCGCGCGGCATCGGCCGTGGCGGTCGTTCCAGCCAGCTGATTCACACCGGCTATGCGGGCCCCGACCATCCGGTCCTGCCGCAACTGGCGGAATCGGGCTATCTGAAAGCGCTGTTTTTCCGGTTGAACTAAGATGCGGGCGGTCCTTGATGCCTGCGTCCTTTATCCGACGATCCTGCGCGAAATCCTGATCGGTTGCGCGCGCGAGCGGCTTTACGAGCCGCTCTGGTCGGACCGGATCTTGGAGGAATGGACAAGGGCCACCCATAAACTGGGGCCTGAGGCGCCGGTTATCGCCAAGGGGGAGGCAGCGCTGATCCGCGCCGCCTTCCCGCGCGCCATGATCAAGGCACAAACAGGGCTGGAGGC
>DALYSR010000244.1:0-2671 GCA_031991825.1 Paracoccaceae bacterium
GGGGTCCATCGGCGCTTCCGCTTGGCGGATTTTCGCGGGCTGGGCCTTGGGTGTATTGTTGGGCATCCCCTTGGGGCTGTTCATGGGGCGCTTTGCCATCGTGCGGATGCTGGCCGATCCCTATATCGAATTCTTCCGCTTCATTCCGCCGATCGCTTTCGTGACGCTGGCGGTGATCTGGTTGGGGCCGGGCGAGCTGACCAAGATCGCGCTGATCTTCTATACCACGATCTTCATCGTCACCTTGAACACCATCGCAGGCGTCGAAGCGGTCAATCCCCTGCGCCTGCAAGCCGCGCGTTCGATGGGGGCCAGCAAGGCGCAGGAAATGCGCTCAATCATCCTGCCGTCGACCGTGCCCTATATGGTCACCGGCGCAAGGATCGCGATGGGCAATTCCTTCCTGACCGTGGTTTCGGCCGAAATCGTCTCGGCACAGCAGGGGCTGGGGGCGATGATCTGGAACGCGCGCAATTTCGCGCGCACCGATTGGGTGTTCATCGGGATTATCGCATTGGGAATCTTGGGTTTCCTGTTTGATCGGGGCTTCAGATTTGCCACCAAACGCCTGCTCAGCCGCTATCTGTGACATCCCTCGCCCTTTGCCATCCGGCGAAGGGCTTTTCAGCTTGAAGCGCCAGCGCTTCTCTTGCTTGATGGCGCCATGAGCAGAGCAAAACTCCACAGTTTCGACCTGAATCTGGTCAAGGTGTTCCTTGCCATTTGGGAAACGGGCAGCGTGACGCTTGCCGCCCAAAGGCTGCATTTGACGCAGCCCGCGATCAGCCACAGCCTGCGCCGCCTGCGCGACCAGTTCAACGACCCGCTGTTCACGCGGGTCGGCAATCTTATGATGCCGACGCCGATGGCCGCCAGCCTGCATGGCGCTTTCGATCAAAGCATGTTGATCCTTGGCCAAAGCCTGCAAGAACGCGCCAGCTTCGATCCCGCCACGTCCGAGCGCGTGTTCCGGCTGGCGATGTCGGATGTGTCGGAATTCTACTTCCTGCCGGCGCTGCTGACCGAATTGGAAAGCCGCGCCCCCCATCTGCGGCTGGAAACGGTGCCTATCGCGGGCGAGCTGACCGAAATCGCCATGCGACGCGGGCAGTTGGATCTGGCTTTGGGATATACGCCCGAATTCACCAGCGAGTGCGAAAGCAGCCTGTTGTTCATGGATAGCTTCGTCTGCCTGCTGCGCGCCGATCATCCTTTTCAGGGGGATCATCTTGATGTGGATGACTTTGCCTCATTGAACTATGTCGATGTCACCAATGGCGCACCGGGGTTTTTGCGGGTGGAAACCGTGCTGAACCAATTGCAGGCAAAGCGCATCGTGAAGGCAAGGCTTGCGCATTTCAACGTGGTGCCCGAATTGGTGCGCCATTCCGATCTGGGCACGCTGTTTCCGCGCGGCGTGGCGGAACGCGTCAACCAATATGGCGGCTTCCGACTGCTGACCCTGCCGTTCCAATTGCCCAGCATTCCGATCACCGTGTCCCTGCATTGCAATTTCGGGCAGGACCCAGCGATACGCTGGCTGGCGCATCTGATCTACAACCTTCCGATGTTGCGCCGCTTGCGCGAGAAGGCCTCCCCGCCGTCGGGGGCCGACTTGGAGTGAATCATGGTCATGGATATCAAGAAGCTGACCTATTTTCTTGCCGTTGCGCAGGAATTGCATTTCGGGCGGGCGGCCACGCGGCTGAACATGGCGCAGCCGCCGCTGTCGCGCGCGATCATCGCCTTGGAAGAGGAAATCGGCGTCACTGTCTTCGACCGCAGCCGCAGCCAGATCAAGCTGACCCCCGCCGGTGTGGCCCTGCAAGACCATGCCGTGCAGATTTTGGCCCGATTGGACACGGCGCTACGTGATGTGCGCGCGGTCGGGCAGGGCGGGGCGGGGCGGTTGCGGCTGGCCTTTGTGGGATCGGCCAGCCACGGCTTGTTGCCGATCCTGATCAAATCCTTCCGCTCCTTCTATCCGCAGGTTGAATTGGTCATCTCGACCATGAACAATGCCGATCTGCACCGCGCCCTGATCAGCCGCGATATCGATATTGCCGTCGCCCGCCCCGAATTGCGCGATGTCGAATTGCGCAGCGAGGTCTTGGGCCGCGAAAAGCTGGTGCTCGCCTTGCCCGACAACACGCCGCTCGCGTCCAAAAGCGAAATCGCGCTGCAGGATCTGGCGGATCAGACCTTTGTGCTTTACCCGCGCCGCCCGCGTCCCAGCTATGTCGATACCGTGCTCAGCATCTGCCAGCACGAAGGGTTTTCGCCCGCGAAACTGGAGCTGACACAGGATTTCCAAAGCGCGATGAGCTTGGTGTCGGTGGGGGTGGGCGTTTCCGTCGTGCCGCAATCGGTGGCCAGCGCGACCCGACCGGGCGTGATCTTCCGCCCCTATCAGGGCTATAACCCCGGCACTGCCTTGACGATCCATGCGCGGCTGGACAACCGCCTACCGCAGGTGATGAATTTCTTCGACATCATGCAGAAATTCACCAAAAGATATCGTGACGCGTGAACGGGGCTGCCATTGCCTTAGTCGATTGAAAAATTCTGCTCGACCACCGCTTCCATCGACACATGGCTTGAGGTGGAACGCACGAAGGGCAGCGATGAAATCCGTTCGGCCATGATCTGCCGGAAATGCGCCATATCGCGC
>DALYSR010000245.1:0-2562 GCA_031991825.1 Paracoccaceae bacterium
CGCGGTCGATTGGCCAAGGATATGCGCGCCTTCTTGCAGCCGCTCTTCGGTCAGGCTGCGCATGGTCTGGCCCGCATGCCACATCGCCATCCCCACCACCCCCAATGCGGGCAGCAAGACAACCATCACGATGGCGATCAAGGCTGTCCGCAAAGACGGGCGTCGGATCCAGTCGGGCAGGCTGGGGGGCATATGGATGGCCTTACGCTTTGGAAATACCGCTCATCCTCTTATGCGCGCATTGTTCCCAAGCTGTGAAGCCTTTTATGCCCCCGCGTCAGCCTGCCCGCGCAAGACGCCCAGGCAGAATGTTCCGGCACAGAGCTCACGATCTGCCGCGCGCAGCTCGTCTGGGCGGTTCATCTCGAAAGGCCGCGAGAGTGCGACCGGCACCGCCAAAGCTTGTCCTGCCAGCATCAGAGATTGCGCATCGCGCGTGAACATCACGCTTTGTGCGCCATGCACTTGGTCTTGGCCGTTCAGATGAAGACCACCGCGCAGGGGCAACAGGGACAGGCTTTCGCCTAGGGGCCGCGCGATGCGGGGGCTGGTGCATCCATGCCCTGCATCTGGGCAAGACGGGCATGCGCCCGATTATGCGCCATCCGCTCGACGGGTTGGCGGCAGGCTATGGCGGGCTTTGCGCCAAGGGGGCGGTTAAAACCAAGGCTATTTGCCCCCCCCAAGCATATTCTTGATGCCTTGGGCGCAGAATTTTGGCACTCTGCCGTGAAGTCATTTTATCGAGGCAGTCATATGGTGCAGACAAGGACAGGCGGCAGGCGATTGCGCGAACGGGCCGTCCAGATCGTCTTGGCGATGGGTTTGAGCCTTGGACTGCTGCCTGTGCCCACCTTCGCCCAGCATGTCCAATACAACCAGCCGCAGGGGTTACAGCCAAGCGAGCAGCAAAAGCTGGAAGCGCAGCGCCGGATCGTGCATCGCCATATGCTGGCGCAACCGCAGGACCTGCAGGCGCAATTCGCTTATGCCATGCTGTCGTCTCGTCTGGGCGATCTGGAAGCGGCCACCGCCACCTATGAGGGGCTTTTGATCCGCCAGCCGCAGGCCGGTCGGGTGCGGCTGGAACTGGCGGCGACCTATTTCCAACTGGGGGCGCAAGCCTCGGCCCGCGCGCAGTTCCGTCATGTGCTCGACGATCCCGCCACGCCGGAAGATGTCAAACCGCAGATCCGCCGCTTCCTGCAGGCCTTGGACCAGAAATCGGGCGGCAACAGCGGCTGGAGCGGCGCGTTTTCCATCGGTGCCGCCACCCATTCCAATGCCAATGGCGGCATCGACCGCGACACCATCCGCATCGGCGATTGGCTGCTGGGCGTCCCCGCGCAAGACCGCGCCCAAGGCGATCAACGCGTCTTCGGCGGCTTGGAATTGTCCTATCGCCAGCCCTTCGGCGAAGCGGGCCATGCGTGGCAGGCCGATATTTCCGCCGGATTCAACAGCTTCGCCGATCTCAGCCGGATGTCCTCGCAAAGCATCAGCCTCACCTTCGGCCCCGATCTGGCGCTGCCCGAAGATATCCTGCGCAAGGGCCGCTTGGGGCTGAACATCGGCTATGACCGCGTGCGCGTCGGATCGGCCGAGTATCTGCAGGCCTATGGCGCGGGGCTGGCCTTGCGCTTTGCGGCAGGCCAAAAGGGGCAGGTCGGTATCAGCTATGACTATCGGCGCGAAGATTATCAACGCAATGCCACCTATCCTTCGGCCAACCTGTATGACGGCGATCGCCATGCGCTTAGCGTCAGCTATCTGCACGCGCTGGCGCCCGACTGGCAGGTCTTCGCCCAAGCGCGGCATGAAGATTTCAACGCCAGCGCCGCGATGCACAGCTACCGCGAAACCGGCGTCAAGCTGGGGCTGGCGCATCGCTTCAAAGGCCCTTGGGGCGCGGCGGGGCCTTGGGCGGTCAATATTCTGGCCCATGCCGCGGAACGAACCAATGATGCGGCCAATCCCTCGCTCAGCCGTGCGGCCCAGCACGGGCATGAACGCGGGCTGCAAGTGATCCAGACGGTGCCTGTGTCGGATAAGGCCACGCTGCAAATCTTTGGCGGCATACGCGATCTGCGCTCCAATTATGTCACCCGCGATTTCCGCGACCACTACGCGGGCTTCACCTTCAGCCGACGTTTCTGATCCCCCTTACCCTGTGCCGTATCCAGTGCCTGACCTTCCCAAAAGGAGCCCCGCCATGTCACATCCCCGCCGCCGCAGATCCCACTGCCATGGGTTTGGCCGCTTTGCGATAATCGCTGCCGCCTGCCTGCAAACGGGGCCGGTTCTGGCCGATGTGGGGGCCGTGATGGCGGTGGTGCCGCAGGCGGAAACCGGGCAAGCGGGCCGGATGCGGCGCGTCGATCTGGGCGATCGTGTGGTCATGGGACAGGCCTTTCGCACCGATGCTGTGGGTGTGGCGCAGGTGACTTTCATCGACGGGTCCAGCTTTACCATCGGGCCGAATTCCGAATTGGTGATCGACCGCTTCATCTATGACCCCGACAAGGGCACCGCCGCTTTGGCCGCCACCGCCACGCGCGGCGT
>DALYSR010000246.1:0-2532 GCA_031991825.1 Paracoccaceae bacterium
GATATCCGCGGTGTCTCGCCCGGCCAACGCCTGTCCGCACGCCAGACCCGATTAGCGCCCCTGGTCGCCGCATTCGGCGTGTGGCTGCAAGATGAACGCCGCAAGATCTCGGCCAAGTCGCGCTTGGGCGAGAAGCTGGCCTATATCCATAACCATTGGGACGGTTTGCAGACTTTCCTGACCGACGGCCGCGTCGAGATCGACAGCAACCGTGTCGAAAACCTGATGCGGCCCATCGCGCTCAATCGCAAAAATGCGCTCTTTGCTGGCCATGATGAAGGCGGCGGCGCCTGGGGACGCATCGCCTCGCTGATCGAGACCTGCAAGATCAACGGCGTCGAGCCTTTTGCCTATCTCAGCGCAACCCTGACCGCGATCGCCAAAGGGCATCCGCAAAACAGGATCGACGAGCTTTTGCCGTGGAGCTTTAGCGCCGCAGCCTGAGGGGTGGTGTGCTCCAGCGACCGCTTACATCTATCGCGTTGTTAGGGCCAGCAAATAGCTGCCGTAATCATTCTTGGCGAACGGTTTCAACGCCCCACGGATTTTCTGCTCGGGCTATAGTGCAGCAACATAGCCATGTGTATGACGATGGAAGACAGCATCAAGCGTTGGACCGCGAAGCGTAAAACTGCGCTGGTCATTGAGATCATTCAGGGCAAGACCACGGTCTCCGAAGCCAGTCGCTCCTTTGATCTCAGCCCCTCGGAGATGATAGGTTAAGCGAACAGGCCCTGAATCTGACCGGCTTCATGGATGCCCCAGTTGCCCTGCTGGTTCTGTCAAACCGGCGGATCCTGCGCTGCAATACCGAGGCGGAAATTGTCTTTGGCTGGCGCAGTGATGAGCTGGAAGGGCAGTCGATCCGCGTGCTTTATCCCACAAGCCTTGATTATGAGAAGACCGGAATCCGCTGGCGGCGTTGGCTGGAAAGCGCGCCGCGGTATGACGACGATCGTTTCATGTTGCACCGCGACGGGCAGATTTTATGGATGAATGCCAAGGGCCGTACGCTGACGCCCAAAGACCCGTTCCGGCTGATGGTCTGGACCTTCCAGCCCCTGAAAGAGCGCAGCAGCAAAATCGGGTTGCTGACCCTAAAAGAGCGCGAGGTCGCGCGCCATATGGTCAATGGCTGTACCAGCAAAGAGATCGGCCAGATCTGTGGTATCTCTCCACGCACGGTCGAGACGCACCGCTGCGCGATTTTGAAAAAGCTCGGCGCGCGCAATGTCGCCGAGCTGATTTCCCGCGTCATGATCCCAGACAACTCCGGTCATACAACGTAGTCAGACAGGTTACGTTCAGCCTCATTGATCGTCACAGCCAGAACAAGACCGTCGCGGCGAGTGCAATGGCTTATAGGAAGACGATGTGGTAGCTGTCGTATCAGGTCGCAACGCGCCTCCGATCCTTGGGCCTGTCGAACTTGATCTCGATGCGGTTGCGATGCTTGCCGCGGCATTTGTCGTGCCTGATGGCTCTCTTTCTGTCTTTTCGGCCGGGGATGCATGCCCTTATCCCCTTGTCTTTCAATGCATCTCTGCACCAGTCGGCGCCGTAGCCCCGATCGGCCAACATTCACTCTGCCTGCGGCAGGCTGCTCGGCATGCCAGCAGCACCGGCGTCATCACTGACTGGGCCCGCGGGGGTGAACATGCAAATCGGGCGGCCCTGCGCATCGGCAACGCGACAGGAAGCTTCGTGTTCATGCCGCCTTTGGTGCGGCCGCTCAGGCGCCCACGCCCCCTTTTTCAACCCCGGGCTGAAGGCCAGGCGATGGGCTTTCAGATAAGTCGCGTCGATCATGATCGCCTTATCTTCGGCGGCCTCAGTCGCCAGACCGTGCATCATTCAGGCGAATACCCCAAAAGCATGTCGCACAGCCGTGGATGCAGGATCCAGAACGGCTCGAAATGCTGTTCGTCTACGACCTTGATCTTGGTGAAACTGTGGTAGCGGCAGTATCTCTCACGCCGCTGCAGCGGTCCATTTCTGACGGCTCTTGCACAGGGCGTGAGAGATACATTTGCTAAAGAAAGTGCAGCTCGTTCAAAGCGCTTCCTACGAGTTTCTGCCTCGGAAGCTGGAGCATATCTCGAGGATTGACCGTTGCGGCGGCCAACGCGGTCTCTGGCGAGATTCCGACAGCTGAAATCAACCGTTTGACGGAAGTACTCAGGTCGATGTGAGCGCCTGCGAGTGAGCCTTTGGCATTTACGAGTCGCCCTCCCTCAACTCTGATTTCTTCACCATACAAGGTAAAATGGTTGGGGCCGACCACAGTAGACATCGCGTCTGAGACCAACACCATTCTTCTTGGCTTTGGACGGGCTTGGAAAGCCAGTCTCACCATCAGGTCGTCGACGTGATGGCCGTCAGCAATGATTCCGCAAAATGCATCGGACAGGATTGCCGCGGCTACGATGCCCGGCGCGCGCGAGGTCATCTGCGGCATGCCATTGAAGAGGTGAGTGAATCCGCGAAGGCCTTCGTTCAGGGCTGCCTTCGTCTGCTCGGCTGTGGCGGCAC
>DALYSR010000247.1:0-2520 GCA_031991825.1 Paracoccaceae bacterium
CTTTTCACCAATCACCACAATCGGATGCAGGCCGGTGACGGCTTCGGCATCGACGTCGAATTCGAACGAGAAGTTACCTTCCGCATCCACCACGATCGGCGTGTCATTCAGGACTTTCGCGCCGCGCATCAGGGTGATTTCCTGACCCGGAACCAGTTTTTGACCGGAAACCAAAGCCTTGCCGCCTGCGTTCAGCGCATCGCCGCGCTTGGCCGCGCCTGCGCTGACCGCGCCGACGAAACCGTCAGAGGTGGGCGTGAAGATCGATTGCGCCATGACGGGCGATGCCGCCACTGCCAAACCGAAAACCGTTGCGGCGAGTTTCGCGCGCAGAGACAGAACCAAAGTGGAAGTCATACTTATCTCCTTGATGTATCACGATCTGATGGCTTGTCCGGTTCAACGGGCTGGCGTAAATCTGAAGCTGTCCTATATTGTTGACCAAGATTGTCAACTAACTTCAACACGAGCGTCAAGCGGCGCGAAAACGGCGAGGCGGCAGATGAATACCACCGGACGGGTCGGGCCCGAACATGCGCGCAAACCGGCGGAATTGAAGATCCTTCAGCAGGATCTGCCGCATCATTTTATGCGCGACATCCGTCTGGCCGTGGGACCGGGCCACAGAGTTTTGATCGCGGAGCCCAAAGGGGATGCGCCAGAGGCGGGATGGCCCATCCTTTACATGCTGGACGGAAATGCCGCTTTCGACTTCCTGACGCCCGAACTGCTGGACCTGGCGCAAGGCTTGGTGCTGGTCGGCATCGGCTATGACACCGAACACCAATTCGCGCGCGAATTGCGCATACTGGATTTCACCGCCCCCGATCCCGCCGCCAAGGGCGCAGATGCGGATGGGGTGCGGCCCGACCATGTCCATGCGGGGCGGATGTGTGGCGGCGGCGGCTTGTTCCTGCAACGCCTGATCGGCCCGTTGCGGGCGGCGGCGGAAGACGGCCTTGCGATTGATCCGGCACGGCGCACGCTTTGGGGTCATAGCTTCGGCGGCTTGTTCACGCTTTACGCGGCCTTGACCCAGCCCGACGCTTTCGCCCGCTTCGCGCCGATCAGCCCGTCGATCTGGTGGGACGAGCCGTTGATCAAGCGGATCTCTGAAGCAGCACCACGTCTTGAACGTGCGCCTGCCATGCTGGTGGCTTTGGGGGACAAGGAAAAAAGATCGGGCAGCGACGGTCCGCCCCCCGATGGTCCCGCGCCTGCGACGATGCAATTCCTGGCCGATCTGCAAAGCCGCAACGGCTTTGAACCCGAAGTGCATGTGCTGAAGGACCATGTGCATATTCAAACGCTTGCGGGATCCTATCCGCTGCTTTTCCCCTTTGCGAAGGGATAGGCCACAACTCCCCCGCCTTGGATGGGCGGGGGAGTGTCATTCAGGTCATGCGTTTGGCAAGCTCTGGCGCGATCCGAAGCGATGCCTCGGGCGAGGCCATATGGGCATGCAAGAAGGGCACCTCAAGCCGGTCGATTTCAGCGGCGTAAGCCCGCCACATATAAGCCGAAAGATCGGTGCCCACATGGTCCAGAGTTGCGCGGATATGGGTGATCCGGCCACCGAAACGGCGATGCTGATGGCCGCGCACCAGACGGTTGGTATCGGTCACCACCCGCACCACGCCGTCAAGCGACGCTTCTGGCAAAGACCCCAGCGTGCTGTCGCCTTCGCGCAGGAAGGCCACGATCTTTTCGCGGCTGTCCAAATGGCTATGCGCATCAGGGTCATAGCCCGCAATCGCCAGCAGGGCGCGCAAAGCTTCGACCGGCGATGGCACCGGCTCATCACGCCATGCGTCGGCCGGATAGCTGTCGAGCAGCGCCACCACGCCCAACGTGCGCCCGCGCGCTTCCAATTCGACCGCCATGGCATGGGCCAAAAGCCCGCCGACCGACCAGCCCGCCAGATGGATCGGACCATCGGGCACCAGTTCGACCACGCGTTCCACATAATCAGCCGCCAGATCGGCCAAGGTATCGGGCATGGCATGATCCGCCGACAGCCCCGGATGCTGCAAGCCGTAAACCGTGCGCTGCGGCGCGATCAGACGACCCAAGGTGCGGTAACACCACGACAATCCGCCTGCAGGGTGGATGACGAACAAGGGTTCAGCCTCTAGCGGACCTTCGGCCAAGGTCAGGACCGGACCGGTGCCTTGATCGGCGGCAAGGCCCTTGTCCAGATGTTCCGCCAAGCGGTCGATGGCCGCGTTTTCAAACACCGCCCCCAGCCCCGGATCACGACCGGTTTCTTCGGCGATCCGCAAGCAAAGCCGCACCGCGCCAAGGCTGTCACCGCCAAGCGCGAAGAAATCCCCTTCGGCAGAGGGCAGGTCCGGCAGATGCAACAGTTCCGCAAAGAGCCGCGCCAGCATCTGTTCGGTGGCCGATTGCGCTGCACGACCTGACGAGGCGAATTCCGGCGCGGGCAGGGCCTTGCGGTCCAGCTTACCGTTCGACGTCACCGGCAGGGCATCCAGCACCACTTCGGCGGCGGGCACCATA
>DALYSR010000248.1:0-2418 GCA_031991825.1 Paracoccaceae bacterium
CCATGCTAGAGCTTAGCTGAGCGGCAAACTGGTCCAAATTCCCGGACCACCTCTTGCCACGGAATTTCCAACCATTCCTCGCCCTCGGTCCAGCCCGCTGCAATCGCGATGACACCTGCAGCAACGGCGAAGTTCCACAAGATAAAGCCGATCACCCCCAAGCGCGGAGATTGCAGCGGCACATGGAAAATGCGTGGTAAAATCCAGAACATCGCGGCCACGCCGACTTGGGAAAGCCACCCGTAAGCCACCAAATTAAGGTGTATGGTGCGCACACGGCCAAAGCTTAAGGGCGCCAACTCCACCAACCAATCGGGCCAATGCAATTTGAGCGAGGCCATAAGCCCGAAGACCGACCCCAGCACCAGCCAAAAGCAAGCACCAAGGATCAAAAGCCGCACCGGAGCCGCCGAGACACGATCGATGCCAGTGGTATCATACAGATGGGTGCCATCCAGATCAGGCTCGGCCTTGCCGCCTTTTCCAAAGACAACGCTAGCATGAGCCTTATCCAGGGCGAATTGTTTAGTTGAAAGGGCCCAGATCAAAAAAGCCAGTGCCGCAAGCGACACAACGAAGCTAAGGGCCAGCAAAAGCCCCATGGTTATTGGCATCAGCGCTAACTCCACACGCGAAAGGCACCAGATCGCGCAATGCACGGAAATGGTGAAAATTTTTGTGGGAAATTGCGGCTCAAGCTTACGCCAACCTTAAATATTCATACATGCCTCACAAAAAAATTATAAATATGATCCGAGAGATTATGCGCATTTAAGCTTGGCTTAAGCCCCAAGCCGCAGTCCGAAAGCCGAACCAGCTGGAGGAAAGAATGACGAAAATCTCTCGCAGAACGGCACTCTTCGCCAGCGCCGCACTGATCATGGCCCCCAAAGCGCTCCTCGCCGCCGCTGAGCCATTGCCCGCGCCACCTTCTCGTCGCAGCAATCCGTCAGGGTTCACTATGATCGATTGGCGCGAGCATTTTGATAAGATCGGCAAAGGTATTATCATCGCTGATATTGCCTCGCGGGCTGTTCATTACTGGGGATCAGATCAGGGCAATTACCACCTTTACCCAAGCTCGATCCCCATCAGCGAAGAATTGACCAAACGCGGTTATACCGAGATCATGCGCAAACGCGTCGGTCCCGACTGGACCCCCACCGCAGATATGCGCAGACGCGATCCCAGCCTCCCCCCCTATCTGCCGCCCGGGCCGGAAAACCCTTTAGGCACACATGCCATGTATCTGACCTGGCCCGCCTATTTGATTCACGGCACCCATGATTCCCGAAAAATCGGGCGGGCCTCCTCTTCGGGCTGTATAGGGCTTTACAACGAGCATATCGCCGATCTTTATAGCCGTGCTGTCGTCGGCACTCGAGTTTTGCTTTTGTAAATTTGGAGACATCAATGATCACCCGACGCCAACTTCTTGTTTCAGGCGCAGCCCTAGGGCTAACTCTGCCCGTTTTGGCCAAAGCCAATGAAAATGCCATGCCTAAGGAACTGCGCGATGCCATTGAACGCCAGACCTTTTCACCGGTCCTTGGCAACCCCAAAGGCGATATCACCCTGACGGAATTCTTTGACTACCATTGCCCGATTTGCCGCGAGATCCCGCCCCTACTGAAACAGCTGATCAGTGAGGATAAAGGGCTGCGCATTGTTTTACGCGAATGGCCCGTGCTGCGCCCTGAATCTGAGGCAGTTGCGCGGATATCTTTGGCAAGCCTCAAACAAAGTAAATATTGGCAGTTTCATTATGGCATGTTCACGGGCAATACACCGCCCAGTGAACGTGCAGCGCTACAGCTGGCCGAGCAGATCGGTTTGGACATGACCCGTCTCAAGCGCGATATGCAAGGTCAGGATGTGACTGACCATATCAATCAGTCCCTTGATCTTGGCGATCACATGGGGCTGACGGGCACGCCAACCTTCATCGCTGGCAATGACGGACGCTTTGGGCGCCAAAGCGTGCAAGAACTGCAAGCCCTGATCAAATCCGCCCGAACTGAACTTTCGTGACAAAGATCTTCTGGCGATATCCACTCGCCAGAGCCCCCGCGATCACAGGTTCAGCATCGCACCGAACCTGCTGGAGTGTGACTTCACGGCAGAACGCCCAATCAGAAGTGCACTCACAGCGATGCACGCATCGCTTGTCGGGTGACAGGCGGGCGATATCAGCTACATCTGGACCCGTGAGGGCTGGCTGTAGCTGGCGGTGATCCCAGACCTGCACTCCCGGCGCGTCATCGGTCGGGCCCTCGGCAACCGCATGAAACGCGATCCGGGCGTAGAAAATGGCCATCGTCCTGCGCCCCCCGCCTCGGGGCTGCATCTTTCACAGCGATCGTGGCAGCCAATACTATTCGCATGACTGTCAGAAGCCCCTGCGCGACCATGGGGTCA
>DALYSR010000249.1:0-2374 GCA_031991825.1 Paracoccaceae bacterium
AACGCTGGGCCGCATAACATGAGCACCAGACCGGAACAGAACTGATGCAGGTCCATTCGCTGCCTCGCAGCATCGATGGCGTTGGCAAGAGTAAACTCGGGCATCCTGCCCACATGAAAGATGCAGGTTCGATCAAAATCGGTCGCTTGCATTAGATAGCTTCCCTTTGACGCCCCGCATGCTCGCTGAAGCCGCGAATATCCCTGCAGATTTGCGCAACTCCCGCAAAGAACTCGCGGTAGTAGTCATTGCGGAACGTGACGTAGTAGTTCAGCTCCGGCAGGTAAATCGGCGTATCCATCACGCGCAGGCGATCATCTTGCAGATAACGGACGAAGAAGGATCGCGGCAGGATTGTGATACCCATCCCGCTGGCCGCAAGCTCTGCCAAGGCACCCATGTTGTTGCAGTTGATCTTTTTGCGGAAAGTCAGGCTTTCGTTGTCGATGATCGGGTAAAGCATCGGGCGCAGCACCGAGCCCGAGGATTGCGCCAGCAGGGTCATTGACAAGAGTTCGTCCCGCGTCAGCGAGGTGCGGTCCCCGACCAGCTTGGGGCTGCACATCCAGACCAGCTCGATAGCATCCAGCGGCGCGTTTATGAATTGCGGCTGCAAGGTCCCGCGCGGGCAGATTACAAAGTCGATCTTGCAGTCCAGAAGGCGCCCGATCAGCACGTTGGAAAGGTCGATTTCCGGCTCGATCTCCACCTCCGGATAGATCGCTTCGATCCGTTTCACCAATTCCGGCAGCCACGACATCGCAACAAGGTCGGTGACGCCCAGCCTAATCTTCAGGGGCACCGCATCCGTGCCGCGCGCGGCGGACACGAGGCGGTCATTCAGGCGCAGCATCTGCTCAGCAATCTGCAGGATCGCTTCGCCGCGCACCGTCAAGATCGAATGCCGCCCCGAGCGGTCGAAGAGCGGCTCGGGGAACTGACGTTCCATCTCGGCCAGCCGTTTGGAAATGGTGGACTGCGCAACATGAAGATAGCTGGCCGCCGCCTCGAAGCTTCCGAGCGACGATGACCAATATAGTGCTTCAAGTTGGCGGATGGTGAACATCGAATCTCATATGAATTAAATGCATCTGTTAGGGTTAATAAATATCGCTTTTTATAAATTTGGAACCCCCATAACGTTAGATTAGGAGAACGCCGAAAGCGTTTTGGAGGGATAGATGACAATCAGGGAATATCCGGCCGCCACACAGGTAGCCGCAGACTTGGTGCGCAACTACGCGGGCACCGCCAGTTCCATCATCAGCGACTGCATGGACCGTCTGCCGGGCGCGGTCGGCCTGCTGCCCTATCATAAATCGCAGACGATCATAGGTACCGCATTCACCGTGCGGACTCGCGCGGGTGACAACCATGCGATCCACGCCGCCCTGAAACTTGTTCGCGCCGGCGACGTGATGGTGGTTGATGGCGGCGGCGACGTGACGCAGGCATTGATCGGCGAGATCATCGTGCAGAAGGCGATGGCCATAGGCCTTGCCGGCTTCGTCATCGACGGTGCGATCCGCGATGTCGATGCAATCCGCGAGTTGGGCCTGCCTGTCTATGCCCGCGCCGTCACCCATCGTGGCCCCTATAAAAACGGGCCCGGCACGCTGAACCAGCCTATCGCGGTCGGAGGCACAGTGGTCATGCCGGGTGATCTGGTCGTGGGCGATGCCGATGGTATCGTCACCCTTTCCCCCGCCGTCGCTGCCGATATCCTGCCCGCCGTCCGGGCAAAGGCGGAGCACGAGCGCCTGAAGATCGCGGAAATCCGCAACACCATCACGGAGATGGCCCGCCGCGCGGGCTAAAACCACCGTCGAAAAGGGAGGAGCCTTTATGCGACATATTCTTCTGGCCTTGCTGGCCTGTGCGTCCCCCGCCTTTGCGGGTCCCGAAACCGAGGTGAAGATCGTCCTGCCCGCAGGTCCCGACCGTCTGGACCCCTGCGAAACGCCGCGTTCCGTGATCGGGAGGATCATCAAGCAGAACGTCGTCGAAACGCTGGTCGAGCTGAATTATACCGACGCCACCTTGATGCCGCGTCTGGCGGAACGCTGGACGCAGGATAGTCCGACCGAGTGGACGTTCAAACTTCGTGAGGGCGTAACCTTCCATGACGGCGCGCCCTTCGACGCTGCGGCGGTGATCACGGCGATGGAACGCACTATCGACCCTGCGTTGACCTGCATCACCCGCACCAAGTTCTTTGACGGGGTGGACATCACGTCGACGGCGGTCGATCCGCTGACGGTCAAGTTCACCACTGCCAAACCCAGCCCCATCCTGCCGACGCTCTTGGCGCAAATGGCGATTTCGTCCCCCAATACGCCCAAGGGCGTCTATAGCAACGAACCCATCGGCACCG
>DALYSR010000250.1:0-2366 GCA_031991825.1 Paracoccaceae bacterium
CAAGGTCTTCGCCAAATACCTCGATTACTCCGATGCGCCCAATGGCGCGATCATGCTGAACAATGCCGAATGGCTGGATAATCTGAATTATCTGGAATTCCTGCGCGATATTGGCCGCCACTTCTCGGTCAACCGCATGTTGTCGTTCGAATCGGTGAAATCGCGTCTGGACCGCGAGCAGTCGCTGTCCTTCCTCGAATTCAACTACATGATTCTGCAGGCCTATGACTTCCTGGAACTGAACCGCCGCTATGGCTGCGTGCTGCAGATGGGCGGCTCGGACCAATGGGGCAATATTATCAACGGCATCGACCTGACCCGCCGTGTGATCGACAAGGAAATCTACGGCTTGACCACGCCGCTTCTGACCACCTCAGATGGCAAGAAGATGGGCAAATCGGCGAATGGCGCGACGTGGCTGAACGACCAGATGATGTCGGCTTACGAATTCTGGCAATTCTGGCGCAACACGACGGATGCGGATGTTGGCCGCTTCCTGAAGCTTTACACCGAACTGCCGGTGGAGGAATGCGACCGTCTTGGTGCCCTGCAGGGCTCCGAGATCAATGCGGCAAAAATCATCCTCGCCAATGAAGTCACCGCCATGCTGCATGGCTTGGAGGCCGCGAAGGCCGCCGAAGCCACTGCGCGTGAGGTCTTCGAAAAGGGTGGCATCGGCGACGATCTGCCGACCATTTCGCTGTCGGCGGATGAAGTTGCCGATGGCATCGGCATCGTCCAGCTGATCGTGCGTGCAGGCCTTTCGGCATCCGGCAAAGACGCCAAACGCTTGCTGTCCGAGCAGGGCTTCAAAATGAATGACGACATCATCACCGACGCGGGCCTGCGCCTGAGCGCCACCGATCTGGCACAGCCCGTCAAGCTGTCTGCCGGCAAAAAGCGCCATGCGCTGGTGGTCTTGGCCTAAAGGCGCCTCCGGCGGGGGAGTATTTAGAAAAGGTGCAAACGGGCCCTTGCCGCTTTGCACCTTTCGAAAATACTCAAAAAAAAAGACGCTCGGGCCGAGATATGCCCGAGCGTCTTTTCCTTCACTCAGCCGCACGCGGCGCTGAAGGGTTGTTGGGATGTTGGGTCCAGTTGGCATATTCACCAACCGCGGTGCCGGTCCGTTCGTCAAGCTGGCCCACGGGTAGCTCTATCATCGTGATGCAGTTCTCTACGGGGCAGACATTGACGCAGAGGTTGCAGGCGACGCATTCGGCTTCATTGACTTCGAAAACGCGGCCGGGCTTCATCAGGATGGCTTGGTGGCTGGTATCTTCGCAGGCCGCATAGCAGCGACCGCAAGAGATGCAGGCATCCTGATCGATATGGGCTTTGGTCGTGTAGTTCAGGTTCAGATACTGCCAATCCGTCACATTGGGCACCGCACGGCCGACAAGATCGGCGGTCGAGGTGAAGCCCTTCTCATCCATATATTGCGACAGGCCGGAAATCATTTCCTGCACCACCTTGAAGCCATAGGTCATCGCAGCCGTGCAGACCTGCACATTGCCCGCCCCCAGCGCCATGAATTCTGCCGCATCGCGCCATGTCGTCACGCCGCCGATACCTGAAATCGGAATGCCTGCCGTTTCCGAAGAACGGGCGATTTCGGCGACCATATTCAGCGCGATGGGTTTCACGGCGGGGCCGCAATAGCCGCCATGCGTGCCTTTGCCATCGATCATCGGTTCCGGCGAGAAGTTGTCGAGGTCGACCGAGGTGATCGAATTGATCGTATTGATCAGCGATACGGCATCTGCGCCGCCGCGCTTTGCTGCCTCGGCCGGTTTGCGGACATCGGTGATATTCGGCGTCAGTTTCACGATGCAGGGCATGCGCGAATAGGTTTTGACCCAGCGGGTCACCATTTCGATATATTCCGGCACCTGCCCCACGGCAGCGCCCATGCCGCGTTCGGCCATGCCATGCGGGCAGCCGAAGTTCAGTTCGACCCCGTCGGCTTCGGTGTCTTCAATCCGGTGCAGGATGTCTTTCCACGATTCCTCGTCGCAAGGCACCATCAGCGAGATGATCAGCGCGCGGTCACGCCATTTGCGTTTGACCTCTTTGATCTCGCGCAGGTTGATTTCCAGCGGACGATCGGTGATCAATTCGATATTGTTCAGCCCCAATAGCCTGCGGTCCGCGCCCCAGATCGCGCCATAACGGGGGCCGTTGACATTGACCACCGGCGGCCCTTCGGAGCCAAGCGTCTTCCACACCACACCGCCCCATCCCGCTTCATAGGCACGCTCGACATTATATTTCTTGTCGGTCGGCGGCGCCGAGGCGAGCCAGAACGGATTGGGGGATTTGATGCCGATGAAATTGGTCGTCAGGTTTGCCATCGATAGTACTCC
>DALYSR010000251.1:0-2313 GCA_031991825.1 Paracoccaceae bacterium
GTTGCGATAGCCCGCGTAAAGATCGACCTCATAGGTATCGTCGCCGAAGATTTCCTTCGACACCGTCGATCCCCAAGCGCCGAAATAGACGCCGTTGTAATCGCCTTCCAGCCACGGCTGGATCGCCGCGCCTTTGGACTGCTCGACACCGCTCGAGATATAGCGAGAGGTGAGCGTCACGCCACCTGAAAAGGTCAGTTCGTTTTCACCCGCAAGGGCGACGCTGGGCAGAGCCGCAGCCGTAGCAAGAACCAGACAAGAGACAACGCGCATTCTAAACCTCGATGATTGGGGGTGACGTGAAAGCTGTCCACATCATCACGAAATCATGAGCGCCGCATGCCGTGTAGGGAATGATTGGGCCTGCCCGTCGATCATCGGCAAACCCGCCAGAGTGCAGCATCTTTGCAACGCTTCCCCCGCCTGCCCCGCCCGAACGGCAAATCTTACGCCCAAGTTTCAGGCGCAAAATCAACTGCCGCGATCTTGGCGCGGAGTCAAAGCGCCCCCAGGAGGCACCCTTGGCATGGGACGCGATGGCTGTGTCGCCGCGCCCCATGCCAATCGATCATTGCTCGCCCAGCTTCATCTCGGACGAATACGCCCCATCCACCTCTTTGACGACGGCTTGACCGCAGCGCATCACACCGCGCGCGGCGTCGAAGGCATAGGTCGGGCCTTCGTGCAAAGCCCAACCCTTGGACAAGGCAAGGCTGACCTTGTGGCAAAAGGCGGAAGTGTCGTCGTCAGACAAAAAGCGATAGAGTTTCAAAGCTTACCCCCAGGGTTGATAGCCCAATGCGTTATGCACCAGCATCACGACAAGCGTCACGATGATCGCGCCAGCCAGCGCCATCCATTCGAATTTGGTTTCGCGCGGCGCGGTTTTGATCCAAGGGCCTTCCATGCCATTCGCCGCCTTGCTTTGCAGCACGGCCCATAGGATCAGGCCACCGAACAGCACGAAGCTGGGCAGATCGCCATTCACCAGAATATGCGCCAAGGCCCAGACCTTGACCGCCACCAGCAGCGGGCGGCGGATCTTGCGGGTGATGGCGGTTTTCATGCCATGCGCCGCACAAAGGTAGAAGGCAAAGATCATCAGCAGGTTGTTGATGCCGACCAGCGCCGGATTGCGGTCCCAGAACACCGGCCCGTCGGTGCGGCCATAGCCCGTATACATCAGCCAGATGCCGACCAAAGACACCAAGCCAAGGAACATCCGCCCCGTGGCAGGGATCTCGCGGCGCGATACCGCAAGGAAAAGGTGCGAGCCCGCGAAGACCAACAGACCAAGAATCAACAAAATCATGAGCGCATACTCCAAGCTAGCTTGGGGTCAGTTAGTCCCTAAGCGCCAAGTTCCGCAATCGCCGCAGCTTTCGCCAGCAGCGATTTTGCCGTGACGACATGCAAATTCTCGACGATCTTGCCATCGACCACCGCCACCGCCTGCCCCTGCGCCAATGCGGCCTGATAGGCATCGATCTGGCGATGGGCCAAGTCGATATCGGCTTGTGACGGGGCGAAAGCGGCATTGGCGATATCCAACTGTGCCGGATGGATCAGGCTTTTGCCGTCAAATCCCATGTCGCGGCCCAGCTCGCATTCGGCCGCAAGCCCCGCATCATCCTTGAAGGCATTATAGACGCCGTCCACGATCACCTGCCCATAGGCCCGCGCCGCAAGCAGGCACAGCCCCAAGCCGGTCATCATCGGCAAACGGTCGGCACGATTGCGGGCGCCCAGCTCTTTGGCCAGATCATTGGTGCCCATCACCATGCCCTGCAATTTCGGGTGACGCGCCACATCGGCGGCGTTCAACATGCACAAGGCGGTTTCCATCATCGCCCAAAGCGGCAGATCGCCGGTGATGGCCGCGACAGCCTCTAGGTCGGCATAGCTGCTGACCTTGGGCACCAGAACCGCATCGATTTCGACGCCAGCAGCCACCGCTTCCGCCAAGGCCCGCGCATCCGCTGCGCCCCATTGCGTGTCGACGCCGTTGATCCGCACGATCCGCAGCCTTTTGCCATAGCCGCCCGCGCGCAAAGCATCGACCAGCAAGCCGCGCGCCGCGATCTTCTCGTCGGGGGCGACCGCATCTTCCAGATCGAACAGGATGCCGTCGCAGGCCAGATCCTTGGCTTTTTCCATCGCCCGCGCACGGGAAGCGGGGATGTACAGCAAGGAACGTACGGGGCGGGTCAGCTTCGCCATGATTCGGGCTCCGGTAATTTTATTGCGAAATCCATGGCGATTCCGACGGAATGTGGCAACAAATTTTCGCTACGGCGCAGCAAAATTTTCCTA
>DALYSR010000252.1:0-2283 GCA_031991825.1 Paracoccaceae bacterium
CGCCAAAAGTTTCGTCGATGAATTTGCCCGCCAAGGTGCGCGGCGCTTCGGCCCCGTTCAGGGTGACGCGCAGACCTTCGCTTTGCACCGCCTGCGAGCGGACCAATCCATGCGGGTCCACCACATCGATCATCGGGCTTTTACGGGCATTGAACAGGCTGGTGTAGAACAAGGTCCAACTCAGCATTTCGGCATAAGCCATTGTTTGCGCGATATGATCCACACCTTGCAGCGGGCTTGGCGCAGGACCCGTTTGGCTTAGATCGAAGTCGACACTCCACAGATCGGCCAGATCGCTTTTGCGGTCGACAAAGCGGATCACGCTGCCGCCCATGCCGCGCACGGCGGGAATATCCAATTCGCGCGCCGCTTTGGCTTCGTGATGGGGGTCGGCCCGCAAGGCCACGGCCCGCGCGCAGGCCGCCTTGGCATCGGGCACCATCAGCGCCACTTCGGATACCGTGGTGCCATGGGTGGACCATGCCTTATGCCCAAAGCCCGCCGGATCGGTATTGATCAGGATATTCGCGCCGCCCTGCCGGTACAGCGTGACCGATTTGCTGCGATGACGCCCCGCCAGATGGAAGCCCGCCGAGACAAGAAAATCCGCCAAATCCTGCCCGCCCTTTGGATCGGAGGCGAATTCGACAAATTCCACCCGTTCCACCCCCGCGGGCGCGTGCAGGCTGGGCAATTGCTCAAGCGGTGCCACTTCCGGTTCCTCGCGTTTTGCCTGATCGGCCAAGGCGATCAGGCTGCGCAAGCCGTCGATGGCGGTCAGTTTCGGCAGGCCCGCACGGAACTGGTCGTTGAAAATTTCCAAGCTAAGCGGGCCGTTATAGCCCGTGGCCCAGACCGCGCGCAGGAATTCTGCCACCCGCAGATCGCCTTCGCCGGGCATATTGCGAAAATGGCGCGACCAATAGAGCAGGTCCATCTCAATCGCGGGCGCATCGGCGAATTGCACGAAGAAGATCTTGTCACCGGGGATCGAACGGATGGTCGCGGGATCGGTCTTGCGCCCAAGGGTGTGGAAGCTGTCAAGGATCAGCCCGATATTGGGGTGATCGGCGCGGCGCACAATTTCCCAGGCATCGCGGTGGTCATTGACATGTTTGCCCCAGCACAAAGCTTCATAGCCGACGCGGATATCATGCTGGGCGGCAATTTCACCAAGCGCGTGGAAATCGGCAGCGGCGCGGTCGATGCCGCCCAAGGCTTGCGGATGCAGCGAGGAACAGACCAGCACCAGATCGGTGCCCATGTCGTTCATCAGATCGAACTTGCGCCGCGCGCGGGCGAAGGCACGCGCCCGCAACGGGTCGGGCAGGGTTTCGAAATCGCGGAACGGCTGGAAAATCGTGATCTCCAAGCCGTGATCGCGCACCATCCGCCCCACATCCTTGGGGCTATATTCCGAGGCGAGGAAATCCTGTTCGAAAATCTCGATCCCGTCGAAACCGGCTTTGGCGATGGCGTCGAGTTTCTCGCGGAAGGTACCCGAGATCGAAACGGTGGCAATGGAAGTTTTCATCGCATCCTCAGGGGGTTCGGGCGAACGGACTTAGGCCGTGCCGCGGATCATGGTGTCGAAATGCGCCTGCATACGGGCGGCATTGGCGGGACGTGAGGTGAACAAGGCGAAGGCCGCGACCGCTTGATGCACGGCCATGCCTGCCCCGCTTAGGACACGGCAGCCTTTGGCGCGGGCGATGCGCAAAAGCTCGGTTTCCATGGGAAAATAGACGATTTCCGCCACCCAATGACCCGGCCCGATCAGTTCGGCGTCCAAGGGCAGACCGGGATGGGCCGCCATGCCCATCGGCGTGGTATTGATCAGCCCGTCGACTTGCGTCATGGTTTCGGCGATATTATCGGTGAGCCAAGCGATCTGGCCTCCGGCGCGGGCATTCAGGCTGTCGGCCAAGGCGGCCGCACGCGCGGGCAGCACATCGCTTAGATACAGCCTGCCGACGCCCAGCTTCCAACAGGCATGCGCAACCGCCGCCCCCGCGCCACCGGTGCCGATTTGCAGCACATGCGCCTTGGGCAGATCGCCCAGACCCTGACGGAAGCTTTCGGAAAATCCGCTCCAATCGGTGTTGTGGCCGATGCGTTTGCCGTCTTGGAACACCACCGTATTGACCGCGCCGATGGCGTCAGCATCGGGCGATAAAGCGTCAAGGAAGGGGATCACCGCCTGTTTGCAGGGATGGGTGATGTTCAACCCCGCATAGCCTGCCTGTTCAGCTTCCCCTAGCAGTGCTTCCAGAGTCTTGCCCG
>DALYSR010000253.1:0-2268 GCA_031991825.1 Paracoccaceae bacterium
CTCAGATCTTCCACTGGATTTGGCAATCTAAGCATTTCCCAGAGTAGGGCATTCTGAATAAGGCAGCTACGGCGGTCTCGAGGTGTTTACTCACCAAAAGTGCTGTCAGCTTGATGAAGCAAATCTTGTCCGATAAAATTTTGATCGTGTCCCACGTAATGGCCACCTAACCTACACCATCACGTGGGACACGATCCAATGTCACGACAAATCGCTTCGGGAAAGCTGACTGCGGCGACGGCAAATGTTCGACCGGCGGCAAAGGGCCGAAAAGGGCTCCTGCGTCCGAGCAAACAGCTCTTCCCGACAGATCCAAACAGGCGGCTAATAATACTTCAACTGGCCCTAAGCGCCGTTGCGCCAGCTGAAGCATTATATCTGTTGATGGTCACTAGGAACTGAGCCGTTGGGGGTGCGGACGAAAAGTTGTCTAAATCATGGATGGTGATAGCCACAAAGCAAGCTACTGCATCACAGGGGCCCTCTGGCGTGCTAAAGCCATCGTGTATCCTGCAGGATTGTTAATTGTAGCGCCCTTCTCAGTCATTCGGCCCAAGGCAAAAACCGCTTGGAGCGCGTTTTCATAGCCATAGTCTGTGCTGATCTTGTTCACGAATGAGGGCTTAAGCGCCAGGTCACTTGCATAACGCACCAGTGCGGCTGTCAGAGAGCTTTCCCAGTCAGCCAAGCTTGACCGGCTGTGCTCATGGTCCAAGTAGGCCTGAAAGATTTCCGGCGCAGCCGTCAAAGTCCCAAGAATATTTGAATCCTTTTTTAGGGAATTTGAATCTGGAACTTTATGCGCTGCATTTTTGCGGTGCAGGGATGGGATATTCACCGCGCAGATTTTGCGGCCGCAGGCATCAGCCGGTGCGCGTTGCACTTGGGCGTCTGCTTCAGTTGTGGTCGTCTCTTCATGCTCGATCTGGGTCGCCGCGGGAGCGCAGGCTTCTGCAGCATCAAACTCAGTGATCCCAAGGTACGTCCTTAACTTAAGCAGAAGCTCCCTGGCACCGGTCAGCATCGCCTTGAGTTCTGCAATCCCGAGCTTTTGGCTGCGGCGGGACGGGAGCTTTTTGAAGGACACTGCGGCGAGGCCCGAAAGATCCTTTTATTGGATATTATTTTGGAATGACATTTGCGGCTTATAAATGAAAATATACTAGTGTAAAGCGCCGCTAATTGCTAGCGTTTCGCATGTCCCGTGTCGTGAAATCTCCCCCGCCTGCCTAAAATTTTCCGTCGGTTCCACGTTGGATACGGCAAGCTGTGGCTCGCGATGACACTGAAATTGCAATGATTTCTGCTGAGGCAGCGCTCGCAACTTTGGATCCGTTCGTGCGTTCGCATGATCTCGTTGGTATGCTGTGGCGCAAGCGGTTGGCGCTTTCCGCTGCTGCGGCAATCTCAGGGCTTGAGGGGCGCCGAGAAGGAGAAGCCGAACTACGTGATGCCATGGCTCTTTGTAAATCTGGCGATGACCCACGTCCGGCCGGGCGGATTCTAATCGGCTGGCGTGCTTTGGGCGAGGTTTGTTGGTCGAGCCCAGCCGTCTCGAGCTTGCGATCGCATTGCTCAATCTTGCTCTGGTAAAAGTCATAACGCTCGAGCGACTGGGTAAGTGCGAAGATGGGTTCGTCTCGATCATTGCCGACCAATGCTGCCTTGATGACCTCGATGGAGGCGTGGCAGCGAATGTCGCGCATCGAGGCGAGAACGTCAGGGTCACGCTCGCCAGCGACGATGGCCCGGATGATCCGCATGCCCGTCGCACCAGTGATATCTGAGACCACATGGTGCAGCTGCAAGTTCATTTCCATCAAGGCCTTCTGCATGTGCTGGATATGGGCGGCTGCATATTCGACCAGCCGTTCACGTTGACGCATATAGGCACGCAGGGTGGCAATCTCGGCTGCGGGGCGGAAGCTGCCGCGCAAAAGGCCGTAAGACTGCAACTGCCGCAGCCATCCAGCATCGCTGACATCGGTTTTGCGCCCCGGGACATTTTTGGCGTATCGCGCATTCACCAAAATCACATCGAAGCCCCGCGTTTCCAGCACCTCGAAGGCGGAGATCCAATAGGCCCCCGTGGACTCCTTGGCCCGCTCTTCAAGCCGCAGGAGGCAAACCAATCGGCAAGCGCGTGCAAGTCTTGGGTGAATGTCCCAAAAGCCTTGACAGGCGTGTCGCAGGCAGCAGGGCTTACCGCCGCCATATGCATGGTCGATCCGATATCAATCGCCGCTGCCGCGGGGTTGACCATCTTCA
>DALYSR010000254.1:0-2255 GCA_031991825.1 Paracoccaceae bacterium
ACGACCACCACTTCCGATCGGGCCGCGATCGATGCCGCCACCGCCGCCTTGGTCAGCGCGCTGCAACCGCCGCCGCAGCCCGCAGGGTCCGGCCCCAGCCCGCAGGCCTTAAGCTTCGGCTTGGCGGCCGCAGCGCGTGCGACTGGCGCAGCGGCAGAGAACCGCCTCGCCGCAGCCTTGGCCTTCGCGGCGTTCAGCGCCACCGGTCCCAATGGCCCCGCCGCAGGCAGCATCGGCCAAGACCAAGCCAGCCGCAACCGCGAGCAGCGCATCGGCGATCAGATCGACCGCCTTATCTCCGAACAGCAATCGGGCGGCGGAAGCGTGACGCCGCCGCCGCTTGACGGGATAAGGCAGGGCTTTGTCAGCGCCACCCCCCTTAGCGGCGACCCCCGCCTTGGCGAGATCACCCTTAGCTTCGACGGCTCCATCCCCTCGGTCGGGGCCGAATTGAACTTGGGCGGCGCGAGCGGCGGCTTCGCCCCAAGCGAAGGCGAATATATCTCGCCGCAGGATTTCGGCTCGGCGCCTGGCAATACCACCGGCTTGCGACTGCGCGCCTATGATCCGATGTATCTCTGTGACTGCGATTATCTGCAATGGGGCGGCTGGATGGGGGACCCCAGCGATCCGTCATCGGGCATGGCCGATATGCGGGGCTATTGGGTCGCGGGCGATCTGAGCGACCTCAGCGCGATGCCCCTGCCCGCTTCTGCCAGCTATAGCGGCACCGCCATCGGTGTGGTGCGCCAAGGCGGCACGCAGAGCGAAACCGCCAGCCCCTTCAGCGCCACCGCCGATTTCGCATCCGGCCAGATCAGCACCGCCATGTCGAATTTCTTCGGGGCCAATCTGGTCGGAACGGCTGACATTACCGCCAGCGGGCGGATCGAAATGGGCGATCTGACATCGCTCAATTCCGGCGCCTCGGGCCGTTTCGAGGGCGGCTTTGTGGCGGACGGGCTTGACCCTGTGGGCGGCGTCATCGGCAGCTTCAGCGTCAGCGATCCCGGCAGTCTTGGCAGCATGGGCTGGGACGGCGCGGGCATTTTCGCAGGGGGCCGCACACCATAGGCCAGCTGACACCCCGCCGCCAAAAACTGCTCGGGCTGGCCAGCGGCATGGCGGCTTTGGCCGCGGCTTGCGCGGTCTATCTGGCGCAGCCGCAGGCCTTCGCGCCGCTTGGCGATCTGTTGTGGGACAGCTATCAGCGCCAAAGTCCAAGGCCGGTCAATCCCGACCCCGCCATGGTCGTGGTGGATATCGACGAAAGCTCACTCGCCCGTCTGGGCCAATGGCCTTGGCCGCGCGATCTGTTGGGCGATCTGGTGGACCGGCTGGGCCAAGCGGGGGCGGCAGTCATCGCCTTCGACATGGCTTTCGCCGAGGCGGACCGCACCTCGCTGTCCCAGCTTGCGCCCCGCCTTTCGGCCCGCGGCACCACTATCACTTTGCCCGACGATCCCTTGGCGCGCGACAATGATCTGGCCTTCGCCGCCGCCATCGCGCGCCACCCCGTCGTATTGGGCCAGGCCTTGTCGCCCGATGGTCACGCCAGCGACATCGCCAAGCCCAAATCCGGCATCGCCTTCACCGGCGCCGATCCCGCGCGCTATCTGCCCGATTACGGCGGCGCGCTTGGCAATCTGCCGGTCCTGACCGATGCGGCGCTTGGCTTGGGAAATTTTTCCTATGTGGCAAGCGGGGATAGCATCATCCGCCGCCTGCCCGTTCTGGCCCGCGCGGGCGGTCATATCTACCCCAGCCTTGCGCTGGAAGCCCTGCGCGTGGCGCAAGGCGCTTCGGGCATCGTGCTCAGCGGGTCGGAGGGCGGATCGGACGGCGGCTTGCAGGCGATCAAGGTCGGGGCGGTGGAATTTCCCGCCGATCCTGCGGGCCGGTTCTGGATCCATTATTCCGGCATGGGGAATATGGCGCAGATCCCTGCCGCCGATCTGTTGCAGGCACCCGCCCCCGATCCGCGCATCCAAGGTCGCATCGCGCTGATCGGCACTTCGGCCATCGGCCTGCGCGATCTGGTGGCGACCCCGCTTGCGCCCGCGGTTGCAGGTGTGGTCCTGCATGCCGAAGTGATCGACCAGATCCTGACCCAAGACCTGCTGACCCGCCCCGATTGGGCAAAGGGCGTCGAACGGATCGCCATGATCGCGGCGGGGCTGATCTTGCTGCTGGCCCTGCTGGGTGGACGGGCTTGGACGGGGCTGGCGGCTTTGGTGATCTTATCGAGCGGAGCC
>DALYSR010000255.1:0-2251 GCA_031991825.1 Paracoccaceae bacterium
TTATTCTGACGCATAAGTCGCCCGATACGGCGCTGACCGACGCGGATGCCCAGCTCATTCAACTCCTCGGTCATCCTCGGTCGTCCGTAGCTGCCAAGGCTCAACCGGTGCTGATCGCGGATATGAGCGAGGAGCACGAGGTCCCGTCGTTGACGATGCGATGGGGGGCGATGCCTCCAAGCATATAGGCCGCGCTCTGAAACCCCCATCAGACGGCAGAGATGGCCGCGGCTCAATATACCTCGATAATCGGCAATATACTGAAACTTCATGGCTTTTGAGCCGCGAAGAACATCGCTGCCTTTTTTAATACTTCCCTCTCCTCCCGGAGTATGCGGTTCTCTTTGCGCAGCCGTTCATTCTCACGAAGTAGATCGGCATCCTGTGCAGGCACTGTGGCTTCCTCCGAAACAGCCCGAACCCACTTGCCGAGCGTCGAAAGCCCGATCCCCAAATCAGACGCAACCTGACGCCTTGTTAGGCCGCTCGTGAGCGCGATGCGAACCGCATCCCGCTTAAAATCATCGCTGTGTATCGCTGCCATATCCGCTCTCCTTGATGGCATGTATTGCTCTCAAAAAACCGGAACAAAACCGTGACAGGTCCAGAATGGCAGCTTTGTCCGCATAGCAGACGGTGATTGCAATGTATCGGATCTGAGGCATCGGTTGGCGAGGCGGCGCTTTTTGCCAGCTGATGCGTAAAGGCTGGCCCCGGTTGGATCTGGCGCGAAGAGCCTAGAGCGGCCATTGTTGCACAAGGGGATTTCCCGTAGAATTCGCCGCGAAAGAGGGGTGATCAGTGAGCAACATAGAAATACGACAGCTCAACAAGGATGATGGCGGCGCACTCAAAACCATACGGATGGAAGCTCTGCGGTTGGAGCCCGCGGCTTTTGCCAGCAGTGTAGAAGACTGGGCATCCCTATCTGATGAGGAATGGGCGGCTAGGTTGAAGCTGCCGATATTCGTTGCATTCAAGGCCGGGGAGCCGGTCGGCATTATGGGCTTACAGCGGCAGCAAGCGCGAAAGATGAAGCATCGCGCCACACTGGTCATGGTCTACCTACAGTCCAGCACGCGCGGGCAAGGCATTGCTGAGGGTCTTCTGACTGCAGTAACCGAATTTGCTATGCAAAACGGAATTTCCCAGATCGAGTTGAACGTGAGCAGCAAAAACGACCGAGCAATCCGCTTCTATGTTCGAAGCGACTTTCGCAAGATCGGGCTCATTCCCGCAGGCATGATACACGAAGGCGAAGAAATCGATGAGGTGATCATGGTGCGGCGGCTGGTTTGACCTAAAGTCCTCGCTGTCCGCATGACAGACGGTGCCTGCAATTTTATCGGATATTGGTCGTCAACTGAGAGTGCGGCGCGTTCTGCCTGCTGAGGCGCCAAAAGTTACCTCAACCGGCCCTGTCGTGAAGCGCCCTTTGCGCGCATTCATTGTCCGAACGAAATGTGCTATCCGTAGCTCCAAATTGAAAGCGTGAGATTGCATGGTGACTAAGATTACGTTCCGTAAGGCCGTTTTAAACGATCTTCCCCAGATTGTCGCTATGTTGGCGGACGACGAACTGGGGAAATCCCGAGAAATTGTCAGTGATCCGATCTGTGACGACTATGTTCAGGCCTTCAGAAATATTGACGGCGATCCTAACCAACTTCTCGCGGTCGTGACAGATGACCAAAGCGATCTGCTGGGAACGCTGCAAGTCACCTTCCTGCACCATCTTTCCCGTCGAGGCAGCTTGCGGGCTCAGATTGAGGGTGTGCGTGTTGCGAGTATTGCGCGCGGGCGCGGGCTCGGGGCGGAGATGATCCGCTACGCTATTGCTGAGGCGCGGGCGCGGGGATGTCGGATGGTCCAACTGACGACAGATGCTCAGCGGCCAGAAGCTCACAAATTCTATGAAAAGCTCGGATTTCAGCCGACCCACATTGGCTTCAAGCTTTCACTCGACGACACGAGTTGAAATTTTGCACACCCGCTTCGTCCCGCATAGCCGCCGCTCGGCGCAATTTTATCGGGTATGAACTTTCATCTAGCAAGGCGGCGCTTTTGGTCCGTTACAACGGTCGTATCTTGAGGGCAGTGACCTCAAGCCTACTGGCTGATAGCTTCCATCATATACGGCATTGCCCTATAGTGTGAAACTATGCAGACCGTAATTCAAACCTCCGTCTTTCTAGTCCAAGCAAGGCGATCCGGCCTGAGCGACGCAGAGGTTCAGGAGATTGTGGCTGTC
>DALYSR010000256.1:0-885 GCA_031991825.1 Paracoccaceae bacterium
ACTGGCCCGAGCTGCGCACATCCATGGTGATCTTGAAGCCGTCCTGCAGACCAGCCTTGGCCAGCAGGTCCTTGGCTTTCGCGACATCCAGCTTGTAGGGAGTTTCATTATCCGCGCCCAAGAAGCCTTCGGGCAGGAAGGCTTGGTGCACTTTCGCCTGACCTTTCAGGATGGTATCGGCAATCGCGTCGTAATCGACCAGATATTTCAGCGCCTCGCGCACTTCCGGCTTCGAGAGATATTCGTTCTTCTGGTTCAAGCCCAGATAATACAGCGATCCCTTGACGCCCTCGTCGGTTTTCAGATCGGGATTTTGCTTGACGGCGGCAATATCTTCCGGCCCCAAATTGCGGGCGATATCGACATCGCCTTGTTCCAACAGCAGACGCTGGGTCGCGGCTTCGGGCACATGGCGGAAGACGGCGCGGGCAAGCTTGGGCGCATCGCCCGAGTAATTCTCGTTGCGCTCCATGATGACGACCTCATTGGCGCGCCATTCGCGGATCGAGAAAGGCCCCGAGCCCGCATAATTGGTCTTCAGCCATTCATAGCCGTAATCGCCATTGGCCGCATGTTCTTCGACCAGTTTCTTATCGACCACCGCGGCAACAGTCGCGGTCAGGCAATACAGCACCAAAGAGGGCGAATAGGCCTGATCCATCTTGAAATCAAAGCTGTAATCGCCGGTCTTGACGACCTGCTCTTCGATCTTGTCGGCCGACAGGCCGAACTGGGTCAGGATGAAAGCGGGCGATTTGTCCAATTTGACGGCGCGGGTCAAGCTATAGACCACATCATCGGCGGTGATCGGATTGCCCGAAGCGAAGGTGCGGCCTTCGCGGATCTTGAACGAGATGGTCTTGCCATCTTCCGAAATGGTCCAGC
>DALYSR010000256.1:895-2209 GCA_031991825.1 Paracoccaceae bacterium
GTCTTTCGGATCGTAGCCGATCAGCGTCTCATAGGTATTGCCCAACAGTTCCGAGGGCATGAATTCGAACACTTCCGCCGGATCGAGCGTGATGATTTCGTCCAGCGCATAGGCTTGGATCAGCGTATCGGGTGGGGTGGCAGCAAAAGCCGCGGGGCCTGCCAGAACGAAGCTTGCGACCACTGCCGCAATCCACCGGGTGGAGTGTTTCATCGAATAGTCCTCTGTTGGTTTTACTGCTTGCCCCTCTGAGCGGGGGTGCATGACTCTGAGTAAACTTGTGCGCCCGAGGCGAAGTCAAGCGCGGCGTGAGGCCTTGCAGATTTATCATGCGTTTCTTCTGACCTTTTGCCCCAAGGGAGGCAGTTGCAGGTGTCAGACTCAGCCAAGTCATGGATTTCATGTATACTTTTGCATACCGCACCCCTGCGTTAAAACGCATAAAAAATAGGCGATTTTTACACATTCCCTATCATGCATCCAAAACGCATAGCTGTTACCCCCCCAGCGGGATGCTGCGAAAATTGCGAAAAAGCCCAATAAGCTGCGGGCTTTAGCGGCCGCGGCTTCTGCGGCAAATTGCCTGCGACATTCTGTACACTGGCGGAGGCGGGGCGCATGGTTAGTGCAACCCCAAGCCGCCCCAGCTTAGCCAATCCGCCCGTTTCAGCAATGAACAGCAGCGCCTTGGTCCAAGGCGAAGGATAGCGGGCTGTAAACATGGATTTGTTCTTTGAGACTGCAGGTAGGAGTTGAACGCATGGACCTCACGGCTCACCAAGCGCATCGGGTCGTAGTGATCGGGGCGGGCTTCGGCGGCCTGCAGGCGGTCAAAGGCCTGAAAGACAGCGGCGCGGAAATCACGCTGGTTGATCAGCGCAACCACCATCTGTTCCAGCCGCTGCTGTATCAGGCGGCGACCTCGGTGCTGTCGAATACCGAAATCGCTTGGCCGATCCGCAGCTTGATGGCGAAGCGGTCGGATGTGACCACGCTGCTGGCCCGTGTTTGCGGCGTCGATCTGAATGCCAAGACCATTGCCTTGGAAGATGGTGACCACCTGCCCTTCGACACTTTGGTGATCGCGACGGGCGCGCGTCATTCCTATTTCGGCAATGACCAATGGGAAGATGCGGCACCGGGTCTGAAGACCTTGGAGGATGCGACCAATATCCGCCGCAAAATCCTGATGGCCTTCGAGGCGGCGGAACGCTGCGAAGATGATGCGGAACGTCGGGCCTTGCTGACCTTCGGCGTGATCGGTGCGGGTCCGACCGGTGTGGAACTGGCAGGCATCATCGCCGAACTCGCACA
>DALYSR010000257.1:0-2177 GCA_031991825.1 Paracoccaceae bacterium
GTCCCGCGGGCCAAACGCCGGTCCCCGAAAGCTTCGTGCAGGCGCTGTATGCCGCCTTCAAAGCCGCCAATCCGCAGGCAAGGCTGGTATCGCCCGCCGATCTGCCGCGCGGTATGGACAGCGGCAATCCGCAATCCTTGCGCGCATGGTTTCGCGAACAGGAAGGTCATGGGCCTTTGCTGATCCGCACGGGCACGGGCGATACGGCTTGGGATCAACTGGCTCTGCGCCAATGCGACCACCTGCTACTGGTCGGCTGTCTGGACGAGGCAGGCCAAGGGCCGGTCAAGACCAATCCCTTGGAAGATTTCGCCCGCCCCCTGTTCCGCGAACGGCAATGTTCCTTGGCTTTGTGGCGTCGGACCGCGGTCCAAAATATTGCCGATAGTCGGCACTGGATATTGGGGCGCAATGCGGCGCTACATCATCATGTGGCCTTGGATGTGGCGGCGGACATGGCGCGGCTGCAGCGGTTCCTGACGGGACGCGCCTTGGGCGCGGTCTTCGGCGGCGGCGGGGCCTTTGGGGCTGCGCATATCGGGGCTTGCCGTGCGCTGCATCAGGCGGGGCTGCGCTTTGATCTGGCGGGGGGCACATCAATCGGCAGCATCATCGCCCAAGCGGTGGCCGATCAGGCGGAACCGGCGCAGATGCTGGAAGATTTCCTGCGCTTTCTGCATGCCGAACGCGCGATGGGAAAGCTGACATGGCCGGTGCATGGGCTGATCGACAGCCACCATGTCGACCGCGTCTTGCGGCAGGCCTATGGCGAACGACGGGTCGAGGACAGCCGTTTGGCCTATTTTGCGGTGACCGCGAATATCACCACCAACCGCGCCGAAGCCCTGCGCCGTGGCGAGATCTGGCGCGCGATCCGTGCATCAGTCGCGATCCCCGGCGCTTTGCCCCCCTATATCAGCGAAGACGGCGATATTCTGGTTGATGGCGGCATCATGGAAAATGTGCCGATCACTGCGATGCGGGGGCTGAAGCAGGGGCCGAATGTGATCTTTTCGTTGAATGCCACCGAAGAATGGCGGGTCAAGGCGCGCTATGAGGACCTGCCGCGGCGCTGGCGGACCATGTGGAATATGGCGCTGCGGCGCGGGCGGCAGGATGATTATCCCCGCATCGGCGAGGTGATCACCCAGGCCATGCAGGTGACATCGGGGCTAAGCTTCCGCGAGGCGGGGCAGGGGGGCGATATGCTTTTGATGCTGCCTGCTCTGCGCGGCATGGGGCTTTTGTCCTTCCGCATGGCGCGGCAGCAGGAAGAATTGGGCTATGATCATACCAGCCGGATGATCGACCAATTGGGCGGGCCGGAGGGTCTGATCAACTGGCAGGGACATTGGTCCGGCTGATCAGATCTGCGCGAAAATCCCCGTGAGCGGCACCACGCCCGACCAGATCAGCGCCACCCAGACCAGCTTGCACAGGATATGCAGCGCTTGATCGGTGTTATAGCCGAAAAGCCCCGCGCATTTGCGATCATCGATCAGCGCATGGATCATGGTTTCCGCAAGCCCCAGCCAAAGGCTGCCGCTGATAATCCCCACCACGCCGCCATGGATCACCGCATGGGCCGCCAGCGCGTGATACCACGGCGTGCCCGCCAAGGGCTGGAAGCGGTTCTTGGCCTGTGCCAGATAGGCGCCTTGCCACGGGAAATCGGCAAGGTAATGCCCAAAGGCGAACAGGCACATCAGCGTGACAGCATCTTGCAGGTGCATGGCGTTACTTTCGGCTTGCGGTGAAAATCCCGTCCCAATCCGGAACTGGGGCGGTTGCTGCGTCGATAAGGCGGGCGTCATAGGCCGCGTAAAGCGGCAGCAGATCGGCAGGGGCTTGGGCGCGAAGTTCGGACAGCAGCGTTCGGGCCGTGGTGACATCGCCCGCGCGCCATGCGGTGATGAAGCGGTCGTGGCGCGCGGCATGGCGGCGGAAGCCATCCTCTTGCGCCAGCGCCATGCCGCCCAGCAGCGCATAAAGCCGCACGGGATCTTGGCGGCCGACGACGCGGACCAGATCCAGCTCGATGATCGCATGGTCGGGGATTTCATCGGCAATGGCTTGGGTGATCAGGATCGCGCAGCCGTATTGCTTGGTCAGCCCTTCGACCCGCGCCGCCAGATTGACGCTATCGCCGATCGCCGAATAGCTGAAGCGCTGCGCCG
>DALYSR010000258.1:0-2172 GCA_031991825.1 Paracoccaceae bacterium
TGACCTGCGCCTCGTAGAGGATCGTATCGGCCATGGCGCGGCGCGGCGGCGTGATCCCCTGCCAATCGAACCCCGTGTCGATCAGCTGCGCCTTGGCCATGGCATCGGCACTGTCGACGCCCAGATCGCGCAACCGCGCATCGTTTTCAATCCGCCCCGTGAAGGCGCGCGCATAGGGGTCGAGCAACAGCTTGGAGGGATCGAACCAATGGCCCTTTGCGCGGTCCTGCGGGCCGTCGGCACGAAAGGCATAGGTTGTGCCATAGCCCAGCCCGTCCAGATGGATATGCCATATCGCCCCACTGCGGGCGGTGATGGGCAGGCGTGCGACTTCCTTGCGGCCATCGGGGGCGAACAGGCATAGCCACAGGGCGGTGGCATGGCGCGAGGCGACGGCGAAGTTGACGCCTTGGGCGGTTTTGCTGGCACCAAGCGGCCATGGCTGACCTGCGCTTTGGTGCCAGATGATCATGCAGGGCCTGCCATCAGCCGAGCATAAAGCCTGTCATAGGCGACGGCAGAGGCTTCCCAGCCGACCGGATGACGCATCGCATTGCGCTGCATCTGCGTCCACTGCGGTCGGTCGGCATAAAGCGCGATCAGCCGCGCCAAGGCTTGGCGCAAGCCGATATCGTCGGTGGGGTGGAAGCAGATGCCGGTCGCGGCTTTGGCGGCAATGCTGGCGGGGCTGGCATTGATCACGGTATCGGCCAAGCCGCCTGTCGATGCCACCACCGGCAAGGTGCCATAGCGCAGCCCGTAAAGCTGGGTCAGCCCGCAGGGTTCGAACCGGCTGGGCACCAAAATCGCATCGCCGCCTGCAAACAAGCGATGGCTGAGCGGTTCGTTATAGCCGATATGCAGGCCGATGCGCGTCGGGTGGCGATGGGCCATGGCGCGCATGGCAGCCTCTAGCTCGGGCGCGCCGGAGCCAAGGATCACCAGACCGCCGCCTTGGGCCACGAACTCATCCACCACTTGCGGGATCAGATCGATCCCTTTCTGATCGGTCAAACGCGAGACGACAATCGCCAAAGGCCCCGGCACTTCAAGGCCGAATTCGGCACAGAGGGCCGCGCGGGCCTTGGCCTTGCCCGTCATCTTGCCCGCGCCATAGGGGATCGGTTCGATTTCAGGCGACCACAAGGCTTCATCGACGCCGTTCAGAATGCCGCTCACATCGCGGGCCCGCGCGGCGATCACGCCTTCCAAGCCCAGCCCGAAGGCAGGGCGCATCAGTTCTTCGGCATAGCGGGGGGAGACGGTGGTGATGTGATCGGCATAGACCAGCCCCGCCTTCAAGCTGGACAGGCCGCCGTAATATTCCAAAGCGCCTGCGTGGAAATCTTCCGCCTCAAGACGAAGATCGGCCAGATGGCGGCCATCCGCCCAGCCTTGGAAGGCGATGTTATGGACGGTGATCACCGATTTGACGCGGGTTTGCGCATCCAGCTTGCGCAGGTAATAGGGGGCGAAGCCGGCCTGCCAATCATGCAGATGCAAGATATCGGGCTGCCAGCCGCCTGCCCCTTCGGCCGCCACTTGCGCCGCCATCCATGACAGGGCGGCGAAGCGGAACGGATTGTCGCCGTAATCGCCATAGCTGTCGTTATAGGGCCCGCCCGCGCGGTCGAACAGATGCGGCGCATCCAGCAGATAAAGGCTTAGACCGTCGTGATCGCCCGCATAAAGCTGCGCCGCGCCGCCGAACAGGTTCGGCTGGCTCAGCACCGGCGTGAAGCCAGTCAGCAGCGGGCGCAGGCTGCTATAGGCGGGCAGCATCACCCGCATCTCCCAGCCCAAAGGCGCCAAGGCCGCGGGCAAGGCCCCCACCACATCGGCCAGCCCGCCGGTCTTGATCAAAGGCACCGCTTCCGATGCCACCGACAGGATTTTTCCTTGCGCCATAACGCTTTGACCTTCTGTAACCACTTAACCCAACACGGCCGCGCGTTTGTTCAACATGTCTTGCGTGATCAGCACGATGCCGCCTTCGGTGCGGCGGAACCATTTGGCGTCTTCTTCGGGGTCTTGGCCGACCACCAAGCCTTCGGGGATGATCACGCCAGAATCGATGATGCAATGCGCCAGTTCCGCCTTGCGATTGACCACCACACGCGGCAGAGCCACCACATAATCAAGGCTGGAATAGCTATGGGTGCGCCCGCCGGT
>DALYSR010000259.1:0-2166 GCA_031991825.1 Paracoccaceae bacterium
CGGCGGCCAGATCGACATGCGGCGCATCGCCGTCTTCGATGCCGAAGGCTTCCGCCAGCAGCGCCGATTGACCCAAGTGACCCTTGGTTTCACCGATCACCAAGGCGATATCGCCTTGCTGCGGCTTGCCGTGGATCATATCGTCTACCGATGCCAGCAGGCCGACCGCGCCGATGGTCGGCGTCGGCAGGATCGGCTGGCCGTCGGTTTCGTTGTAAAGCGAGACATTGCCCGAGACGATCGGCATGTCCAAAGCAGTCACCGCTTCGCCGATGCCTTTGATCGCGCCCACGAATTGACCCATGATCGAGGGCTTTTCGGGATTGCCGAAGTTCAGGTTGTCGGTCGATGCCAAGGGCAGGGCGCCCATGGCGCTCAGGTTGCGATAGGCTTCCGCCACCGCTTGCTTGCCGCCTTCGAACGGGTTGGCACGCACATAGCGCGGCGTCACATCCGAGGTGAAGGCCAGCGCCTTATCGGTGCCGTGCACGCGCACCACGCCTGCGGGCAGGCCCGGCGTGACCAAAGTATCCGCGCCGACTTGGCAGTCATATTGCTGCCAGACCCATGCTTTATGCGCGTAGGACGGCGAGCCGATCAGCGATTTCAGCGCATCGATGGCACCAATCGCGGGGATTTCCGCCAAGGGTGCCGCTTTGGGGGTTTCCACCCAAGGACGGTCGTATTCCGGCGCGGTCGAGGACAGTTTCGACAAGATCAGATCGGCTTTGACGTCATCGCCATGCAGGATCAGGAAACGGTCTTCGGCAATGGTTTCACCGACGATGGCGAAGTCCAGATCCCATTTCACGAAGATCGCGCGGGCAATGTCTTCAAGTTCGGGGTTCAAGACCATCAACATGCGCTCTTGGCTTTCCGAGAGCATCATTTCATAGGCGGTCATATTGCGTTCGCGCTGCGGCACGTCGTTCAGCTGCAGCTTGATGCCAAGGCCGCCCTTGTCGCCCATTTCGACGGCCGAACAGGTCAGGCCGGCGGCCCCCATGTCCTGAATCGAGATGACCGCGCCGGTCTGCATCAATTCGAGGCAGGCTTCGAGCAGGCGCTTTTCGGTGAAGGGGTCGCCGACTTGGACGGTGGGGCGTTTTTCCTCGATGGTCTCGTCGAATTCCGCCGAGGCCATGGTGGCACCGCCCACGCCGTCACGGCCGGTTTTCGCGCCCAAATAAACGACCGGCATGCCGACGCCCGAGGCGACCGAGTAGAAGATCTTGTCGGCATCGGCCAAGCCCGCCGCGAAGGCGTTCACCAGGCAGTTGCCGTTATAGGATTTGTGGAAGCGCACTTCGCCGCCGACGGTGGGCACGCCGAAAGCATTGCCATAGGAGCCGACGCCTTCGACGACGCCCTGCACCAGATGCGCGGTTTTGGCATGGGCCGGTTCGCCGAAGGACAAGGCGTTCATCGCCGCGATCGGGCGCGCGCCCATGGTGAAGACGTCACGCAAGATGCCGCCCACACCGGTCGCCGCACCCTGATGCGGTTCGATGTAAGACGGGTGGTTGTGGCTTTCCATCTTGAAGATGACCGCTTGGCCATCGCCGATATCGACGACGCCTGCGTTTTCACCCGGGCCGCAGATCACTTGCGGGCCGGTGGTCGGCAAAGTGCGGAGCCATTTCTTCGAGGATTTATACGAGCAGTGCTCGTTCCACATGGCCGAGAAAATGCCAAGTTCGGTGAAAGTGGGCTCGCGTCCGATGATTTCGAGAATCCGCTGATATTCGTCGGGCTTGATCCCGTGCGAAGCGATCAGTTCGGGCGTGATGGCGGGTTCGGTCATGTCGGCATCCCCTGCGGCAGCTGTTGCCTCGGGCGTTTAGGCGAAAGGGGGGCAAAGGGGAAGAGCCATGTCGCTTACGAAAGGGCAGGAAGGGGATTTTTCGTCACTTTCCTGCCTTAGGGCCGCTGATTCTTGTGACAGGACTGCTGACATGGATGCGGGGCGGAGGTGTTCGCGTCGAAAATGCGCTGCATTTAAAGGCATTACGGGGGGTGCTGCGCCTGTGACGGCGGCGCATGGCCAAGCTTTGTGGAAAAGCAAAAAAAGGCCGAGCAAAAGCTCGGCCGAAGTCCAACAGGGAGGTATGAAACCTATGGGAGAAGAACTCAACCATCGGCCTCGTGGTTTGATTTAGGGGTTGG
>DALYSR010000260.1:0-2113 GCA_031991825.1 Paracoccaceae bacterium
CGCGCGAGCCTGCGCCTTGGAGCGGTGGCGCACAAGGCACGGCGCCAGCATCAGATTGCCCAGCACCGTCAGATGCGGGAACAGATGGAAGCCTTGGAACACCATGCCGACATTGCCGGTAAAGTCCGCCGTATTGCGGCAATCAAGGCGCAGATCGACATCATTCACGCGGATATCGCCCGCGCTGCGGGTTTCCAGCCCCGCGATGCAGCGGATCAGGGTCGATTTTCCGGACCCCGAGGGACCGCAGACCACCACCTTTTCGCCCGCGCCGACCCGCAGATCAATGCCGCGCAGCACAGGCGTATCGTTATAGGATTTCACCAGACCCAAGACTTCGATCACCGGCTTCTGCGTCATCTTCGTTTCACCTTTTACCATAACCTGCCCCCCCTTATGCCTTTGCCGCGCCGAAGCCCGGAATTTTCAACCACGCCTCAAGGCGGGCAAAGATCCAAGCGGCGACAAGGCCCACCACCAGATAGACCACGCCCGCGATGGCGAAGACTTCGAAGGGGGCAAAGGTTTGCGACACGACTTTGCGCGCCACACCCGTCATTTCCAGAACCGTGATGGTGGATGCCAGCGAGCTGCCCTTCAACACCAAGGTCAATTCATTGCCCATCACCGGCAGCAACTGGCGATACATGACCGGCAAAGTCACATAGACCAGCGTGCGCAGCTTGCCCAAGCCCAGCATCTTGGCGGCTTCGGCCAGACCTTTGGGGATATCGGACAATCCGCCTGCAATCAGCGCGGCGGTATAGGCCGCCGAATTCAAGCCGATCGCAAGGATCGCGCAATTGATCGGATCGCGCAGGACCGGCCACAGGACGGAGGCCCGCACCTCCGGCAAGCTGCCAAGCCCGTAATAGATCAGGAACAACTGCACCATCAACGGGCTGCCGCGCACCAAGAAGATATAGCTGCGCGCCGGCCAAGACAGCCATTTGAACCGCGATTTGACGGCAAGCGCCAAAGGCAAGGCCAGCACTTGACCCATCGCGAAAGCGGCCAAAGTGATCAGCAGGGTCAGTTGCAACCCGTCCCACAGCTTCGGCAAAGTGATATTCAGGATATCCATGAACATGGCGCGTTACCTCCCCACCGACAGGCGGCGCTCGCCCAAGCCGAAGATCGCGCTGGAAATTGCGGTGATGCCGATGAAGATCGCCGCCGCCATCATATAGAAGACCAGCGGCTCGTGGGTGGCACCGGCTGCCACCACCGATTTGCGCATCAGCTCTTCAAGGCCGACCACCGATACCAGCGCGCTGTCTTTCAGCGCGACCAGCCATTGGTTGCCGATGCCGGGCAGCGCGCGTTGCAACATCTGCGGCATCAGCACGCGCAGGAAGGTTTGGCGCGGGCTGAGACCCAGCATCCGCGCGGCTTCGCGTTGGCCTTGGGGAATGCTTTGCAAGGCGGCGCGCAGGATTTCCAGCAGATAGGCAAAGGTCACCGCCGCCATGGCCGAGATCCCCGCGCTCAACGCATTGACCTCGACATAGCCGCCCATCAGCGCGGTCAGCGCAACCGTGCCGCCATAGAAGATCAGGAAGATCACCAGCAATTCCGGCACGCCACGGATCACCGCGACATAGCCCGCAATCAATCGGCGGATCAGCCAATTGCGGCTCAGGGTCAGCGGCACGGCAAGGATGGCCAGCACCAGCGCCAACAGGAAACTTCCCACCGCCACCTTCAGTGTCACCCCGAGTCCGGCCACCAATTGGGGGATATAGGGGGCAATCACATCGAACATCCCGACACTCCTTACTGGTTACCACTTGCTTTCGCGCATTAAGCCGCCTTCCAAATACCAATTCGGGGGGATCTGCAACGTGGCATTGCGGATTTTCGGATGAAAACATCGAAAAATCCGATCCAATCAGGCCGCGAAAGGCTGGACCGCACCCGACTGCGTCAAATCGCCGTCGATCAAATGCTGACGGGCGACGTGATCGATGAAGCTGCGCAGCAAGATGCGCCGCTCGGCCCCTTTCAGCCAGGCCATATAGATCGGGGACAGATATTGCAGATTGACGGTGGAACGCACGGCCTTCAACTCGGGTCGGCTTTGGGCCAGATAGTCGGGCAGAAAGCCGATGAA
>DALYSR010000261.1:0-2096 GCA_031991825.1 Paracoccaceae bacterium
GCTGTATGATCTGACCCGCACCATGGCGCATAACGGCATCTATATCGCCAGCGCCGTGATCGCGACCTATGGCGCGCAGGTGGTGGATACCTTCTATGTGAAGGACATGTTCGGCTTGAAGCTGCATGCCACCGGCAAGCAGGACGCCTTGGAAAAGAAACTGCGCGCGGCCATCACCGAAGGTGCGGCCCGCGCCAGCGCCTGATATCGGTCGAAGGGCGGATCATCGCATCCGCCCTTCGACACCGCTACAGGCCCCGATCATCACCATGGCCGCATCTCTGGCCGGAACATATCGACATGACCCATGACTGACTCCAAGACCGGCGGTGGCCGGATGATCCGCAATATCCTGACGCTTGGCGGCTGGACCCTTGTGTCGCGCGGTGCAGGCTTTGCCCGCGACATCATGATGGCCGCCTATTTGGGCGCAGGCCCCGTGGCCGATGCCTTCAACGTGGCGTTTTCGCTGCCCAATATGTTCCGCCGCTTCTTCGCGGAAGGGGCCTTCAACCAAGCCTTCGTGCCGCTTTACGCCAAAAAGGTCGCGGTGGGCGAGGATTCCAAGGAATTCGCGCAGGATGCTTTCGCGGGGCTGTCCTTGGTGCTGCTGGTCTTCACCATCATCGGCACGCTGGCGATGCCATGGCTGGTCTGGGCGATGGCTTCGGGCTTCGTGGGCGACAGCCGTTTCGATCTGGCGGTCGATTTCGGGCGGATCACCTTCTGCTATATCTTCTTCATCTCGCTCTTCGCGCTGCTATCGGGCGTGCTGAACGCGCATGGACGGTTTGCGGAATCGGGCTTTGTGCCGGTCTTGATGAACTTGGTCTTCATCGCGGCGATGTGGATGGCGGTGATGATGGGCTGGGATATGGGCACGACGCTGGCATGGACGGTGCCTGTCACGGGCATCGCCCAGCTGGCCTATACGTGGCGCGCCGCCAGACATGTGGGCTTTGCGCCCCGCCTGCGGCTGCCGCGCCTGACACCTGATCTGAAGCGGCTGCTGGTGATCGCGGGGCCTTCGCTGCTGGCGGGCGGCGTGGTGCAGATCAACCTGTTGGTGTCTCGCCAAGTCGCATCGGGCACCGAAGGCGCGATTTCATGGCTGGTCTATGCGGACCGCCTGTATCAGCTGCCTTTAGGCGTAGTCGCCATTGCGGTGGGCACCGTGCTGTTGCCGGAACTGTCGCGCCGCCTGCGGGCGGGCGATGCGCAGGGCGGCCAAGACAGCTTCAATCGGGGCAGCGAATTTGCGCTGGCGCTCACCCTGCCTGCGGCTGTGGCGTTGATTGTCATTGCGGGCCCGCTGTGTGCCACGCTTTACCAACGCGGGGCCTTTACCGCTTTGGATGCGCAGAACACGGCGCTGGCCTTGGCGGTCTATGGCGCAGGTCTGCCCGCTTTCGTGCTGCACAAAGTCTTGCAGCCCTTGTTCTATGCCCGCGAAGACACCCGCAGCCCGTTCCGTTATGCGCTGGTGTCGATGGTGGTGAATGCGGGGCTGGCCTTCGCTTTGCTGCCGGTGATCGGCTTTGTGGCGGCGGCAGCGGCGACCACTTTGTCTGCTTGGATCATGGTGGCGCAACTCTGGTGGGGCAGCCGCAAAATGGGGCCAGAGGCGCATTTCGACGCCCGCTTCCGCAGCCGCCTGATCCGCATCCTTGCGGCTTGTGCGATCATGGCGCTGATCCTATGGGGCGCGAGCCTCCTGATGGCGCCTGCCTTGGCCAGCCATGGCCTGCGCTATGCCGCATTGGCCGCTTTGGTGAGCTTGGGCATCATCAGCTATTTCGGCGCGGGCTTTGCGCTCAAGGCCTTCCGCATCTCGGAATTCAAAGCCGCAATGCGGCGGGGGCGCTGATCGCCACCCTGTCAAAGCAATCAAAAAGGGGGCCTTCCGGCCCCCTTTGCTATCTTAGCGTTCGCGCAGCTTGGCCATCACATTGGACAGGCCACCGGGGCTGACCACGAAGGACAATAGAAACCCCGTCGCAAAGCCCGCCAGATCGGCCACCCATTCCAGCGATCCGCCGAACAACAACCCGAACAGCAGCTGAATGCCCAGAAGGAAGCCGATCATCGTGAAGGCG
>DALYSR010000262.1:0-1986 GCA_031991825.1 Paracoccaceae bacterium
CGATGGCAAAGCGCCCTATGAACAGCCCCAAGGGGCTGCCTAACAAAACACCCAAGGCCCAGCCCGCGAAAATCCGCCAAGCGGAAGCGCCGATGGACCCCCACAGGCTTCCGTCCTGCGCCATTTCAAGGAAGCTGTCCCACACGCTTAACGGGGAGGGCAGGAACAAAGGCGCGGTCAGGGTGGATGCAAGATGCCACATCACCAGACCGCCCAGCACCGCGATCACGGGGATGGTCGCGCGGTAGATCGCGTCGGTCGGTATCCCCTTGCGGCTTTTGACGACCAAGGGTTGCGATGGCTGCGAAAGATTGGTCATCGAGCGACCTCCGTCTTGGGAAGATGGGCCCGCGCGGCGGAAAGGCCCTGCTGTTCCAAGGCCCGCGTGACCTCGGCGCCGATGGTTTCGCGCAAGCGTTTCACCAATGCCAAAGCCGCCGGATCGTCCTGATCGCGCGGATGCGACAAAGCGATGGTTTCAATGGTCTTGATGCCCGCGGCAGGTCCGGCGGTCATCACCACCACCCGATCCGCGAGCAAGACCGCTTCCCAGATATCATGGGTGACGAAGACGATGGTGCAGCCGGTCTCGCGCCAGATGCATTCCAGTTCATGCTGCAAGACCTCGCGGGTTTGCGCATCCAGCGCCCCGAAGGGTTCGTCCATCAGCACGATCGATGGTTCGGTGATCAGCACGCGGGCGATCTGCGCGCGCTGGCGCATTCCCCCCGACAATTGCGCGGGGAAGCGTTCTGCCGCATGGGACAGGCCGACAAGGCGGAGGTAGTGATCCGCCTTGTCGCGACGCAGCGCTTTGGATACGCCTTTGATTTTCAACCCGTATTCGACGTTTTCACGGATGGTCAACCATGGGAAAAGCACCTCCGACGACTGGAAGACCACCCCTCTGTCGGGGCCTGGGGCTTTGACCAGATCGGAACCGGCCCGGATCTCGCCGCTGACGGGTATGAAACCCGCAATGGCATTGAGCAGGGTGGACTTGCCGCATCCCGAAGGACCCAGCAAGCACAGGAATTCGCCCGGACGAATATCCAAATTCACATTCGACACGATCTGCGCCGTGCCGAAATTTATCCCCACATGCGAAAGAGTGACTGCCGCGCCTTTGGCCATCTGCATCAGCCTTTATAGAAGCCGAGTTGCATGTCGGGGCGGTAGTCGATCACGCTGGGGGTGATTTTGGCTTCCGCAAGGAATTGCGCGATCTTGTCATAGCTTTTCAGATCGTCTTGGGTGAAATCACGCACAATCGCGGTGTAATCGGCCAAAGCTTTCAAGCTGGTGGCTTCGGGAATGCTGGTGATCGCCTTGATTGCGGCGGCGGCCCGTTTGGGGTCTTCGCGCACGATGGCAGCCCCCTTGGCCAAGGCTTGCAGCACCTTTTGCAGATCATCGGGACGGGCCTCGAAAATCGCTTGGCTTGCGGTGGCCCATTGGGTGTCGACATAGCCCACATCCGCACTTGTCGCGAGGATCTTGCCGCCGTTTTGCACACCCATGCTGGGCCAAGGTTCCCAGACGAAATAGGCATCGATATCGCCACGCGCCAGCAGCGCGGGCAGTTCCGGCGGGCCTGACGGGACCAGTTCCACATTGGCATCCATGCCGTAATGCGGGATGGCAAGCCTAGTCATATATTCGCTGACCGAGCCTATCACCACGCCGAACTTTTTGATCTCTTTGGGATCATTGATATCGGCGCGCACGCAAAGCTTGGAATAGCGGCCCGATTCATAGACCACGCAGAGCGGGCGCAAGGGCGCGCGGCCCATGCGGATGATCTGGGTCGGCTCGGCGGCACAGCCGATATCCACCTGCCCCGCGACCAAGGTGTTCATCGCCTCACCGCCATCGGTGAAGGTCTGCACCACCGCATCGACGCCTTCGGCCTCGAACAACTTTTCATGGGCGGCCACGAAATAGTTGGATCTGAACTAAGCGTTCAGGAAGCAATAGCCCTTTGAA
>DALYSR010000263.1:0-1937 GCA_031991825.1 Paracoccaceae bacterium
ATGGGCGCCGATACTTTGATCGGCCATGTCGGGGATGACAGTTTGCACGGTGCGGCGGGGGCGGATCTGCTGTTCGGCGGGCCAGGCAATGATTTCCTGAATGGCGGTTTCGGCCATGACCGGATGAATGGCGGCGAGGGGAGTGACCGCTTTTATCACGCGGGCATTTTCAACCATGGCAGCGATTGGATTCAGGATTACCACAGCGTGCAAGCCGATGTCCTGGTCTTTGGCCAAAGCGGCGCGCGGCTGTCGCAATTCCAGATCAATTACGCCTTCACCCCGAATGCGGGCCGCGCCGATGTGGCGGAGGCTTTCATCATCTACCGCCCCACGGGGCAGATCATCTGGGCCTTGGTGGATGGCGCCGCCGCCGGCGCGCTCTGGATTGATCTGGGGCATGGTCCGGTCAATTTGCTGGGCTAGCCCGCCAGACTTTTACAAATTTTAACCGTTTTTGCGCCAAAGGCCATGGCGGTGACGGATTATATCCCCATCCCTGCCCTGCAGGCCTGCGATCTTGCCCAAAGGGGAAGACAAAGGGCGTGGGGCCAGTGTTTGCATTAGAATTCATCACCGCTCATGGAGCGGCGCAAGGCGCATGGGCATCGGTTTCGGTGCTGCAAACCGTCAGCTTGGGCGCGCGCAAATATCTGCTGGCTGGCAGCGCGGCCAGCGGCTGGCTGCATGAGCTGGATCTGGGCGCGCCCGCCCAAAGGCCTGCCACCGCTCTTTTCAGTCAGGATATGCGGCTGGTCGGGATGGGGGATGGGGCCATCGTGGCGGTCGGCGCCGCGCCGCGGCTCTATCTGTCGGGCCCCTATAGCGATGCGGCCTTCGGCTACCGGATCATGGCGGATGGCAGCCTTGGCGCCAGGCTGGCCTTTCCGGATCTGTCGTCTCTGGGCGGGCGGCCGACGGCGATCGCGCCGGTCGATCTGAACGGTATCGCTTATATGGCGATGGCGGCCGATCACGGCAGTGGCATGGCGCTGCTGCGGCTGGAAAGCCGGGCCGGCGTGGCGCTTGGCCAGCCCGAACTGGTCTCCAGCGTCAGCGATCACGCCAAGACCACGCTGCAGGGGGTGAGCGATCTTTTGTCGTTCAAGATCGGCGCGCAAAGCTTTGTGGCCGCGGCCTCCGCGCGCGAACAGGGGCTGAGCCTCTACCGGATCGCCGCCGATGGGGCGATGACGCTCAGCGACAGCCTGACCCCCAAAGAGGGCCTGTGGACCAGCGATATATCGGCGCTGGAGGCGGTTGACCTGGCGGGAAAAACCTATCTGATCGCCGCCTCGAGCGCGGCCAATAGCCTGACGGTGCTGCGGGTCAATCCGTTGGGGGTGATGTTCATCACCGACCATCTGCTGGATGATCGCGCCAGCCGGTTCGGGGGACCGACCCAGCTGGAAGCGGTATCGGTCAACGGGCGGCAATTGCTGCTGGCGGGCGGCGGCGATAGCGGCTTCAGCCTGCTTGAACTGCTGCCCGACGGGCGGCTGTTCCACCATCTTGCACTAGAGGCGCAGGGCGGATGGTCGGGGCTGAGCGGCAGCCTCAGCGCTCTGGCGGCGACGATGAATGGCACCAGCCTGCAGATCTTTGCCGGAGGTACCGGCGGGCTGATGCAATTCTCTCTCGATCTGGCGCGGCTGGGACCCTTGGTGATGGGCAGCGCAGGGGCCGACCGCTTGGAAGGCGGGACGGGCGACGATCTGATCTATGGCGGGGGCGGCGGGGATACCTTGATCGGCGGCGCGGGGGATGATCTGCTGATCGCCACGCAAGCGGGGGCGCATCTTTACGGCGGCGCGGGGCGCGATATCTTCCAGATCGGTCCCGGATCGGCCCGCAGCGTGATCCATGATTTCGAAAAAGGGCTGGACCTTCTGGATCTGGGCGATTGGGGACGGCTCTATCACCACAGCGCGCTGACG
>DALYSR010000264.1:0-1921 GCA_031991825.1 Paracoccaceae bacterium
CGCCACGGCAAAGGCGTCTTGGATGCGCCGCGACAGGAAAATGCCGCCCCCCGCCACGACGACGGCCCCATCAAGACGCAGACCCAAGCCGCTGCCGGTTTGCGATGCCCGTCCGGCCAATTCGACTTTGCCCAACTGGCCCTCGCGCGCGATATTGCCCTGCACCGCCAATTTGCGATCCGTTTGGCTGGCCTGCAGCCGCCAATCACGGCGGGGATAAGCGCTACCGCTGCGGCCACTGGCGGAAACGGCAGTGCGCAGCCCATCCTGCGTGCGGTCCATCGTCGTGCTCAGACTGCGCCGTTCGCCGAGCGGGATGTGAAGACTGGCGCCGATCACTGTATCTCGGCTCTGGCCGCGCTGCGCCACCACCGACAGCGACAGGCTTGATTCTTTCCAGATCTGGCGGCTGTAGAAGGCGCCGTAACTGCGGTCTTCGATGCCGTTGGAATAGTCGGTCTGGGTCAGAAACAGGCTGGCACTCCCGCCGAAGCTTTCGGACAGGGGCGTAGAGACGTTTAACCCCAAGGCGCGTTTGGGATAGCGCGAAACCGCCGCATTCACGACATCCGGCCCCACATCCGGCCCCACATCGGGCTTGGTCGCAAGACTGGCGATATCGAGGAAGTCGCCGCTGGTCTGCAGCATTTTCGCGCCGAACTGCGCCTTGCCGAACGACAGCCGCGTCGAAAAGTCGACCAGCTGTCCTTTGCTGACCTCTGTTTGGCTTTGCGCCACATTTAGGCTGGCGGTGCCGTAATGGCCCAGCCGAAATGTGCCGCCCAATCCCGCCAGCAGCAGATTTCCGCCCGCTTCGCCATAAGCATTCACCGTCACGCTGTCGCTAAGGCCGTAGCGCAGGGCGGCGGTGCCGTACACCTCCTCGCCGTAATGATCCGTTTGCGTGCCGATCCCAAGGCGCGGTCGACCGGCAGACAATCCGAAATCGAGCGTTCCCCGCCGCAGCAAATCTTCCGACACCAGAAAGGGAAGATCGAGGCGGGTCTCGCGCCCCGTCACGTCGCGGACTTTCACCTGCGCCACGCCCGCGCTGCCGTATAAAGGCAGGCCTTCCAGCCGGAAGGGGCCGGCGGGCACGTCAACCGAATAGCTGCGGATCGAATCCGAAAAAACCTCGACCGTCGAGGGCAGCGCCGCGCTGCCCTCAAAACTGGGCAGCGGTAGGGTCACAAGATCGGGCCTTATGCCGAAGTTCCGCTCCAGCGCCACGCCGCCCAGTCGAACCGGACGGGCCCAACTGGGACCACGGGTGGACAGATCGCCGATCTGCAATTGCACGGCGCTGCCGGGAAAGGAGCTGCGCCAGAAGGTGTCCAGACGGCGATAGCGCAAGGCGCGCGCCTCGTCTTCTGTCAGGACGAACCCGTGATTGAGCGATCCGATCGGCAGGAACAGCCGCGTGTCGAAGTTGCCCGAAACGCTATGGTCTGAGGCGCCTTTTGCGGGCGTCCAACTGTCCAAGGTCAGGCCGTAGTTCAGCACAAAGCCATAGCCGTGATCGATCTGCGGCGCGGCGTCTGCCTCTGCGTCGCTGTTCTCGCCGCTTTGCGCCGCATCGACCAGATGCGGCGCGATCAAGGCCTCTGGGGCGGTGAAATTAATCGTCTGGTCCTGAAGGTTCACCTCCCAGCTGAGACCGGCGATCTGATCCAATGCCACTTCGCCACGCGCCGCGACACTGTCGGGAAGAATGCCGCTGTTCCGCAGTTCCTGCGCATCGGCGCTCAGCGATGCAGTAGACCCGCCCCGAAACCTTGTGATCATGTTCACGGGACGGTCGTTAATGAAAACCTCTAGGAACAGGTCATTTGCGGCATTTTGCTGCGTTTCCTCCCAAATTGGGTCCTCTAGATCTTGGGCAATCGTTACATTCAAACCCGCAATCAGGCCGATCAACACC
>DALYSR010000265.1:0-1856 GCA_031991825.1 Paracoccaceae bacterium
GCCGTCAAGGGCAGCGCGCCATGTTGGCCGGATCATTTGGCACCGGATTTCACCGGCTGCGCCTTGGCCATTTCGCGCAGCGCGCCGAAGATGGACGACGTCGTACCCGTGCATGAAGTCGAAGATGCCTATATCGACATGATCGCGCGGGCGAAGTCGGTCATCTATGCCGAAAGCCAGTATTTCGCCTCGCGTCGGGTGGCGCAGGCCTTGGCTGAAAAATTGTCCGCGGACAATCCGCCGGAAATTGTCATCATCACGCCCCATAGCGCCGAGGGGTGGTTGGAGCCACTGGCCATGGACACGGCGCGGGCAACTTTGATGAAAGAATTGCAGGCCTTGCCACATGGCGACAAATTGCGGCTGTATCATCCGGTGACGGCATCGGGGGCCGAGATCTATGTCCATGCCAAGATCATGGTGGTTGATGACCAGATCCTGCGGATCGGCTCGTCGAATTTGAACAATCGCTCAATGCGACTGGACACTGAATGCGACATGCTACTGTCCTGCGATCTTGCCGCCAATTGCGGGGAAGAGCCGCAAATACTTCGGTTACGCAACAACCTATTGGCGGAACATCTGGGGGTTCATCCCGAGAAGGTCGAGCGGGTCCTGGCAGAATGCGAGGGGTCTGTGATCGCGATGATAGAGACATTGCGCGGGCAGGGCAGAAGCCTCGTACCCTATGAAATCCCCGCCCTGAACGAGCTGGAACAATGGCTGGCCGAAAACGAAATCCTTGATCCCAATGGGCCGGATCAGGTGTTCGAAGCTCCGGCAAAACGCGGGCTGTTGAAGGGCTGGGGACATCTGCGCCGATTTTGGCATTCCAAGACCTAAGCCGATTGTCCGCGGACAACTTTGCCGCCTAAGCGGAGGAGCATTGCAACCGGATCGAAACTATCCGCATGTCGGCCCAAGAGCAGCGATTGGAAGTAACGCGCCAAATGGCTGATTTTCTGCTGTTTCTGCAGCATCAGCCATAAGGTGATCGCGGTGGCTTTTTCGCCTTTCGCCTGTTCCGCTTGCCGATAATTCGCGCCGGTAATTCCCAGCATCGGCGCAAGGCTTTGGGCATGTCGGATCATGTCAGGCATTGTTCTGATCGGTCTTAGCGCAAATTCCTGCGCTTCGGGGCAATGGGTCAGCAGCAGGTCAAGCACTTCGGCGTCAGAGCTTTCTGTCGCGTCTTTCGGTTCGATGATCTTGAGATCAATATTATCTTTTTCTGTCTTATGCTGATGGCGGACATTTTGGCCGTCAGTGCAGGACATTTCCTTTGCCGTTTTGTGGCTGGTGGCTTCCATTTCACGAAGCAAGGCTTGCAAGTCAGCCAGTGCCAGCTTACGGCGGAGCACCGTCTTGATCTGCTGAATTCGGGCATCATCTTGGATCTGATCCAGCAGTCCTAAAATCTGTAGCTTCAGATAATGGCGCGCTTGCCGCTCTTGCTGTGCCGCATGGGCCAAGGCTGCCAATTCGGGCAGCCGCGCGAAGAGGGGGCTAAGGTCGAACCCGAAGCGCAGGGCCATTTCGGTCTTGGGGTTATAGCGGCTGAAGCGTTTGCCATTGGGGCTGTCATGGCGGGTAAGAAAGCCCATCTCTTGCAGCAGGGCAAAATGCCGACGCAGGGTTCTTTCGCACAGACCGTCACGGCGAAAGCTTAATGTGGCGTTGGAGGCAAAGACTGTGTTGTGGTTGCGGCTTGCGGGCAAACAGGACAGCAGCGCATCCAAGGTGGCAATCAACGGTGCCTTCAGCCCCAGCAAGGGGGCTGCTAGGCGCAGGATGGTGATAACGGACAAACGGTCTTTTGCCATCTTGTCTGCGGACAATAAAGCATTGTACCGCGG
>DALYSR010000266.1:0-1834 GCA_031991825.1 Paracoccaceae bacterium
CACCCAAATGCGCATTCAGGAGGCCGGTTGGGCGGAGCCGAAAGGATAAGCGATGTCCGTGCCTCTTGGAAATGATCAGACCCAATCGACGGAGCCGCGCAAGCCGCTCCGTCTTGGCGCGTTGCGGCTGCCGCGTGCCTTGATCGGCTGGATTTTACCCCTGACCTTGGTTCTGCTATGGGAGGCGCCACCGGCCACTCCGTGCCGATGTTCTGCTCGCGCCATCGGCGGCGGAAACGATTTCTGCAAGCTCCGGCCTTGGTTACGTGGCGATGCAGGCGCGTGCGTTTTTATAGATCGATGTGATGATGCTGTCGATCGTGACCTATGCGCTCTTGGGCAAGCTGACGGATAGTTTGGCCCGTTTGGCCGAACGGCGCGGCTTGGCCTGGCAGCTGGCGTTTCAAGGGAAGACATCGTGATGGCACTTGACCTTAGCACGCAAAATACCGCCTTCCGCGACCAAGGCGTGGCCCGTCGGTTCGGCGGGAAAACCATGTTGCAGGGCCTGAATCTGACGGTTGCAGAAGGGCGGTTCGTCGCCAGAAGCGGCAAGCCGGGTTGCGGGAAATCGACTCTGCTGTGGCTGCTTGCCCGGTTGGATCAGCCCGATGCTGGCCGGATTGATGGCCAAAGGGCCAGAGGCGGATCATGTTTCAAGAGCCGCGTCTGCTGCCATGGGCAAGCGTGGCGCAGAATGTGGCGGTGGGCCTGAGCGGTGGGTCCGAGGGGCAGGCCGCGCTTGGCAAAGCATGCGCCATTCTGGCAGAGGTGGGCTTGGGCGAGCGCGGCGATGATGGGCTATCGATCTGCCGCGTCCGCCCGTTTTATTTAATTATATTAAGCGGTTGCTTTGCTCAGTGCTTGGTCCAGATCGGCGATGATGTCACGCACATCTTCGATCCCGATAGAGATACGCACCACATTCGGGGCGGCACCAGCTTTGACCTGTTGGACTTCTTCCAACTGACGATGGGTGGTCGATGCGGGGTGGATGATCAGGCTGCGCGTGTCGCCAAGATTGGCGACATGGCTGAAAAGCTTCAGGTTTTCGACCAGCTTGACGCAAGAATCATAGCCGCCTTTGACGGCCACAGTAAACAGCGCGCCTGCGCCCTTGGGCACGATGGATTGCGCGCGCTGATGCCAAGGCGATGATTTCAGGCCCGCATAGCTGACGCCTTCGATGCGCGGGTCTTGCTCCAGCCATTCGGCGACGATCTGGGCGTTTTCGACATGGCGCGCCATGCGCAGGCCCAAGGTTTCAATCCCCATCAGCGTGTAATGCGCGCCCTGCGGGTTCATCGTCATCCCCAGATCGCGCAGACCGATGGCGATGGAATGGAATGTATAGGCCATCGCCCCCAGCGCCGGGTGGAAGGTCAGCCCGTGATAGGCCGGTTCCGGCTGCGACAGCGAGGGGAATTTATCCGATGCCGACCAGTCGAACTTGCCCGAATCCAGCACGATACCACCGGTGACAGTGCCATTGCCGGTCAGATATTTGGTGGCCGAATGGACAACGATGGTCGCGCCATGTTCCATCGGTTTGCACAGCCACGGGGTGGCGGTGGTATTGTCGACGATCAGCGGGATGCCGTGGCGATTGGCGATCCGCGCCAAAGCGTCCAGATCGGTGACATAACCGCCCGGATTGGCGATGGTTTCGCAGAAAATCGCGCGGGTATCGGCGTCGATTGCGGCTTCGACGGCGTGAAGGTCGTCGGTATCGACAAAGCTTGCCGACCAGCCGAAGCGACGGATCGTCTGGCTGAACTGGGTGATCGTGCCGCCATAAAGCCTTGAAGATGCAACGATATTACGGCCCGGAGCC
>DALYSR010000267.1:0-1827 GCA_031991825.1 Paracoccaceae bacterium
GCGCTCCTCGTGCCACGGCAGATGGGTCTTTATGAAATCTTTATGCGATCCGCCGCAATCCCTGCAGCTTTTTTATACGCCTTTCGGGCAAAAGAGCACAAACCTACAGGAGCATCGCCGCTATGACCGGCTCTATTCCCATCGATATGCCACAGGCGAAGATCGCCCCGCGATCCAGCCTTGCGCCCACCCTTGCCGCCATCGGCGTGGTCTTCGGCGATATCGGCACCTCACCGCTTTATGCGCTGCGCGAGGCCTTGCTGGCATCGCGCCACGGCGGCGGGCCGATCTTGGTGCAGGATATCTATGGCATCTTATCGCTAATCCTATGGGCGCTGATCTTGGTGGTCACGGTCAAATATGTGCTGATCTTGCTGCGCGCGGATAATCACGGCGAAGGCGGCACGCTGTCGCTGCTGGCCCTTGCGGGGCCGCAGGACCGTGGCACCGGCAAATGGATCTTGGTGCTGGGGCTGGTGGGGGCGGCGATGTTCTTCGGCGATGCGGTGATCACGCCGGCGGTGTCGGTGCTGTCGGCGGTGGAAGGCATCAAGCTGATCTATCCCGAACTCAGCAGCAGCGTGATCCCGATCAGCCTTGCGGTGCTGGGGCTGTTGTTCCTGTGCCAAAGCAAGGGCACCGACAAGATCGCCCGCTTCTTCGCCCCCGTCATGCTGGTCTGGTTCGTGGTGCTGGCGCTCAGCGGCCTATGGTCGATGCTGGACCATCCCCAAGTGCTGCAGGCGATCAACCCGGTCTATGCCGCGCGCTATCTGGCGGGTCACGGCGGGATCGGCTTCATCGTGCTGGGCGCGGCCTTTCTGGCGGTCACGGGGGCCGAGGCGTTATATGCCGATATGGGCCATTTCGGCCGCCGCCCGATCATGCTGGCCTGGCTGTTGATCGCGGGGCCTGCCTTGGTGCTGAATTACTTCGGCCAAGCGGCGGTGCTGATCGCCGATCCCAGCGCGATCGAGGCCCCCTTCTTCCGGCTGTTCGCGCCCGAATTGCTGCCTTTCGTGGTGGTTCTGGCGGCGATGGCCACCGTGATCGCCTCGCAAGCGGTGATCAGCGGCGCTTTTTCCATCACCCGCCAAGCAGTGCAATTGCGCCTGTTGCCGCGGCTTCGCATCCGCCATACCTCGGCCAATCACGAGGGGCAGATCTATGTGCCCAGCGTCAATATCCTGCTGGCGGTGGGGGTGATCGGGCTGATCATCAGCTTCGGATCGTCAGGGGCCTTGGCGGCGGCTTATGGCGTCAGCGTGACCGGCGCGATGATTGTCACCACCATTCTGGCGATCATCGTGGCCGCAGCGCGCTGGCATTGGGCCTGGTGGCGCATCGGCCTGATCTTCGGCCCGCTGCTGCTGGTGGATATGGTCTTTGCCAGCGCCAATCTGTTGAAACTTGCCGAAGGCGGCTGGCTGCCCTTGACGCTTGCGGCGGCGATCTTCGCGGTGATGTGGAGCTGGCACAAAGGCGCGAGCTATATGCAATCCTATCAGCAAAAGACCGAAATCGCGCTGGATCTGATGCGGCCGCAGCTGAAATCGCCCTCGATCAGGGTCATCGACGGCATGGGGGTCTATCTGACCACCAGCCATCGCCACGCGCCCGCCGCCTTGCTGCATTGCCTGAAGCATTTCCGGACGATCCACGAACATAACCTGCTGCTCATCGTGCAGACCGCCAACCAGCCCTATGTCGAGGAAAGCGCGCGCTTCACCCAGATCCCCTTGGACCCAAGGCTGAGTCTGGTCACGCTGACCTTCGGCTATTCGCAAACCCCCGATGTGGCCAAGGCCTTGATGGCGCATTACAATG
>DALYSR010000268.1:0-1815 GCA_031991825.1 Paracoccaceae bacterium
TGCAGGACTTCTTCCGCCGAATAGAGCCTATGGCCGCGCGCATCGGTTTCGACTTCCGGAAAAGACCCGTCATTATGGCGCTGGCGCAGGTTTGAGGCGGAAATTCCGGTCATTTCCGACACTTCGCCCACGGTGAATTTGCGCAGGGTCTTGCGTTCGGTCGGGCGATAGGCTTTGCGCATCTCCTCATCCAATGAAACCGCCAATGCCTCGGCATAGCGGTTCAAGGTTTCTGCGCTGATCCCCGCTTGCGGATTTACCCCCAGCGGATTGCCCATGCTTTGCGTCATCACTGCCTCTTGCGGCTTCTATGGCCTTTTAACGCTTGGCGGTTGATTTGTCGCTCGCCAGCGTGAGAACACTTTGCATGAGAAGATGTTGCGCCGCAATCGTTTTTTGCCATGGCAGGGATTCTTGCGGCTTTCGCGTTCGATCCGACGCGGAATCCACAAATTCAGCGGCGGAGACGCATGTTACCGCGCCTCCGCCCGTCGTTTTTGACCGAAAGGCCTGTGTGAGGCGATTCGGGTTATCCAGAGGTTAGGCTTAGAACGGGCTGTCGGGGAAGTAGAAGCTGGCGGCATTATCCGGCGTGATCAAAGTGGAATTGATCACGAAGCGGCCATGCACCGGCGCGCCCGAGACGAAGTTCAGCGCGGTCAGTTCCAGAGCCGTCGAAATCTGTGCCGGCGGATAGCTGACGTTGACGGGGATTTGCGCATCCTTGTCCATCACGCACTTGATGATTTCCTTCATCCCCGCGCCGCCAACCAGCCACATCTCGTCCTTGCGGCCTGCCTGTTCGATCGCGGCCAAGGCACCTGTCAGCATATCGTCGTCCGATGCCCAAACCGCATCGATTTTCGGATATTTCGACAGGTAATCCTGCATCACGGTAAAGGCTTTATCGCGGTTCCATTCGCCATATTGCTTGTCCATCACCTCGATGCCGGATCCTTCGATGGCCTTTTCAAAAGCCTCGACCCGTTCGTTGTCCAAGGTGGTGGCAATGCCGCGCAGCACGACGATTTTCGCGCCGGATGGCAGATTGTCTTTGAAATATTCGCCCGCCACGCGACCGAAGGCGGTGTTGTCGCCTGCGACATACAGGTCTTCGATGCCCGCGACCGACAGACCGCGATCCACCACGGTGACAAACTTGCCCGCGTCTTTCACCGCCTTGACCGGACCGGTCAGCGGCTCGGATTCAAAGGGCAATACCACCAGCGCGTCGATATTGCGGGTGGCGAGCATGTCTTCGATATCGCTCACCTGTTTGCCGGATTCGCCTGCGGTCGCCAGCACGAATTTCAGCTGCGGATAGGTGGCTTCCAGCCGCTTGATGCTGTCTTGCGCGTGCCAGTTCAAGCCGCCCATGAAGCCATGCGTGGCCGACGGGATCGACACGCCGATGGTAAAGGTCTTGTCCTGCGCCATGGCCGCGCCCGACACGCCCATTGCCAGTCCCAAAGCGGCGGTGGCCGCGAAGAAAGTCCTGCGTTTCATGGTTTTTCCTCCCTGATTAACCGATGTCTGCGTTTGATTTCTGCCGCTGCAAGACAACGGCCAGAACGATGATAACCCCTTGGAATGCCCCGTTCAGATAGGGCGAGACGATATTGGCCAGATTAAGGATATTGCCGATCAGGCTAAGGATCAGCACCCCCACCAGCGTGCCCCAGACGCGCCCGAAGCCGCCTTTTAGGGCCGTGCCGCCGATGATGACCGAGGCGATGGCTTCCAATTCCCACAACAGCCCCGTCGATCCCGATGCCGAGCCCAGTCGCGGCACGTAAAGCACGGTCGCCAATCCGA
>DALYSR010000269.1:0-1789 GCA_031991825.1 Paracoccaceae bacterium
CGCCCAACGCTCCTCGGCCACACGCTCATTCGCCTCGATCCGTGCCGATGCGGCATCGAAGCTGTCGAACAGAAAGCGCGACCCGCCTGATGGGGGGCGCAGCATCATGACGCCTCCGCCACAGGTGGCAGCCCCAACAGACACCGCTTTTCGGCAGGGCTCAGGAAATCGGCACCCGCCACCCGCGCCCATTGCTGATCCCGTTCGGCTGCCAAGGCGGGGATCTGGTCTTGATCGATCCGCAATTCCACCTCCTCCCCCAGATGGCGCGACACCCAATGGCTAAGATCTGCCAAGACCTTGGCCGCCAAGGGTAAAACCGTCAGCCGATAGAAAGCGCGGTTCGCCTCCTGATAATTGGCATAGGTCGCATCACCCGGCACCCCCAACAGCATCGGCGGAATGCCGAATGCCGTCGCGATTTCCCGAGCCGCTGCTTCCTTGGTCTGATGGAACTCCATATCTGACGGCGAAAACCCCATCGGCTTCCAATCCAAGCCCCCCTCCAACAACATCGGCCGCCCCGCATTGCGCGCGCCTTGATGGTTGGCCTCGATTTCGCCGACCAGCCGATCATATTGATCCGCCGTCAAACTGCCCTGACCATCCACGCCTTTGTAAATGATCGCCCCAGAAGGACGCGCCGCATTGTCCAACAGCGCCTTGGACCAATGCGATGCCGCATTATGCACATCCACCGCCACCGCCGCCGCGTGCAAAGGCGACAATCCATAATGGTCATCTTGCGGATGGAAGGCCCGCAAATGGCAGATCGGCGGCAAGTCCCCCCGCATATCAAAGCGATGCGCCCTTGCGCCGACGGTATAATCATAGCCCACCGGCCAGCCATCCGCGCCGGGCACCACCGCCATCCGATCCGACCGCAGCACATGCAATTCCGCCAGCCCCGCCGCATCCCCACCTACGGCTTCCAGATAGGCATTGCCCGACAGCAACAGCTGCCCATACACCGCCTCAAGGAACTCCGCCCGACCCTGCGCCGCATTGGGGCGGTTGATGATCGCGATCAACGGGTGACTGTCATAGCGCCGCTCTTCATCCTGACAGATCAGCGGCAAGGCCGCCGCTGCCTCGGCAATCAACTTGACCGCCCGAAATCCGACCGGATTGGCCAAAAACCCCGCCCGCGTGAGCGAAACCGTATCGCGTGGTGACCACCTTGCTCTCCCCGTATTGCCCCAGCCGACCAGCTTTCCGGTCGCGCTTGCCTTCACGTCCACCGGCTTTGAAACCGCAATTTCCGAACCGCGCCTCATGAAGTTAAAGATCATTGGTTAACGCTCCGTTACGCGACCGCACGGGCCGCCTTTCCTGTCACAATCTGCGCAATCGAGGCGGCGCCACCGGCGGTTTCAATGCCGCAAGCAACATGGTCTCGCTCAGGGCCCAGACCAAAGCATCGACGCGGTCAGGGCTGCCCTTGCCGCGATAGCCTGCCCGCGACATCAGGCACATCTGATCCTCCAAGGCCGCCAAGCCGCGATGATGGCGCACCCGACCCTGTTCGTATAAAGCCGCCACAGGCTCGGCCCTTGCCACCTTGCCACGGCTGGCATGGACCGCCTTGAAGGGCACGAATTGATCCTGTTGGCGGATCATTTGTTCAACCAGATCACCGCCTTGGTTCACTTCCGCCACGATGCGGTCCGCGCCGTGACGCTGCACTGCCGCCACCGCGGCCCTTGCCCATTCGGTCGGACTGCCGCGCAAAGATGCATCCTCCAACACCACCGCGCGCCACTGCGCGGGCGGCCCTTCGGCCTGCACC
>DALYSR010000270.1:0-1784 GCA_031991825.1 Paracoccaceae bacterium
CGCAGTGTGGTGGCCTTTTTCATTACGGCTTGCGCCACGCCCTCCACAGGTCGATCGCTTGCCGTGGGTCATTCACGGCGATCAAGAGCCACCGCATCACGCCTTCGGCTGTGAGCGTTACGATTGCAGCAGCGACAGCTTGAGGCACAGCGAATACCTCGGCGGCATAGTCGGTCCCGACCCAAGCGGCACCGATGGCGACCATGATCGTCGTGATGACCTGCCACGCGCCCAGCTGCGCGCTGGTTTTGACTTTGACCACCAGCGCGATGGCGACAGCGATCCAGAAATCTGGGGTTTTTAGGTTTTCCAAAGACGCGGCTCCTTGCTCGAGATATGAGCAGACCTCCAAGGAGGCCTCATATCAATCTGTGTTGATTTTTTGAATAGGTTTTGCTGAGATCAGGGGTGATCAGGCCAGTCTGCCGAAAGCGTACGGGCCCAACACTCGTGCGAGACTATTCCTGATCCACCCCGTCTCGCCCCAACCGAGGCGGGGTTTTTGTTAGATCAGGGATGTCAGCCCAAGGGCTGCAAGCGGCGAGATGGCATCGCCCACAATGGCAGGCTGCGGAGCCTTGAGGCCGCCGCCTAGCGTGCGCCAAAGACGTCCAATCAGCTTCAGCCCAGCCGCTCGACCAGCGCCCGCAGGATGAACCCATTCAGCTGCTCATAGACGACGCTGTATTGGTCATGCACCGAGCCATCATCGCGGGTCTCGATATTGCGTTGCACGAAGTTGTAGGCCTCCGGATCAAGCCCATGGCGCTGCAAGATGGCGACCACGGTTTGCGCGCCCACCCCGATCTGGGTTTTGCCCGCATCCCCTTGCGCCAGCAGCCGGTAGGCCCCGATCCGGCGGCCGATTTCAAGACCGGCCCGCAGCTCCGGCTCGCTCAGGGCGATGATCTCGGTTTTGAACCGCTCATCCGAGGTGACCACGGGCGAGCTGTTCAGGTAGACCGTGCCAAACATATTGGCCACCGTGCCGAGACTGGGCGTGCCGCCGCCGATGGGGCGGATCGCGCCGCTGGCCCCCGCATTGACCCGCAAGCCCGCGCCGTCGGCATTCAGCAGGTGTAACACGCCCGGATTGGAAATGTCATTGATGCCGTAGCACAGAACACGGCCCCAGCTGCCCGCATCCGAGCCGCCGAACTCGATATGCTCGACGCCGCCCGCCACCGTCATCACCCGAATGCGGCCATAGCGGCTCGCGCTGCCATAGGGCGAAAACACGCGCAGAATTCCCGAGGAGGTATTGTCGCTGGGGATGTCGTTATAGCCGAACTCCAAAGCGCGGTAATGCCGGTCCTCTTGCGAGGAATAGCCCGCAATCTGGAAGGTATCGCCATGTTTGAACTCGATATCGGGGGCCGAGTTCGGCATACGCAGCGAACTGGTGCGGTCATACCAGATATCACCAATGCCGTAAGCCAGCGGCACTTCGCCCGCCTCGCTCTTGGGCACACGAACCGACCACAGCTTTTTGACGCGGCGCGTGATGGTCAGCGCGCCGCTATAGGGCGTGGTCATCGACCACGCGCCATGGGTGGCGGGTTTGGTGGTCAAGGTCCAGCTGGAGGTATTGGCCACCCGAATGCCTTGGCCCCCGACCTTGCAGGCGTAGTTGCGGCCCTCGACGCTGACGATGGCCTCCGGCAGCCGCCATTGATCAAGCATGATCAGCAGCAACTCATCCTCGCCCCTAAAGGTCAGCCCTTCCGGCTCCAACTGATAGGGGATGCCCAAGCTGGGGTGGTTCACCAGATTGCTATAGCCAT
>DALYSR010000271.1:0-1783 GCA_031991825.1 Paracoccaceae bacterium
GATGGCTCCTTGGCGTTCTGGGTCTGTGGCTTTATCTATGGCGCGCACGAAGGGAAAGTTCCATGAGCGATAGCGATCTGATCCGCCTCTATTCCGGCCGCATTCTGGCTTTGACCACAGCCATTCCGCATCTGGGCCACCTGCCCCAGCCGCAAGCCCGCGTGGAAAAGCGCGCACCTTTATGCGGATCGAAGGTCGCGGTAGAGGTCGTGGTCGAAGAGGGCCGCATTACGGCTTTCGCCCAAGAGGTGCAGGCCTGCGCCTTGGGTCAAGCCGCCGCAGCGATCTTGGGCCAGAACGTTCTGGGGCGCAGGGTGTCGGACGTGCAGGCCTTGGCCGCCGCGCTTCGTGCCATGCTGCAAGACCACGGACCCGTTCCCGCAGCCCCCTTTGCCGAATTCGAAGTCCTGACCGCGGCACGTGATTTCAAGAACCGTCATGCATCCATCCTTCTGGCCGTAGAAGCCACGGCGGAAGCGGCCACCCAAGCTGCGGCACAGGCCTGATCCCTTCCATTCAAGGTTAAAAAAACGCCGCCTTCGGGGACAACGAAGGCGGCGCAGTCATGTGTTCGGGCAGAACACAGGCAGAAAACACGGCATAAACACGGCGCCTTATCCTGTGGCGCGGCGCGTTCCCGTCAATGCACGGGCAACATGAAACTCAGATACAAATACAGCAGCGCAAACAGCACCATAACACCGAACAGATCTTCAAGCATTTGCCCGCCAGAGCGGCGCAATACGTCTTTGATCAGGGCGATCATCGGATTCTCCTCTGTCTCTGTTGCTGCAATGTTCTCATTAGTTCTTCACTCTGTAAAGAACTTAATGAGAACATATGGGAACAAAGTGAGAAAACGTTAACTTTTCGGGGCTTAGCCGATGCCGATCAGGCGAATGGCGCGGTCCTGATCCAGCAACCAAAGCAGAACACGCGCCGCCTGCCCCCTTGGACCGGTCAAATCGGGGTCCATGGTCAGGAGCGCACGCGCATCGGATTGCGCCAAGGCCATCAGCCCCGCCTGCTTTTCCATATCGGCGACTCGGAATCGTGGCAGACCCGATTGCGCGGTGCCGATCAGATCGCCCGCGCCGCGCATCGCCAGATCCTCTTCGGCGATGCGGAAGCCGTCTTCGGTATCGCGCAGGCATTTCAACCGCCGCTCGCCGCTGGCGGACAGGGGCGCTTGATACATCAGCAGGCAGGTCGATTGCGCATCCCCCCGCCCGACACGTCCGCGCAGCTGATGCAACTGAGCGAGCCCGAAGATTTCCGCCCGCTCCACCACCATGATCGATGCATTGGGCACATTCACCCCCACCTCGATCACCGTGGTCGCGACCAGCACACGGGTCTTGCCGCTTTCGAAAGCCGCCATGGCGGCGTCTTTTTCGGCGGCAGGCATCTGGCCATGGACCAGCCCCACGATATCCCCCAAGGCGTCACGCAAAGCGGCAAAGCGGGTTTCGGCGCTGGTGTAATCCAAAGCCTCCGAATCCTCGACCAAGGGGCAAACCCAATAGCATTGCCGCCCTTCGGCCACGGCACGCGCCAAATGGGACATCACTTCCGCGATCCGCGCATCGGAGATCAAAGCCGTCTTGATCGGTTTCCGACCGGGCGGCTTTTCATCCAGGATCGACACATCCATATCGCCATAGCTGGCCAGCGCGAGCGAGCGCGGGATCGGCGTCGCCGTCATCACCAAGACATCGACCGCGCGGCCCTTGGCGCCCAGTTCCATCCGTTGGGCGACGCCGAAGCGGTGCTGTTCATCCAC
>DALYSR010000272.1:0-1764 GCA_031991825.1 Paracoccaceae bacterium
CTGATCTCGTCCAACAGCGAGATGCGGCCGATTTGCACGCTAAGGTTGTCTACGTCCAGCAGCATCAGGCGGCCCTCTGACGGTCGCGAATGTCCAGCTTTTGCAGCAGCGCATCGCCGTAAAGATTGATCGCCACCACGGTCAGCGCGATGCAAAGGCCGGGGAAAGCGATGATCCACGGGCCCTTGAACAACAGCCCCGAACCCGACGACATCATCCCCCCCCAAGAGGGCGTCGGCGGCTGCGCGCCAAGGCCGAAGAAGCCCAAGGTCGCTTCCAGAATGATCGCATCTCCGGTCGCCAACATGCCTGCCACCAGCACGGGGCCAAGGCAGTTGGGCAGCAAATGACGGAACAGAATGGCGCTATGGCTGGCGCCAAGGCCGCGTGCGGCTTCAACATAGGTTTCGGATTTCAAGGACATCACCTGCGCGCGGGTCAGGCGGGTGAATTGCGCCAGATAGGCCACGCAGATCGCGACCAAGGTGCCCGTGGTGCCCGGCCCGATGATGGCGACCAAGATCAGCGCCACCAGAATTTCCGGAAAGGCCCATGTCAGATCGACCACCACCATCACCGCGCGGTCGAATTTTCCGCCGAAATATCCCGCGCTCGCGCCCAGCACCATGCCGCAGAATAGCGAGATGCCCACCGCCACCGCCGATACCGACAGCGAGGTGCGCGCACCGTGGAAGATGCGGGTCAGCACGTCGCGGCCGAATTCATCGGTGCCCATCGGATGGGCCAGCGATGGTTTTTGGAAGGCATTGGGCAGGTCTTGCACGTCGAAGCCGTAAGGCGTCAACCACGGCGCGAACAGGGCGCAGAAGATGACCAAGATTAGAAAGCCGCCGGCCAAGGCGCCTTTGAAAGACCGCAGGGCTTGAACGGGGGCGGATCGCCACGCCCGTGAGGGGGAAAGGGCATGAGCGCTCATTTCAGATTGTCCCGAATACGCGGGTCCAAGGCCGCTTGCAGCAGATCGCCGATCAACGTGCCGATCAGTACCGCCATCGACAGGATAAGAAGACAGGCCTGCACCACCGGATAATCGTGCTGGCCCAAGGATTTGATCAGCAAGGACCCCAGGCCCGGACGGGCGAAGACCACTTCGACGGTGACCGCGCCGCCCAAGATCCAACCGATGCGCAGCGCGAGAATCGTGACCACGGGGATCAGCGCATGACGCAGCACATGGCGGAATTGGATCACCAGCGGATGCACGCCTTTGGCATGTAAAAGCATAACGAAATCGCGGGCTTGGGTATCAACCATTGCCACGCGGGTCACGCGGGCGATCAAAGCGGTGCCGCCCAGACCGATGGTGACCACCGGCAGGATCAGGCTTTGCCACGTTTTCGCCCCCGATACCGGCGTCCATCCCAAGGACACCGAAAACACCAAGATCAGCAGCAGACCGATCCAGAAATTCGGTAGCATGGATCCGAACAATACGCCGCCCATGATGCCGTGATCGAGTTTCGATCCTTTGGTGCTTGCGGCGATGAAGCCCAAGATCATGCCCAAAACGGTGGAAAAGCACAAAGCAAGCCCGCCCAACGTCAGCGAATAGGGCAGGGCTTGGCCGACCAATTGTGCCACGGGGCGGCGCTGGACGATGGCAGTGCCGAAATCGCCCTGCACCATATTGCTGACCCAGTGGAAATATTGCGCATAGAGCGGGCGGTCCAGACCGTATTTGGCGGTCAGTTCCGCCCGCTGCGACGGGCTTGCACCAATGCGGAGCAGATTGTCGATCGGGTC
>DALYSR010000273.1:0-1761 GCA_031991825.1 Paracoccaceae bacterium
GCCGCGTCGTCGATTTTGCGCTGGTGGAAGCGGGGGGCGTGATCAGTCGGGCTTTGGCGGATCGGGCGCTGACGCGGCTTGGCGTCGACAAGCTGGGGCTGGATGGGGCTGACCGGCGATATTTGTTGTTGTTGGCCGAAAATTACGGCGGCGGGCCGGTGGGGGTGGAAACCATTGCCGCCGCGCTGAGCGAGCCGCGCGATGCGATCGAAGAGGTGATCGAGCCCTATCTGCTGCAGCAAGGGCTGATCCAGCGCACGCCCAGAGGGCGGATGTTGGGGGGCAAGGCGTGGCAGCATTTGGGGCTGCGGCCGCCACAGGCGCCGGTGCAGGGGGCGCTGTTCGACTGACGCTTTTGGCGGGATTTGGGCTTGGGAAAAAGGCGCCTCCGGCGGGAGTATTTGAAAAAGGTGCAAATGGGGCGGGGTTCTTTTCGCTTGCCTTAGAGTGGGCCTAGACTTCGGCGCGGGGAGGTTGGATAAGTGGGATATGTCCCTACCTGTCGGCTTTCTTGATGAACTTCGCACCCGCGTGACGCTGTCGCAGATCGTCGGGCGTAAAGTCACATGGGATATGCGCAAGTCGAATATGGCCAAGGGCGACTGGTGGTCGCCTTGCCCCTTCCACCAAGAGAAGTCGGCCAGTTTCCATGTCGATGATCGCAAGGGATTTTACTACTGCTTCGGCTGTCATGCGAAAGGCGATATCCTGTCCTTCGTGCAGGAGGCGGAGAATGTCGGCTTCATGGAGGCCGTCGAGGTTTTGGCGCGCGAAGCGGGCATGGCGATGCCTGCGCGCGATCCCCGCGCAAGCGAGAAGGCCGATCGGCGCACGCAGCTTGCCGAGGTGATGGAAGAGGCGGTGCAATGGTTCCGTCTGCAGCTGAAGACATCGGCAGCGGGGGCGGCGCGCGATTATATCGCCAAGCGCGGCTTGGATCAGGCGGCGGTGGATCGCTGGAATATTGGCTTTGCCCCCGATCAGCGGCAGGCGTTGTTCACCATGCTGCGCCAGAAGGGCGTGGCCGAGGATCTGATTGTCGATTCGGGTGTTTGTGCGCGGGCGGATGACGGATCGATCTATGACCGGTTCCGCGGGCGGATCATTTTCCCCATTCGCGATGCGCGGGGCCGGGCGATCAGCCTTGGTGGCCGGTCGATGGATCCCAATGCGCGGGCGAAATATCTGAACGGCCCCGAGACCGCGTTGTTCGACAAGGGACGCAACCTGTTCAACCACGGGCCAGCCCGTGAAGCGGCGGGCAAGGGCCAGCCTTTGGTCGTGGCCGAAGGCTATATGGATGTCATCGCTTTGTCGGAGGCGGGGTTCCATGCCGCTGTGGCGCCTTTGGGCACTGCGGTAACCGACGATCAGCTGCGGCTGATGTGGCGCATCACCGATGAGCCGATCATCGCTTTGGATGGCGATAAAGCCGGTATCCGCGCAGCCTTGCGGGTGATCGATCTGGCTTTGCCGCTGTTGGAGGCGGGCAAGGGGTTGCGCTTTGCCGTGATGCCTGCCGGATTTGATCCCGATGATCTGATCAAGCAGCAGGGACGGCAGGCGATGCAATCCGTGCTGGATCAGGCGCAGCCGATGGTCAATCTGCTGTGGCAACGTGAAACCGAAGGCCGAGTGTTCGACAGCCCCGAGCGCAAGGCCGCTTTGGACAAGTCGTTGCGCGCGGCTTTGAAACGAATCAATGACCCGTCGATTCGCGGCCATTACGGCGAAGAAATCAAACGGCTGCGTTGGGATCTG
>DALYSR010000274.1:0-1759 GCA_031991825.1 Paracoccaceae bacterium
GAAATAGGCCGCAAAGACTGGATCGGACCCGACGCCAATGCGGATCGGGCCATTTTGGGCGATGGCGGGGGTCAGGGACAGGCCAAGGCTGGCGGCCGCACCAAGGGCGGCACCGCCCAGCAGCAGATGTCGGCGAGGAATGGCAAAATCGGTCATGGATACTCCTGTTGGGTGAAAGGGCCAGCCCCGCGATTGTTCTTATGCGGGTGACGGCAGCGGATGGTTTCAGTCGCGCAAGGGGCGCAGCCGGAAATGGCAGTGGCAGCCCGCGCGGTCTTGGGCGGCGCAGCGGGTTTCTTCGACAAAGGCGCCTGCGGGCCAGATGGCGCGGGCCGTGGCAGTCAAAATGCCGGTGATGGCGGCACATTGCGGCGCAGGCTGCGGGTGATCGGCGGCGGCGGCGAAGGGGCTGTCATAGACGCTCACATCGAAACCGGTTTCGGCATTGCTGGTCAGAACCCATTTACCCCAGCCCAGATCCGCCGCCGTCTCGACCATCACCCGCAGCAGCTGGTCCAGATCGTCCGGCGCGGCGGCAAGATAGGCGCGCACCGATTTGCCGCCGTTTGCCGCAACGGATTGGCACAAGGCATCCAAGGCGGTGATCCGCAGATCGGCAGGCAGGCGGTCGAACATGCCCATCAAAACGTCGGGCCGCAGCATCATATAGCGGATCGCGCCATCATGGATGGCCGATCCGTTGCGGGTCAGCCGATCCCGCAGCGGGCGGCTCAGGTCATGGGTGCCCCTTACGGATTGCCCGCCCATCACGGATAACCCGCAGGCGCAGCCATGCCGCATAGGATCTGCCCTGCCTGATCGAAAGTCGCCTCGCTTAGGGCGGCATGTTGGGTCACCACCATCGCATCGCGCAACAGCCGCTGCATCGGATGGCTTTGCTCCGCCGCCGCCATGCCGCTGATACGGAAGCAGTTCTGCACGACTTTCGTGGCGCAATGGGCGGCATGGCTGGCGCTCAGCCTGAGGGCATTGGTCAGATCAAGGCCAATCTCGTCACCGGCCAGCAAAACCGCCCAAGCCTGTTCGGCGCTTTGGTAATAATAGGCCCGCGCGGCTTCCAAGGCAGCGGTGTCGCGCGCGATGGTGGTGCGGAAATAGGCGCGATCTCCAAGGGTCTTGGCCCCCGGCATCAGCTTCGCGCCATGGGTCAGGGCAATCGCCAGATCAAGCGCGCCCCGTGCAAGGCCCAGATTGACCGCCGCATGGACCTGCGCCTGATAGGCCAAGGCCGGATAGCGATAGAGCGGATCGTCGAAAATGCCCTTGGCCCCGCGGGCGCAAATCCAGTCCTTGGCGTAGAATTTCGCATCGACCGCCGTGTCGTGGCTGCCGGTGCCCTGCATCCCCAACATATGCCAATTGTCGATGATCCTGACCTGATCGGCGGGGGCAACCGCCATATGCGCCAAAGCAGGCCCACCCGCGCCGTCATCGATGGATATCCCCACCCCGATCCAATCCGCCCCCTTGCAGCCCGATGCGAAACGCCACCGGCCCGTCACCCGATAGCCGCCTTCCACCTTGGTGGCGGGGCGAAGCGGGTAAAGCCCGCCCGCATAGACCTGATCGGGACCGCAGGCATAGATCTGCGCCTGCGTCTCTTCGGGCAGGGCCGCGATATAGGTATTGGCCGAACCGAAGGCCGCCACCCATCCGGCCGATCCGTCGATGGTCGAAATCTGTTCGACCAGTGACAGGAAGGCCGCGGGGGCCATGCCCGATCCGCCGAATTTCAGGG
>DALYSR010000275.1:0-1728 GCA_031991825.1 Paracoccaceae bacterium
TTTGCAGGATTGGCTGGCGAGCAAGGCCGAAGATCAGGGCAGCAAGCAGGCCGCGTGGCGGGTCGATCCGGCGCGGTCGGGTCTGGGCGGCGCTTTAGGGGATATTGGCACGCATGGCTGGAATTTGGCGAGCTTTGTCAGTGGCATGACGCCCAATGCCCTTTCCGCCGATCTGGCGTCTTTCGGCGAAGGCCGTGTGCTGGATGACCATGCGCATATCCTGACCCGCTACGCCACGGGCGCGCGCGGTAGCCTGTTGATTTCGCAAGTCGCGGTGGGCAATGAAAACGGCTTAAGGCTGCGGATTTACGGCGACAAGGCGGGGTTGGATTGGAGCCAAGAAAACCCCAATCAGCTGTGGTATTCGCCCCTTGGCCAAGCCCGTCGCCTGCTGACCCGCAATGGCGCCGATGCTTTGCCCGATCAGATCGATGCCTGCCGCGTGCCATCGGGCCATCCCGAAGGCTATCTTGAGGCTTTCGCCAATCTTTACCGCGATGCGGCGCGGATGATCCGTGCCAAAGACGCAGGCAATACGTTGGAAAGCTTGGTGCCGACACTGCAAGACGGGCTTGATGGCATGTCCTTCATCGCCAAGGCCGTCGCCTCGCACCGGGCGGATGGCGCATGGGTAACACTATGAGCGCACCGGTTCTGGCGCTGGAAGGCGTGACCAAAAGCTTCGGGCCGATTGAAATCCTGCATGGCGTCGATTTCGCGCTTCATGCGGGCGAAGTCCATGCTTTGATTGGCGAAAACGGGGCTGGCAAGTCGACCATGATGAAGCTGCTGGGGGGCTATCTGGCGCCGAGCACGGGGCGCGTGACCTTCAACGGCGCGCCTGCCCCTTGGCATTCGGGGGCGGGCGCCGAAGCGCAGGGCGTGGTGGTGATCCATCAGGAATTTAACCTTGCTTCAGATCTGACGGTCGCCCAAAACATCTGGCTTGGTCGCGAGGCGGGCGGGCTGTTGATCGATCACGCGGCGATGCGTCAGGCCACGCAAAGCTTGCTGGACCGTCTGCACAGTTCCATCTCTCCCGAGGCGCGGATCCGCGATCTGCCGGTGTCGGATCGCCAGATGGTTGAAATCGCCAAAGCCTTGTCGCGCGATGCGAAAGTGCTGATCATGGATGAACCTTCGGCGGTGCTGTCCGCGCGCGAGGTGGAAGTGATGTATGCGCAGATCAATCGGCTGCGCGATCATGGGGTTGCGATCCTGTATACTTCGCATCGCTTGGAGGAAGTCGAATATCTGGCCGATCGTATCACTGTTCTGCGCGACGGCGCGGTGGTGCGGCGCGCGCTACGCGGCGCGTTGAGCCAAGACGGCATGGCCACCGCCATGGTCGGCCGCGATCTGGCCGATATCTTCCCGCCGAAGCGGCGTGGTTTCGGGGTCGAATTGCTGTCGATCCAGAATTTCAGCGTGCCGCCCTTGGTCAAGGATATCAATCTGTCGATCCGCGCCGGTGAAGTGGTGGGGATCGCGGGGCTGGTGGGATCGGGGCGCACCGAATTGGCCGAAGGCATGGTGGGCCTGCGCCCCCATCACGGCGAGATGCGGCTGGACGGGCAGCCCGTCAAGATCAGATCGCTGTTGGATGCCGAACGGGCGCGGCTGGCCTATCTGACCGAAGATCGCAAGGAACGCGGGCTATTGCTGGCCAAGACCTTGCGCGAAAACCTGACCTTGTCCAACCTGCACCGCTTTGGTCGTCCCTTCCTG
>DALYSR010000276.1:0-1662 GCA_031991825.1 Paracoccaceae bacterium
GGCATGGGCGTGATCGGCGGCGGCATCTGCGTGCCGGAAGAAAAATAAGGATTTTCAAGATGACTGAACAGGTTCAAGACTACCGCTCGATTTGGACGGGCCTGCGCGACACCAGCTTCGAGCAGGGCTTCGTGACCGTTGGCGGGCTGAACACCCGCTATGCCCGTGCGGGCAAAAAGGGCGCGCCGCCCATCGTCATGCTGCATGGCACCGCCGGTCACTGGGAAGCCTTTTCGTCCAACTTCAAGGCCCATGCCGCGCAGTATGAAGTCTTCGCGCTGGACATGATCGGCTGCGGTTTCACCGACAAGCCGGATCAGCCGTTGGAAATCAAAGACTATATGGGCCACGTGCTGGGCTTCATGGATGTGATGGGCATTGAGCGCGCGCATCTGATGGGTTGTTCGCTGGGCGCATGGATTTCGGCGACCATCGGTCTGCGTCATCCGGACCGTGTCAACAAGCTGGTCCTACTGTCGGCATCGGGCTATTTCTCGTCGGCGGCGAACCGTGGCCGGATCATCTCGCAGCGCACGGCTGCGGTGGACGATCCGTCTTGGGGCAATATCAAAGCGATTTTCAACAAGCTGGTCGCGCATGAGAAAAGCCGGATCGACGATCTGATCGCGCATCGTCAGGCGATCTATCGCATGCCGGAAATGAAGAAGGGCATGTTGAACATCCTTGCCCTGCAAGATCCCGATATCCGCGAGCGCAACCTGCTGAAGGATGCTGACTGGCAAGCGATCCAAGCGCCTGCCCTAGTGGTGGGCTCCTTGGCCGATGCCGATGAATATCTGAAAACCGCGCAGACGGTGTCGGGCCTGATGCCCAATGCCGAATATGTCGAGATGGCGGATGTGGGTCACTGGCCGCAGTTCGAGGATCCGGAGACCTTCAACAAACTGAGCCTTGAATTCTTGGCGAAATAAGCAAACGGCCCCGTGGATCACCACGGGGCCGTTTCATTGGGGCCTTTGGTCGGATCTGGCGATCAGATCGCGAAGGTTTCCAATTCGGCGGTGATGGCTTGAACGGCCTGCGAAACATCATGGGTCATTTGCGCCAGATTGTTACCGACAAAGCGGAAGGACGGCCCGCCAAGCGCGATGCAATAGGTCAACTTTCCCCCCGAGAAGATCGGGGCTGCCACGCCGCTGACGCCTTCATCACGTTCTTCGTTTGAAATCGCAAAGCCTTGTTTGCGCACACGTTCCAGCTCTCGTTCCAGCAAGGCGCGATCGGTGATCGTGTGGCTGGTATAGGCCATCGGTGTGAAGCTTTTGAACATTTCCTCCTGCTGATGCGGGGTGGAAAACGCCAGCATCACTTTCGCACCAGCCGTGGCGGGCCAAGGCAGGGTCGTGTTGCGCAGATAGGGAATGCGCACGTGGTGGCGGCAATCGATGCGGTCCAAGGGCACCAGTTCGGGTCCGATCAATTCGCGTAGCGAGGTGAATTCGCCAAAGGTTTCCGATAGCTTTTCGATATAGGGCCGCGCGATACGCAGTACGGTCGAGGTGCTTTTGGCCACACGCGCCAGTTCGACGATCTTGGCCGACAGCTGGAAGGCACCGCTTTGGTCTTCGACGATCAGGCCATATTGCTTCAAGCTGTTGAAATACCTATAAATTGTTGATCGAGGCATATCCAGATGCTGGG
>DALYSR010000277.1:0-1634 GCA_031991825.1 Paracoccaceae bacterium
TGCGCGCAAACCGCTGGAGCTTTCGGGCGGGCAACAACAGCGCTGCGCCTTGGCGCGGGCCTTGGTGAAGGGGGCGGGACTGGTGCTGCTAGACGAGCCGCTCGCCAATTTGGACTATAAGCTGCGCGAAGAGTTGCGCGTTGAAATTCCACGGATTTTTGAAGCCTCCGGCGCGATTTTCGTCTATGCCACCACCGAGCCCGAAGAGGCTTTGTTGCTGGGCGGTCAGACGGCGGTGCTGTCGGAAGGCAGGCTGTGCCAGTTCGGGCCCGCGCTGCAGGTCTATCGCCAGCCGGTGGATATGACCACGGCACGGATTTTCAGCGATCCGCCGATGAATGTCATGGGCTTGGAGCTGCGGGCAGGTAGGGCTATGGCGGGCAGTGCCGATTGGGCGCTGACAGGCATGGCGGATGGCCGCTATCAGGCGGGATTTCATGCCAACCATTTGCGGATTGACGCGGCCGGCCCACAAGATGTGCCTTTCGACTGCCGTGTGGTGACATCGGAAATCACCGGCGCCGAGACCTATTTGCATGTGCAGGCGCAGGGCAATCGCTGGATTGCTTTGCTGGAAGGGGTGCATCAGATGGCCCCCGATCAGCCGATCCGGCTGTGGCTGGACCCCAGACAGCTGACCCTTTTCGGCGCGGATGGGCGCAGCTTGAGCGCGAAGGCTGCATAGATGGCACAGATTACCCTGAAAAATCTGGCACATAGCTATTTGCCGCACCCGCAGGGCGAGGCGGATTTCGCGCTGAAGGAAACCGATTACATCTGGCGCGATGGCGGGGCCTATGCGCTGCTGGGCGCGTCCGGTTGTGGCAAGACCACGCTTTTGAACATTATTTCGGGGCTGATCCGGCCCAGCCATGGGCGGGTGCTGTTTGACGATCAAGACGTGACCGATGCCGCCCCCACCGCGCGCAATATTGCGCAGGTGTTCCAGTTTCCGGTGGTCTACGACACCATGACCGTGCGCGATAATCTGGCATTTCCGCTGCGAAACCGCAGGCTTGACCCTGCCTATATCGCCGCGCGCGTGGACCATATCGCCCAGATGATCGGCATGCAGGACATGCTGCCGCGCAAAGCGCGCGGGCTGACGGCGGATGCCAAGCAAAAGATCAGCCTTGGGCGCGGCATGGTGCGCGAGGATGTGAATGCCATCCTGTTCGACGAGCCGCTGACGGTGATCGATCCGCAGATGAAATGGGAATTGCGGACTCAACTCAAAGGGCTACACCGCGAATTTGGTCACACCATGATCTATGTCACCCATGACCAGACCGAAGCCCTGACCTTCGCCGAGCGGGTCGTGGTGATGTATGACGGCCGTGTGGTGCAGATGGGCACGCCTGCGGAACTGTTCGATGCACCAAGTCACCGTTTTGTCGGCTATTTCATCGGCTCACCGGGGATGAATTTCCTGCCCGTTCGGCTGGAGGGGGCGCTTGCGCGGCTGGCGGATGGGCAAGGCGTGCCTTTGGCGCAAAGCTATGGTGCCGCGCAAGGCGCGTTGGAACTGGGCATTCGCCCCGAACATCTGCGGCTGGTGCAACGGGGTGGCGTCGATTTCACCGTGCAGCGGGTGGAAGATCTGGGGCGCCAGCGGATTTTGCGCGGGCTTTTGG
>DALYSR010000278.1:0-1601 GCA_031991825.1 Paracoccaceae bacterium
GACCTCGAGCTCGATACCGTCGATGTTGATCTTCTTGAGGTTCGTCATCTGCTCACTCCGCAGCCATCACTGCATGAAGGGCGGTGAACCGCCCCTGCGCTTTGGTCTTTCTGGTGGCGCATGAAGCGCCGGTATCCGCTGCACGTTTCCGTGCGAATTCTTGCGCCTTGGTCATTTGTTCGACCTCAGCAAAGCACCGATCAGCGATTTTCTGGCAATCTCTGCCTCGCCCACCGCGCAATAGGCTTGCGGCTTGCCCTGCACCGCCCCTTTGGCTTTCAGCCAAGCGGCAGCTTGCGCCTTACCACGCGCCTTTTCCGTTTTATTTTCAACGAAAGCCGTCACTTCCGCGCGGCTATAGCCTTTCGACAAAGCGTAATCGCGCAGCTTGACCAGCTCGTTCAGCGCGCGAATGCGACGGGCAGTGATCGTCGGGCAATTGTCCGCGATCTGATCGGCGATAAAGCCCTGCAGCAACACGGAATTGATATGCTTTTCCGTATTGATCGGATCGCGCGCCACGGCGGGTGCTGCCAGCAGCATCAGGCTTGCAGCCAAAAGGACGGCTTTCATTGGCAACCCTCCCGATAATGCCAGCTGCCACGCTCGAAACGGTCGTAGATCGACGTCTTCAGCACCAAGCCCTGCGCCGCGCAGGCGGATTCGGCCTTCTTGCGGGCGGCAGCACCTTCATCGGCGCGGAACGGCGCGCCATTGTTGTTCACCGCCAAGGGACCACGCATGGCCGACATCCCTACCGGAGCGGCCGCGAACGGCGCGCTCGGGACGCAGGCGCCAAGCGCCAGCATCGTCAGCAGCAGGGATGCGACCGGCTTCATCATCATTCAGCCGCCAAAGCTGCCGAAATACGGCCGGTTTTCTTGGCCTTGATGCGGTCTTCGATTTCGTTGCGATAATTGCGGATCAAGCCTTGGATCGGCCAAGCCGCCGCATCGCCAAGCGCGCAGATGGTATGGCCTTCGACCTGCTTGGTCACGTCCCACAGCATGTCGATTTCTTCCAGTTCCGCGTCGCCGGTGACGATGCGGCTCATTACGCGCATCATCCAGCCGGTGCCTTCGCGGCACGGCGTGCACTGGCCGCAGCTTTCATGCTTGAAGAATTTCGCCAAGCGCCAGACGGCTTTGATGACGTCAGTGTTCTGATCCATGACGATCATGCAGGCGGTGCCGAAGGAAGATTTCTTCTCGCGCATGCCGTCGTAATCCATGATGGCATCTTCGCACATCTCGGCGGTCAGGATGGGGCATGACGCGCCACCCGGAATGACCGCTTTCAGGTTCGACCAGCCGCCGCGCACGCCGCCGCCATGCTTTTCGATCAGCTCGCGCATGGAAATCGACATGCTTTCTTCGATCACGCAGGGCGTCATCACATGGCCCGACATCGCGAACAGCTTGACGCCCGCATTGTTCGGACGACCAAAGCCCGCAAACCATTCGGGGCCGCGACGCAGAATGGTCGGCACGACGGCGATGGATTCGACGTTGTTCACCGTGGTCGGGCAGCCGTAAAGGCCCGCGCCCGCGGGGAACGGCGGCTTCATGCGCGGCATGCCCTTCTTGCCTTCAAGGCTTTCG
>DALYSR010000279.1:0-1584 GCA_031991825.1 Paracoccaceae bacterium
CGAATAATTCGCCGCAGGTGGTGTGCAACCAGATTTCGCGGGCTAAACCCTTGGGATTATTGCGATAATACAGGTAATCCGACCAGGTTTGGTCCGAGAGCTCGCGAAAGCCTTCAGGGCGCAGATTTCCCAGATCGCCGCCGAAGTGGAACTCCGTTTCGGGTCTATCGCCGCAGAAGGGGCAGGAGAAGATTTGCATTTTAGATCCAGAACTTAGTGGGCGATGCCCGAGCCTGCTGCCTCATCGATCAGACGGCCGGTGCGGAAGCGGTCAAGATCGAAGGGGCGCGAAATGTCGTGATGTTGGCCGGTGGCCAGCAGATGCGCGAGCAAGGTGCCGCCCGCCGGGATCGCCTTGAAGCCGCCGGTGCCCCAGCCACAATTAAGGAACAATCCCGGCAACGGGCTTTCGCCGATGATCGGCGAGCTATCGGGCACCACATCGACGATGCCCGCCCATTGACGCATCAATTTCAGCTGACGGAACGAGGGGAACATCTCGACCAAACCGGACAAAACGGTTTCCAGCACCGGCAGGTTTCCGCGTTGACCGTAAGACGGAATACGGTCCAAACCGCCGCCGACAACCATCTCGCCTTTGTCGGATTGGCTGGCATAGGTGCCTGCCCCCGGCGACAGGACAATAGTGTCCAGAATGGGCTTGACCGGCTCGGATACGCAGGCTTGCAGCGCATAAGAGGTTATTGGCAAACGGAAGCCCGCTTTCGCCGCCATTTGACCGGAATGGCCCGCGACCGCCATGCCGACACGATCGGCGCGGATGTCGCCTTTGGTGGTTTTCACCCCGCAGCAACAACCATTTTCAATTATGAAATCAGTCACTTCGCATTGCTGAATGATATCGACGCCCATCGCAGAAGCACCGCGCGCATAGCCCCAAGCCACCGCATCGTGACGCGCCGTGCCCGAACGTGCCTGCCAAACGCCGCCCAAAGCGGGATAACGCGCCTTGTCCGAGAAGTTATAGATCGGCAGCACGCGCTTGACATCGTCGGGGCCGAAAAGTTCGGCATCGGTGCCGTTGATCTGCATCGCATTGACGATGCGCGCCGACATTTCCATCTCGGCCGGAGTATGGGCCAAGGAAATCATGCCGCGCTGGGACAACATGATGTTATAATTCAGTTCTTTTGACAGACCCTCGTATAGCTTCAGCGCCATGTCATAAAGCCGCACGCTTTCGGGGAAGAAATAATTCGAGCGGACGACAGTGGTGTTCCGCCCCGTATTGCCGCCGCCGATCCAGCCTTTCTCGATCACCGCGACATTGGTAATGCCATGGATTTTCGCAAGATAATAAGCGGTTGCAAGTCCGTGACCGCCACCGCCGATGATCACCAGATCATAGCGGTTTTTCGGTTCCGGCGAGGTCCAAGCCTGGTCCCAGCCCTTCTGGCCGGTGAGGCCTTCTTTCAGCAAGGTGAGGGCAGAATAATGTCGCGTCATGGCTGGGGCGGCTCTGGCATAAGGATAAGGAAGGCGGGCCGTCGCCACATTTGGGCTGATCCCTTACGTCAGCTTTCTCAAATCCGTACATGAATGTCCAGATTTGATATCGCAGAG
>DALYSR010000280.1:0-1570 GCA_031991825.1 Paracoccaceae bacterium
TTCCCCGCGATTGCCGAAGCGATCCAGACCACCTTCGCCCAAGCCGGCGTCACCATGGATCTGGTGCCGGGGGATGGCGGTACCATCCTGACCAAATATCGTGCGCGCCAGTTGGATGTCTTCCTTGGCCAATGGGGACCGGATTTCCAAGACCCCCATACCAATGCCGATACCTTCGCCCGCAATACCGACAATTCGGACGAGGCGACCTCTAAGCCGCTCGCATGGCGCAATGCTTGGGACATTCCGGAATTGTCGAAGGAGACCGCCGCCGCGATGTTGGAACAAGATTCCGCCAAACGCGCCGAGATGTATCTGAAGCTGCAAAAAGAAGTCCAAGAGACCGGACCCTTTGTGATCATGTTCCAAGAAAACGAAGTGGTCGGCATGCGTAAGAATGTCGATGGCTTCGTGGTCGGGCCGTCGTTCAACGATAACTCCTTCATCGGCGTCTCTAAGAACTGATGTCTTTCTCATCCCTGAAGGAGGGGCGCTCCAGCGCCCTTCCCGCCTTCTTGTGGAAGGTGGTTAAACTGGTGGTTTCGGTAGGGCTGACCCTGCTGGGTCTGTTGCTGGTCACCTTCCTGATCGGCCGCGTGGTTCCGGTGGATCCGGTTTTATCCGTGGTTGGTGATCATGCCCCGCAATCAACCTATGATCGGGTCTTCATCGAACTGGGCTTGGACAAACCGCTGTATGAGCAGTTTTTCATCTATCTCAAAACTGTGCTGTCGGGGGATCTGGGGCAAAGCTTCCTGACCAAACGCCCGATTGTGGATGACCTGTTGCGCGTCTTTCCCGCGACTTTGGAACTAGCGACCATCGGCCTGATCATCGGCACCGTCATCGGCGTACCGCTTGGCGTCTTGGCCGCCGTCAAACAAGGCAAGCTTGCCGACCAGATCGTCCGTGTGGTCGGCTTGATCGGCTATTCCGCGCCGGTGTTTTGGCTGGGCCTTGTGGGGCTGTTGCTGTTTTACGCGCGGCTTCAATGGGTTGCGGGTCCTGGGCGGATCGATATCGCCTATGAATTCGACTTCACGCCCCGCTCCGGCATCCTGTTATGGGACACCGCCATACAGGGCAAATGGGCGGCCTTCCGCAATGTGGTGTCGCATCTGATCCTGCCGACATCGATCTTGGGCTATTTCTCGATGGCCTATATCAGCCGGATGACCCGCAGCTTCATGCTGCAGGAACTGGCGCAGGAATATATCACCGCCGCCCGCGTCAAGGGTGTGCCGGAATGGCGTGTCATCTGGGTCCATGCGCTGCGCAATGCGGCGGTGCCTTTGGTGACGGTGATCGCGCTGTCCTATGCGCATCTGCTTGAAGGATCGGTGCTGACCGAAACCGTCTTCTCATGGCCCGGTCTGGGCATGTATCTGACCAACAGCTTGCAAAATGCCGATATGAACGCGGTGCTTGGTGGCACGCTTCTGATCGGTGTCTGCTTCATCGGATTGAATCTTTTGGCCGACTTTCTTTATTCGCTGCTTGATCCGCGCGTCAGGAGGCGGGGATGATCCTCTCAGCTTCCCGCCGCGCTTGGCTTTTGTCCGATCAGCCC
>DALYSR010000281.1:0-905 GCA_031991825.1 Paracoccaceae bacterium
GCGCGCCAGCGCATTGCGGGTGTTCCGCCCCCACACCCCGTCAGACCCACCGGTCGAATAGCCCAGAGCGGTCAGTTGACGCTGGATGGTCACGCGCTGGTTGCGCGTTATGCCGATATTGGCCTCTCGCGCGGCAGGAGACATCCCATCCGGCCGGTTATAATCCTGCCGATTGTTCCATTGATTCTGGTTTGGATTCTGATTCTGCCAGCGATCCCCGCCCAGCCTTTGCCAAGCATTTCGCGCCTCGTTCACAAAGGCGCCGTTTGGAAAATTATCCAAATAAGTGCGATAGCCGACTGCGGTATTGGTTCGCTGCGCTTGGGCATAGGCCGCCTTGTCGCGTTCCTGCTGGATCATCGTTTCGGCCACACCGGATACGATATCGCCAAGGTTCTGGGCCTGCAGCGGGGCCGCAGTCAGTCCTGCTCCGGCCACGAGGCCCGCACAAAGCACAAGCTGTAAAGCTGAAGTCCGCATCATCTCACGTCTCCCCTTTCGAGGCACTGCCTCTGGTCACGCAGCACAACGCCGTTACCCGCCAAGAGGTTTCGCAACAAGCGCGTGAGCAAGTGAAACATGAAAGGCCAATATGCAAAAAGCCAGCGTATCAGATCAGCAAGTGACCGAATACGCTGGCTTTTTAGGATGGTACCACCTCCCCGGCTCGAACGGGGGACCCCTAGATCCACAATCTAGTGCTCTAACCAACTGAGCTAAGGCGGCGCCATGAGCGGTGGTATAGCCAGCGATCCGACCGAATTCAAGAGGGAAAGATGATATATTTGCAACAGGGGCAAAAGCAAAAAGCCCGCGTATCGGATATGAATCTGATACGCGGGCTTTATGTGATGGTACCACCTCCCCGGCTCGAACGGGGGACCCCTAGATCCACAATCTAGTGC
>DALYSR010000281.1:1005-1550 GCA_031991825.1 Paracoccaceae bacterium
TCTAACCAACTGAGCTAAGGCGGCGCCATGGGGGTGATATAGCTACAGCCCCCCGCAGCCACAAGACCCAAAAAACAACTTTCTTCGACCATCTTTGCAAAATCGTAAACTTGCACCAAATCTTGCCAGTGGGGCCAAACACAGCTAGGCCAAGGCCACAAGAAAAAGGGGCTCATCATGGGTATCGACAAGCAAAGCGAGGTTGCGGCCAACATCCAAATCGGTCCGACCGATCAGGGCATGGTCCGCATCTATGTAGAAGCGGAAGGCGGCATCGAATTGCCGCTCGATTTCGATCCGGAAGAAGCGGAAGAGATCGCGGAAGAGCTGCGTGCGGCGGCCGAAGCGGCGCGCATCATGAGCCAGCCGTCCAAGCCTTCTAAAAAGCGCTAAGCAGCGCCAAGGGGTCGCGCAAAGCCTGTAGCTGACGCGCGGCGTGACGGGCGAAAAGATTGGTGATCTTTTTGCGACGCGCAGGCGCCAGAGGAAGTTCTGGCGCCATTCGCACCACTTCCCCCCCATAGGCATCAGCGAGGATCAGCCCC
>DALYSR010000282.1:0-1543 GCA_031991825.1 Paracoccaceae bacterium
GATGCGATGATTTGGACGACGGGTGAAATGGCGGCGCTGGTCTTGGACGGGACCGCGGTGCCATGGATTTCGCTGACCCGCGGCGATATCATGTCGATGGAAAGACTGCCCTATGTCAGCGCCTTCGCGCGGCGCGACTGGATCGCCGCCCATCCCGAATTGGTGTCCAGAATTCACAAATCCTATGCCCGTGCCAATCGGTTGTTGCGGATCGATCCCAGCGCCGCTGCAAGACTGCGGGCGGAATTGGCACCGGACGAGGAATGGTCGCGTTGGGAAACCATGTTTCGAAGTTTTAAGAACGTCTATTTGCGGCGGGCATCGACAACCAAGCGCAACTGGGACCGGACAGTTTCGATGCGCCAAACGGCCACTGGAAAGGATTATGGTGCGGCCAGCTTTGCGCGGATTGTTATCCCTGCGGCGCAGCAGTGAAATATCGACATATAAGCTTGCCAAAGATTGTCCGCGGATAGGGTGAGTATTTCCCTCCCGCCCCGGTGGTCGCGATAGTCAGTCTATCTCAGGTGCTGCGCTTGAAAAGAGTGATGAAATATATGTTTATAAAACAATATATTAGTTGAAATTTACGTCAACCGGATCCGCGCGATGCCTTGCACGTCGGATCGGTTGACGCGTGGCAGACCTTAAGGCCGTCTGGCCGCAAGAACCGCGCTTCCTCATGATCTAAAGGTGTCCTCGATGATGGAATTCAGCCGCCGTATCCTGCTGGCCGGTGTGGCAAGCCTTGCCGCAACCGTTGCGACCGGCGCGATATCCGCTCGGCTCGAAACGTTGAAGATCGGCTTTCAGAAGACCAATCTGCCGGTGATCGCGCAGCAGCCGCAGCACAATATCGAAACCCTGCTCGCGCCGCTTGGCACCAAGGTCGAATGGGTCGAATTTACCGCAGGCCCCCCCTTGGTCGTGACGCTGAATGTCGGGGCGATCCATTTTGGCTGGACGGGTGACGCGCCGCCGAATTTCGGGCAAAGCGCTGGTGCCGCAATCAGCTATGTGGTGGCGCTGCCCGCGAATGGCAGGGGCGAAGCGATCATCACCCATGCCGACAAAGGCATTGAAAAGCTTGCCGATCTGAAGGGCAAGAAGCACGGGGAGGTCGCCGCATAACCGGCTTGTTGCGGCGCTTGAACAGGCGGGGCTGAATTTCGAGGATGTCGATGCCATCTATCTGGCGCCAGCCGATGCAAGTGCGGCCTTTGCGGGCGGCGATGTCGATGCTTGGGGGGCGAACCCTTTCCTGGCCATCACGGAAGTCCAGCACAAGCCGACAGTCCTGACCCGCGGATCGGATGTCTTTGATATAAATACCTATTTCCTTGGAAACAAGGATTTCGTGGCAGATCCTGAATATTCCGCCCGTGATCCATAAAACCATCGAATCCCTTGGCCAATCAGTGGTTTGGGCAGATGCCAATCGCGGCGATGTTGCCAAAGCCTTGTACGAGGGAACCAATGCCCCGCGTGATGCACAGCAGCTGGCGGCGGATCGTTTCTTTGAACTCGGGCTGATCCCCACCCA
>DALYSR010000283.1:0-1519 GCA_031991825.1 Paracoccaceae bacterium
TCTGGCGGATGTGAACCATTTCCATGCGGCGGGCGGCCTGCAATTCCTGATCAACGAACTCCTTGATGCGGGCTTGCTGCATGGCGATGCGATGACCATCATGGGCGACAGCCTTGACGCCTACCGCCAGGAAGCCACGCTCGAAGGCGGCGCTTTGGGCTGGCGCCAAGGGCCCACCACCACGCTCAACGACAAGATCCTGCGCCCTGTCGCTGATCCCTTCGCCCCGCAAGGCGGCTTGAAACAACTGCAAGGCAATTTGGGCCGCGGCGTGATCAAAATCTCGGCCGTCGCCCCGGACCGTCACATCATCGAAGCCCCCGCCCGCATCTTCCACGACCAAGAGGGGGTCAAAGCCGCCTTCCGCGCGGGCGAATTCACCGCCGACACCATCGTCGTGGTCCGCTTCCAAGGCCCCAAGGCCATGGGCATGCCCGAATTGCACTCGCTGACGCCGGTGCTGTCGGTGCTGCAAGAACGCGGCCTCAAGGTGGCGCTGGTCACCGACGGGCGCATGTCCGGCGCCTCGGGCAAGGTGCCCTCCGCCATCCACATGGCCCCCGAAGCGGCCCAAGGCGGCCCGCTCGCGCGGCTGCGCGATGGTGACATCATCCGCCTTGACGCCACCACCGGCAGCCTGCAGGTTCTGGCCGATGATTTCGACGCACGCCCCCCCCTTCAGATCGACATGTCGGCGCATCATTCCGGCATCGGCCGCGAGCTGTTCGAGGTCTTCCGCCAAAACGTCGGCGCCTCCGACCACGGTGCCGCCGTCGTCGTCTGACGCCTGCATATTGCACCTTTTAAAAATACTCCCGCCGGAGGCGCCCCGCCCCTCCGGCACATCCTCCTGCCAAAGGAATATCCCGTGACCCCAGCCGAACAATCCGCCCGCGCGCTTGACATCTGCCGCCTTGCCCCCGTCGTCCCCGTTCTGGTGATCGACGATCTGGCCCATGCGAAACCCTTGGCGCAGGCCTTGGTTGCAGGCGGCCTGCCGGCGCTGGAAGTCACCCTGCGCACCCCTTGCGCGCTGGATGCAATCCGCGCCATGGCCGAAGTCGAAGGCGGCCGCGTGGGCGCAGGCACTTTGCTGACCCGCGCCGATGTCAAAGCCGCCAAAGAGGCGGGCGCGACCTTTGGTGTCAGCCCCGGCTCCACGCCCGCGCTGTTGGACGCCTGCGCCGAATTCGACCTGCCGCTCCTGCCCGGAGCCGTGACCGCCAGCGAAATCATGGCCCTTTTGGAACAGGGCTATAGCGTCCAGAAGTTCTTCCCCGCCGAACAATCGGGCGGCGCGCCCTTCCTGAAATCCATCGGCAGCCCGATCCCGCAGGTCACCTTCTGCCCGACCGGCGGCATCAATCTGGCCAATGCCAAGAGCTATCTGTCGCTGAAAAACATCGCTTGCGTCGGCGGCTCTTGGGTCGCCCCCAAGGATGCGATGCTGGCCGGTCACTGGGACCAGATCACCGCCTTGGCCCGCGAAGCGGCAAACCTGCCGCGCTAAGCGCGACAC